>NZ_JRHO01000014.1:334335-668670 GCF_000765475.1 Methanococcoides methylutens
CACCGCATCAATCTCCTGTGCAATAGGATCGGTTACTTTTAATTTTGGCAACTGCTCCCTCTCTACATTAAAGTGCTTCAGGACAGTCCTTAATTCATCCTCATCCATAATCTCATGATTGGGGATCAATTCGTGGTCAAGCAGGCTGAACTTACTCAAATATACTCCTCCTTAAAAATATGCAAGCAATTATTCCAGGATTGCTGGCGGGCTCGTAGGGATTTGAACCCTAGGCCGTCTGGTTAAAAGCCAGACGCTCTGCCTGACTAAGCTACGAGCCCATGACGATACATAGTACGAGTGCCACATATTGCATGCCTCGTACGACGGCACAAAGAGGGACTAATACTATTTAAGGATTTCTATGAAACTGCCTTTGCATTTTGTAATTGACCCATAAACAGTAGAGAGATATAAAAGACATATGATTGCATCAATAATCAGGCATGCAATAATTCAATACATATATATAATATAATTTCGGACTTTTACAAAGTTACAAGTCTGAATTAAGTAATCAAAATAATACCGCATTCTTTTTTTTATAATTAGGCAACTTGTGCCACTAACGCATCATATCCCACTAATGGACATATGCAATTCTAATCCAACCAGACTTAGAGAAGTTTTAAACATTTGTAAGCCAGATTTAAAAATGAAGGGGAAACACAATCATAAAAAATAATGCAGGACAATTATGTCCCGCACTCCCAGCCTTCCATGTATTCAGTCTGATGGGATTCAAGTTCATCGATCTCGATTCCGAGTGACTTAAGCTTCAACTCAGCAACATAAATGTCAAGATCACGAGGAACAGGGTGTACTCCAGCCTCCAGCTTGTTATCAGCAATATACTTAACGCACTGTGCCTGGTTCGCGAAGCTCATGTCCATTACCTCTGCAGGGTGGCCGTCACCTGCTGCAAGGTTCACAAGCCTTCCATCAGCAAGTACATTGATCTTCCTGCCGGCAACATTATACTCCTTGATGTTCTTCCTGACGATATTGATAGAATCTGCCATCGCAGTGAGCTCTTCAAGGTTGATCTCCACATTGAAGTGACCGGAGTTTGCAAGAATTGCACCATCCTTCATAACTTCAAAGTGCTTTCTTGTAAGGACATCCACGTTACCGGTAGTTGTCACAAAGATATCACCATATTTTGCAGCTTCTGACATTGACATCACACGGTGGCCATCCATACGTGCCTCGAGTGCCCTTATAGGATCGATCTCGGTCACAACGACGTCTGCACCAAGTCCGGATGCGCGCATTGCTGCACCCTTTCCACACCAGCCATATCCACCAATGACAACAGTCTTTCCTGCAACAAGCAGATTAGTGGTCCTCATGATACCATCCCATGAAGACTGACCGGTACCATAGCGGTTATCGAAAAGGAACTTGGTCATTGCATCGTTGACAGCAATTACCGGCATCTTCAGAGCACCGTCCTTTTCCATTGCCTTAAGCCTGTGGATACCAGTCGTGGTTTCCTCACAGCCACCAAGGATCTCAGGAAGCATGTCCTGACGTTCGGTGTGAAGCTTGAAAATAAGATCTGCACCATCATCAATAGTGATGTCAGGTTTCATATCAAGTACTTTGTCAATGGCTTCATAATATTCATCGCCACAGCAATCGTATTTAGCATAACAATCAATGTTGTCCCTTGTATTGAGAGCAGCTGAGACATCATCCTGTGTACTCAGTGGATTGCAGCCGGTAATAGCTACTTCCGCACCACCTATTGCAAGGGTCTCAACAAGAGCGGCGGTCTTTGCCTCGACATGAAGCGCCATTGCGATCTTATGTCCTTTAAGAGGCTGCTCGCGCTCAAAGTTCTCCCTTATGATAGATAGCACAGGCATGTGATTACGCACCCAGCCGATCTTCATATCACCGGATTCTATCAGTTCTTTTTCACTCATATTCGAATCTCCAATTTAAAGCGTAAAATATAATTTAATATGAACAATGTAATTGAACAAATGACAAATTATTTCTTCGCATCCACGCGGGACATCAGTTTCTCTGCTGCATCCCGACCCTCATCGATGACCTTCTGCTCATCCATGCAAAGGACCCTGTAATCATCCATAAGCACTCTACCATTTACAATAGTGGTTCTCACATCACTGCTACCAGCCGAGTACACAAGGTGAGAAGGAACATCATACAATGGATTCAAATGTGCTTTGTTCATGTCAACAATAATAACATCTGCATTATAATCTTTCCTTATCATTCCGCTGTTGAGGTCAAGTGCCTTTGCACCGTTGACTGTGGCCATCTCAAGCACCTGCCTTGCAGGAAGTGCCATCGGATCCATGGTCTCGACCTTCTGGAGCAAAGCTGCGGTCTTCATCTCCTCGAACATGCCAAGATTATTGTTGGAAGCGCATCCATCCGTTCCAAGACAGACATTCGCCCCGCGATCAAGCAACTTCGTAACAGGAGCAATACCTGATGCCAGCTTCATATTGCTTACAGGATTATGTGAAATATTGACATTATTGTTACGGAGAATATCCATATCACCATCAGAGAGCCATACACAGTGTGCAGCAAGGACATCGGGACCAAAGAAATCGATCTCGTCCAGCATGTTAACAGAGCACATACCATACTGATCTTTCATCTGGTTAAGTTCCGCTTCTGTCTCAAGAACATGGATGTGGATCTTTGCATTGTCCTCGGTTGCCTGCTCCCTTACCTTCATAAGGAACTCTTTTGAGCAGGTATTTGGAGCATGCGGACCATACATGGCAGATATCCTGCCATCGGCTTTTCCATCCCACTCATTAATGAATGCTTTGCCTTTCTTCAGCTCAGCCTTGCCTTTTTCTTCATCCCATAGCTCAATCATCCCATAGGACAGGGCAGCACGAAGACCTGAATCTTCAACCACCTTTCCAACCTCTTCCATGAAGAAGTACATATCAGCAAATGCAATAGTCCCGCTTTTAATCATTTCAAGGCATGCAAGACGAGTGCCTGCATAAACATCAGAAGCTGTCAGTTCAGCTTCTGCCGGCCAGATATGGTTCTCGAGCCAGTCAGAAAGAGCAAGATCATCAGCATATCCCCTGAAAAGTGTCATTCCTGCATGGGTGTGAGTGTTCACAAAACCAGGCATCACAACGCTGCCCTGCGCATCTATTACAGTATCAGCAGTCTCCTCTGTATTTTCGCATACATCCGTGATCCTGCCATCTTCTATAACAACAACACCATTTTTGATGCTCTCCAACGAAGGATCCATCGTCAGAATATAACCGTTCTTTATTATGATATCAGCCATTATGACACCTGTAAATGTTATCTTAAGGACGTCTCGTCCTCCAATGCATTAAGATATTGATGCATTATCTTAAGCCTATCCTCTGCGATCTCCCTTGCAGCGGCAGTATTCAATCTGTTTATTATTTTAAAAGGTTTCATTTCCATATATTCGGCAAAGCCATCCAGAGGGTCTTCTGCATATGCATTCTTTGAAGAGCTTTTCTCAACACCGCTGGCATGCTTCAGGCATCGCAATGCACCCATGGACATAACTGCCCTGAATACACCAATAGCGCCAAGGGCATCGATACGATCTGCATCCTGCAATATTTGCCCCTCAAGGGATTCCGCCTTATGCCCACGGCTGAACCTGTGAGTTATTATGCAGGATACCACGTGGTCGATCGTGGACCTATCCAAACCTTCACTAAAAAGAAAATCACGGGCGATCTCTGAACTGAATTCAGCATGGTCGCCACCCTCACGATGTTCCCTTACGACACCAACATCATGAAGCAAGGCTGCAAGCCTGATGACCTGAAGATCACCACCTTCCTCTGCCTGTATCTTCATGCAAGTGGATTCCACACGCTCGATGTGTGACATCTCATGAGAACTCGGTTCATCTGCAAGCACGCAAGCAACAAATTCCCGAGTCCTGTCGATCAGATCCATGAGATACATCACGTATCTGAAAGTTCTTCAAGTTTTCTTATCATCTGCCGTACTGCATCGGAAAGTGTACGAGAATTGTCATAGTCATTGACAATTTTTCGTAGTTCAGCCTCATCAAGCCCTTTCAGCTCAGAGGAAAGGTCTATCATATTGTCCACAGCACGGACCACATTATCCACAATTGTCACTGTGGCAGTACGGGATGTCCGCGATAGCGGATTAAGGTCGATCGTGATAACACTTTTACCCATATCCACAAGCGCCTGACATCGGTCACCATCTTCAAGCGGGACAAGTACCACATCCGCATTGTAGATGCCCTCGCTGTCAACGATCCCCCTGCTGTGCTGTAATTCAAGACGGGCATCTGCCTTGCTGCCAAGAACCTCTGATGCACCGTTGTCTTTAAGGTGGTCGATTATCCGGTTGACACGCTCCTCAGTCCTGTGGAACAGATTCACCTCAAGGGGCGCACCGGTCACGTCAGAGAGCTTTACAAGAGAATCGGGAACAAGTGCAGCAGCATTGCCATTCACCGATAGTACCGGTCGCTCTGCAAGGAGCAACATGGCAACACTAACCTTCTCTGCCAAAAAAGCAGAGGCAGTGGTCTGCTCACCGGTCAGGTAATCGAAGCATTCACCCCGACCCT
Organism: Methanococcoides methylutens; assembly: GCF_000765475.1. Lineage (NCBI taxonomy): Archaea > Methanobacteriati > Methanobacteriota > Methanomicrobia > Methanosarcinales > Methanosarcinaceae > Methanococcoides > Methanococcoides methylutens. The sequence continues at coordinate 338,948 of NZ_JRHO01000014.1, forward strand.
GTGCGACCAGACCCTGCTGACTTGTGATTCCAATTTCAACACCTTCGACTATCTTCTCCCTTGTTAAGAGGGAAGCATATCTTGGATGATCTTTCGGGATCTCGCTCATATTACATACCGCACTGATCAAGCAGTAGCATCCAGGATAATTCCCTGGTCAGAAGGAACTACCAATGTCTGAACTTCCTGTCCCTCGAGCATCTGGATATACTTGTAGTTGATAAGTTTCGGATTCTTTGCAAGTTCCGCATTAATCAGACGCAAAGCCTCTGCTTCTCCGGTTGCCCGAACAATGGTCGCATTAGCAGCACCATTAGCCTCGATTATTTTCCTTTCAGCTTCAAGCTGTTCCTTCTGCTTCACAAAGACCATCCTCTGAGCTTCCTGATCCGCCTGAAGTTTGGACTCGATAGCATCAGCCACCTTTTCCGGCAACCTGACGTTCCTTAGAAGAACCTCTTCAACGATTATACCATCCTCAAGAAGAGCAGCTTCCATCTCCTCAACCATTTCGGTTGCGACCAGTTCTCTTTGTTCACCATACACTTCCATGGCAGTATTTCTGGAAACAACTTCCCTGATAACGGACTTTATCGTAGGTCTGATGATCTTTTCTGCATAGCCGGTACCAAGCTTTTTGTGGACCTCACTTGCATCCTCTGCAACAAGCCTGTACCTTACACTGATATCGAGACCAAGGGTCAATCCTTCATTTGTAAGTGCATTGATCTGGTCATCGCCCACAACTTCACCTTCTGAAGTCCTTGCACTCATTGTGTAAACCTCGCTCCTTACAGAATACTTGGTAACACTTACCCACGGAGGTACAATATGTAGACCTTCACCAAGTTCGTCATCCTGGACACCACCGAACTGGCTGAATTTTACACCAACTTCACCAGCACCAATAGACACGAATATCGATCCAAAAACTACAGAAAAGATGATCAATATCGTTAAAACAATAGCTGCCCCACGAAGAGCCACTACTGCAATTGGAGGGATCTTAATTTCAGGCATAGGGGATTCCTTGCCCTCACTGGGACCTTTAATGTCCCATTCATCTTCCATTACCATAATAATTTACTCCTGATTTGTATATAATGATCTAACTGAATTAAAGAATACATCCTATTTATTAATAGTCTTTCGTATCATTGCGAACAAATGCGATGAGAAACTTAAAATTATCCAGGATGTTGATAACACGAAGTAACATTATAAGTAGTAACCTCTGCAAAAGTTGAAAGTGCTTCCAAAACGTCTTCTTTTACACTTCCATCCGAGCAGGCAAAAACGGTCTCACCCAACATTGCCTGAGAAGCCATGCCACCTGCTGCACCTACTGCCTCGATAGCATCAATTACACGATCACTTGCAAGCCCACATTTCAACGTGAACTGCTTCGAAAGCTCCATGAAATTCGCAATTGTAGGACGTGAAAGTAAAGAACGCAACGCGGACCTACCTGCAGAATTGATCTCCCTCATAAATCCCCCATCATTTAGCACCGAACCTGTAGAAAGTTCACCAAGTACGATACAATGAACCTCAAAGGAAGGCGAAGGTACACGGTCAAGAACACCATAAGGAGGACAACCCGGAACTTTCCTGATCGGGACACCACCGAAATACTGAGCTTCAACATCCCCCATACCACTGCCGTTGCTGACCTCTGCGATATGAACAGCTTCCACAAGCTGATTGGAAGTCAATCCCAGTGAGAAGGCATCGTTGAGCGCATAAGCAGTACTGAGAGCACCAGCAGCGGATGCACCGAATCCGCAACCTATTGGAATTGAAGAGGTGCATTCCACATGGACAGGAAGATCCACGATTTGTTCTATCAAAGAGCGAGTGGTGTCTGCATTAACAGAAACACCATCGAGAGAGATCTCGGTCTTTTCCTCGCCCGGAGTGACAATGGCAGCAATGCCACCATCAATGACAACACCACAACCAGTTGATCCTTTCCTGCGTGGATCAGGATCATCATGAATCTCAAAAAAACCTGTAATATGACCAGGAGCAAAGGCTTTACCAACAGAACTTTCAATTGACATCGGAATCTCTTTTCCTGAAAATAGCTTCTACATTATCTGCCAGTGTTTCAGCGATCAGCCTCTTATTTCCACTGACATGGGCGATCCCACCATCCATTGCAGATATTATATGAACGTCATTCTCCACAGTCCCCATCCCGGTGATGCTTACCTCGTTTGCAACCACCATGTCAAGTTCAGCGGCATTCAGGGACTCCTTTGCGCGTGTGATCAGCTCATCCTCTGTTATGCCGGCCTCTGCCTTGAATCCAACAATAGAAATATCAGGATAAGCATCACGCACTTCCCTTATCAGTTTACGCGTACTCCTGAATTTCAGATTAAGGTCACCACCTGACTTGATCTTATTGTCCTGGGCATCAAGGGTGTAATCAGAGATCGCCGCTGCACTTATCAGCATGTCATAGCCATGTTCAAGTTCCCTGAGAGTTGCATCGATCATCTCCCCTGCACTTTCGACCAGTATCTCGTTAACACCTTCCGAGTCAAGCCTGCCATTGTGGACCACTGTGACCTCTGCACCCCTGCGATAGAATTCAAGAGCGATCTCCCTGCCGGTACGACCTGATGCACGATTGGTTATCACCCGGATAGGATCAATAGCCTCTGCAGTTGCACCACTTGTTATGAGCACTTTTTTCCCTGCAAGTGTACTGCTGCCAAGGGAACGTTCTACTGCAAGTACGATCTGCTCATTGGATGCTATCTTTGCAATTCCTTCATTGAGATGCGGACCTACAAATGTTATGTCCCAATCCTGAAGCTTGTTTATATTTTCCATCACGGCCGGATGTTCATACATTGAATTGTGCATTGCAGGAACAACGATCACAGGCGTACCTTCCCCCATGGCAGTTGTTGCGAAGGTCGTTACAGGAGTATCATCTATCCCACATGCCATCTTACCGATGGTATTGGCAGTTGCAGGTGCAACCAGGAGAAGATCTGCACATCCTTCCGAGCCGAAGAACTTCACATGCTCGACCTCACCGGTGATCTTAATGATAACATCGTGACCGGTGGCATAATGCAATGCATAGGGATGAAGGATATGCTGTGCCTCTTTGCTCATTACAGCATAGACCTCTGCACCATTGCGTATAAGCTCACGTGCAAGTTCAACAACACGTACTGCAGCGATACTGCCGGTAACAGCAATAACAATGACCTTTCCGGAAAGGGAAGCACTGCTCTGCCCTTTTATCCACATAGTAGGATGACGTGACATTTTCATCAAAACCACTTTGTGTTCTAATGATAAGTAGCTTACTGAAAGTTTTTCGAAAAAAGGCATTCATTTTATTCTACGCTGTTTGAACACATCGGTTAAAAAATACCCAAAACTTAAGATAGGGTTTATCAGACTAAATAAAAAAGAGAAATCCCGATATCTCCCCAGCATAGTCTTTGGGAGAATAATGCAAATAAAATATGTGATGTGGAAATTCACAGATCACGAAACGTGATAACCAATGACAAAACAGATGGACAACGTTACTTTAGTACGTCTTCCTTTGTTGTTCTTTGTTTCCACTCACCACAATACAGATCTTTAGTAGTAACGGGAAAATATAGGTTACCAGTTCTAAAATGTTGTTCACTCTCAGCACAGGGAGGATATCGCCTACACTCACCACGATCCCCACCTAATTCATTTTCGACTCTCCAATAATAACATGTTGAACATTTTACCTGACTATCCATGTAATGTACCCCATTGAACAGATTCATTTTAAATATCTTTAACCTTTCCTTTCGCCATTAATTTATTCATTAATTCACTGCAACAATGCATAGCAAAGCAACTTATTTTCCATCAACACAGACGAAACAACCCCATCATAGAACAGATGGTCGCAGTTGATCCCACCCTTGTAGAACTCACCTTTTACAGTGATCGTTCTAATTACTAAATAACCGGGCACTCATAAACAGCTACATGCCCATAAAATTATTTTACATATATCGAGAAAATACTAAATAGTTAGCACGTGCTAACAGAAGTATTAATAGCATCCTGAAACACTTAACTTGAGATTAATGGCTGGAACAAAGAAAGTCGCAGGAAACCTGAACACGTTTTTCAAAAAGTATTCAGGAAAGGAAAAGCTGGAGGAAGAGATCGACAAGCTCCAGTCACACATACTTGAGCTGGAGATCGACAGGAAGAGGTTTGAGAAGAACGAGACCAATGCAAAACGTGCCCTTGCTGCAAAACAGGAAGCAGAGGAAAAACTCAAGGCTGCCAACGTAAAGATCGAAACACTCACACACCAGCTTGAGGAGAAGAAAGAAGAAGTCTCAGAAGAGATCTCATTTGCCCTTATCGAAGAGGTCACACCTTCACAGATGACATCCTACATTGACCAGCTGAGATCCATAAGATCTGATCGCGAATCACTCCTAACTGCATACATTACTGAAAAAGAGATGAATTTGAACTCAGGGTTCTCAAAGGATGCCATGAAAGACCTGGACCAGAATAGCCAGTACCTTATACAGAAGATCAAAAGCGACACAGGGTATGCACTTTTCTATGACAGTATGCAGATGCTAAAGGAGGTTGTAGTTCCTGCACTTCCATTTGAAAGAAGTTCTGTAGAGAGGTCCAATTCATTTGTAACCGGGGCGCTAAAAAACTCACTTGCAAAGGATATTAGCGTATGCATCCTCGCAGCCCACGCCGGAGAATCACTTATAGGAATATCTTCCGACAAGACTGGATTTGACGAAGATATGATCATCCGAAGCAGTGTCAAAGCCAAACATACAAAGGGTGGTTTTAGCCAGAGGCGCTTTGAAAGGCTCAGGGATGAAGATATTGACCATCATGTGGAAAAGGTCAGGAACTCACTGAAGAACATGCTTGAGCATGCTCCCATTGATATTGATATGATAATCATATGCGGCGACACTGTACTGGCAAATTATATCCTTGAAGATATCGACTCGGAAATACCCATCATGGAAAGGAACATTGACGCAAAGATCGAAAAACATGATACTGATAGTATAATAAGAAGTATCTTCAGTTGCCGCCGATACAAACTGTAACAGGAGCTAACATGGTAGAACCGGAAGAGATTGAAGGCATGGCAGACGCACTTGGAGCTGTCACACATGACGAAATTGTAGAACTTGCCCAGGAACTTGCATATAAAAGAGAAGAGAATATACCTGACGAGGAAGAGATCACAATAATGCTGGAAAAGGCAGTCTCCAAACACCTGCTTGAAGCAATATCCATTGAAGAACTTAGTGAAGCTGATGCTAAGAACAGTGAAGATGTTAACTATTATATTGTAGGTCCGCATGCGTTCCCGAAGTTTCCATTCGATCTGAGCGAGGTCATAGATATCCTGAAACTGGCCAGGCGAGAGGTGGATCCGTATAAGATCACAAAGAGATTTTCCGGAAGATTGAAAGCCAGAATTACAAAACTCAGACACAATATAGAGGACTTTGCTAATGGAGATAACGATAGCATTGACATCCCAACCCTCGAAAACAGATACAGTGACCTGTTAAATCTCTACTATGATTACGATTCATGGCTTGAGGGAGAGATCACAGAGATGGAGGATGAGATACTGGACATTAGCAAACAGATCGATGCCCTGGGAGCAGCACAAGATATTTGATGTTTGTATGCGATGAGAGGTGAAGATAGATATGGCAAGGCATAGAAAAGATACCTATTACTGGCGTGCAAAAGAAGAAGGATATCGTTCGAGGGCAGCCTATAAGCTTTTCCAGATCAACGAGAAATTCAAGGTCATAAAGGAAGGGGACACCATTGTGGATCTTGGAGCTGCACCTGGTGGGTGGCTCGAGGTCGCAAAGAAGCTCTCAGAAGGGAAGGTAGTCGGAGTGGACCTTCGCCGCATTAAAGAAATAGAAGGCGTTGACACAATAAAAGGAGATATTACATCCGATGTGACCATCAGGAAGATCATCGACATGGTCGGAGAAGATGGAGCCGATGTTGTCATCTGTGATGCCGCACCAAACCTTTCAGGCAACTGGAGCCTTGACCATGCACGTTCCATAGACCTTACAACTTCCGCACTGGAATGCGCAAAGAAGATACTCAAGCCTCAGGGACATTTTATTGTGAAGGTTTTCCAGGGAGATATGTTCAAGGATTACATGGACGAGGTTCGAAAAAACTTCACATTTACCAAGGCATACTCACCACATGCATCAAGGGATGAAAGCGCAGAGATCTATGTGATCGGTAAGAAGTTCCTTACTGCTCCTTTACACAAGAACGATGAATTTGATGTCGTCATCAATAAAATAGGAGATGGCGGAGATGGCATTGCCCATGTTGAGGATTTCGTGGTTTTTGTTAAAGAGGTCGATAAAGGGGACTCGGTGAAGATCCAGATAACAGATGTCAAGCCGAACTTTGCCTTTGCAAAGGTCATTGAACGTTATGCAGAGGAAGAAACAAAATAAAATGGTTCAACTCTTTGTATCAAATCGATCAATTAAATTAATTGAATCAGTAAATGAATAACAAAATGGTTGCCCTTCAGCGATCCTGAAGGGTTTCCACTTCTTCTACAAGTCTATTGCCTGCAGCCACTTCATCTATGCTGTGCACAACTGCACCAAGATTTTCGATGGATTGCCTTATCACATTATAGTCGATCTGATCGCCTTCAATAGTGATCTTGATGTTCTCTGTTTTCTGGTCAACCTCATACAAACCGATGTTAACGCCTGTAACACCATCAATTACACTCAAATTCTCTGCCAGTTCAATGGTAGAGGGATGATGAGGTTTCAATACATCCAGAACCAATCTTCTTATTCCCGTCAATTTGTTCATCCTTCCCAAAGTTTCCGATAGCTACGAGAGTTATAGAAATATAGATAGAATAATATGATAACCAGATATTAGATTTTGTCAGCAAACCTTATATAAATATTGACATGAATACTGTTCGTACACAAACGATTTATATTGGAATGACATTTAGAGACCATTCATTTTATACATTTTTGCAGGTGAAAAAATGATAGACCTACACACACACACCGTTTTCAGTGACGGAGAACTCATCCCAAGCGAACTTGTCCGCCGGGCGGTAACCTTCGGATACCGTGGCATCGGAATAACCGACCACGTTGATTACACTAACATAGAACATGTACTCTCATGTGTAAAGAAAGCAAAATACATGGAAGAGGTCATGGACATCAGAGTAATCACCGGAGTTGAGCTCACACACGTCCACCCTGCAAAGATAGCACCCCTTGCAAGAATGGCAAAGGAACTGGGAGCAGAGATAGTGGTAGTTCACGGAGAATCACCGGTCGAGCCTGTTGCGCCTGGAACCAATGCCGCATCTGTGATATGTGAAGATGTTGACATCCTCGCACACCCGGGATTCCTCACCACCGAGGAAGCACAGCTGGCAATTGACAACGATGTCTGCATTGAGATCACCGCAAGGAGCGGTCACAATAGAACAAACGGCCACGTTGCAAGGATATGTACTGAGATCGGCGCCACCATGGTGGTCGATACCGACACCCACAGTCCCGATAATCTCATCACAAAAGAGACAGCTCTGAAAGTGGCCATGGGAGCCGGACTCACAGAAAGTCAGGCAAAGCAGGTGCTTGAGAACTCTGTACGATTCATCGAATGATGGCGGAACTCTTTAATTTACACCCTTAAGAACAACATTCACCCATGCCGGGCATTCCGGCATATAATCTTTTTTTATCTATATTTGGTCCTTAAATATAGCCTCTGCAAATATGCAAATTCAAAAAGCAGAAGTATTCAATACTTTTTAAAAGTAGTTAATATCAGAAATGGCTTAGAGTTTGCTTTTTACCATCAAAAACCAGTTCGAAGGTAAAATCCCCAGTTATCGGACCCTCTATCACTACGCCCTCACTAATGTTACCATACGAATAGCCATCCTCATCGAATACCCACTTGCCGTCATCAAAAATACCTTTCCTGAAATTTACAGGTTCACCGCTGATAAGAACACGTGTTTTAACTCCGCTGGCATAGCTGCAGAGAATGGTGTAATCTTCCACAGACCATGCCGTGTTCGTAAGGTTCCCATCAGCATCAGGGTCCGGATCAACTCCGAAAGCGACATAATTCACATGTTCCGGCATGGAAAGTTCCACAGTGCACATCGAACCATCCGTACCCTTTGAAGTAATCTCTCTTGCATAACCATGCTGTATAGAGGAGATCTTCAGGGCAGCATCTTCCAGCTGCCTGTCAACATCAGCATCATCCATTACCGGAGAAATATTGTTCCATGAAACTGCTGCGAGCACGACCACAAGAGCAGTGATCGCAAGATAGACCACCATCTTCAACGGGATGGTATCCACACCACGCGTGTCTTCGAGAAAACGTTGAAGGCCGCTCACAATCAATCACCTGAAAGATCTAATATGCCCAATGGAACTAGCAGCATCAGTCCAGCCACTCGAAGAACTTGTCAAGCGCCCTGCGCCTGTGGGAAAATGTGTTCTTGATCTCGGTACCAAGCTCACCGAAGGTCTTTCCCTCGTACTCGAATATCGGATCATATCCGAAGCCACCGGTACCGCGCTCCTCAAAGGCGATCTTTCCTTCCACAGTGCCTGTGAAAACGGAAGGTTCTCCGCCAGGTTCACAATAACCGATAACTGACTTGAAAACAGCAGTCCTGTCTTCCTCATCTTCCATGAGCTTGAGGACCTTCTGGTTCCCAAGGTTGTCTTCCACAAATGCGGAATAAGGACCCGGAAAACCGTTCAGCGCATTGATGAACAGACCGGAGTCATCCACCATAACAGGATGTTTCAGCTTTTCAGCAGCCCATTTTGCACCGTATGCAGCAATAGGCTCAAGATCATCTTCCTGGAGTTCGGGATAGCCATCCGCATTCTGCATCAGCTCAATATCCTTTGCAGCCAGTATCTCCTTTGCTTCTCCGAACTTTCCCTTATTTCCAGTAACGAATACCATTTTACGCATAACGACCCCTCTTTTCGATCTCTTTTATCCGAAGCAGAACCTCATCTGCTTTGTCAAGTTTCCTTCTGTAACCACGACAGAATGCTTCTATCAGCTCTTCATAATTTGCATGTGTACTTTCAAATGTCTGGAACAGTACATGGATATCCACACCTCTGGACTCCACTGAACCGTCAACAAATGCCAGGCCAAAATCTATCAGGTAGATACGATCATCCTTTACGATCATATTGGAAGTTGTAAGATCACCATGGATGATCCCGCCGCTGTGAAGCCGGCCAATCACCTCGCCTACAAGCTCACATAGGTCAGCGTCCACCAGATACTTCAATGGCTTTCCATCGATGAACTCCATCTCAATTGTATAATCATAGATATCATGAATGATCGGAGTCGCAACACCACACCGCCTTGCTTCCGACATAAGGCGTGCTTCCGCTCGCGTCCTTTCCTTACGGATCCGCTCATCCAGTTCCTGAACCCTGTATCGTTTAGGTATGCGTTCCTTGACCACGAAACCATCTTCAAGGCTTACATTAGCCTCAGCACCACTTCTCAGATACATCAAAACACCTCCTGATGCTTATCCGCGATCCAGGTAACATCCACGGTATCCGGCCTGAAGCTCGGGTCAACATGTGAGTTTTCAATAGGAGTGGTGGTTCCTGATTTGAACATAAGTAGGCCGGTATATGCGATCATTGCACCGTTGTCACCCATGAACTTCCTTTCCGGAACATAGAAGCGTGCTCCGCGGTCATCACACATAACATCCAGCATTTCCCTGAGCCTCATGTTCGCACCTACACCGCCTGCAAGAAGCACCTCGCTCTTGCCAGTATGTGCAAGTGCACGCTCTGTAACTTCCACAAGCATTGCAAAGGCATTCTCCTGGAAAGAATAGCACACATCCTCAATGGATGAGGATTTTAGTGCGTCTTTAGCAGCTGTCGAAAGCCCGGAAAAGGAGAAGTCCATGCCTTTGACGACATAAGGCATTTTGACATATCCCGTAGCATTCTTTGCATATTCCTCGACCTTCGGTCCACCGGGATGGCTTAAGCCTGCACTCCTTGCAAACTTATCCAGTGCGTTACCGATTCCGATATCAAGGGTCTCACCGAATATTCGATACTTGCCAGCCCTGTGTGCAAGGACCTGGGAATTACCCCCGCTTACATACAGTACGACAGGATCTTTTGCCGGTGTCTTCCACCTGCCGATCTCAATGTGACCAATACAGTGATTTACTCCCACCAGGGGAATATCAAGGGACATTGCAAGTGCTCTTGCAGATGTGGCAACCGTCCTGAGACATGCACCAAGGCCCGGACCCTGTGAGAATGCAATTGCATCAATGTCCTTTGGATGGTGGCATTTTCCCCTGAATTCCTTCAGGAGCCTTTCGATAACAGTAGATGCATACATCGCATGATGCTGGGCAGCTTCCCTGGGATGGATTCCACCGGTAGCCGGACGATAGGTCTCGGTGACCTCTGCGATAACATCGTCTTCGTCAACAATAGCTGCACTCAGGTTCCATGCTGTGCCTTCTATACCAAGAACTGTGGTCAATAAATAAGTCTCCTTGAAAAGTAATGTCGTTTTTTGTGTGTATTAACCTTGCTTCCTTACATATAACTTACCAGTTGAGAAACGTTTTAGTAGTTAGCAAACCAATCCATCACCATGGAAGAGAAGAGCAAAACAACCACAAAAACAAACAGCAAACCAGAGATCACTACCGAGGAACTCCTGCGGAACATCGGTCAGCCACATCTTGGGACACACATACCACCATCACTAAGTAATGAACTTCCTGCCCTTGATGGAATTGAGTTCATGCCACACAAGACAGCCGGATTACAGTCAGCTGCAGATATGTGGATCGACAAAGCAAGGATCAGCGATAACCTTCACAAAAAAGCTATTGTGGAAAAGATCCTGAAGGGTAAAACACTCTGAGTCAGACACTTTAGGGTAAGATGGTCTGAACAAGAGATCATTTTTAATCTGGGTTTTGACGTTTCATAAATTGAAGAGAACTACTATTCTTCCTGAATTCAAGTGAGGGTTTGGCATTAAAACAAGCTCTCCCATTTTATTATAAAAGTGACACATCGAGATTTTTACCTCTGAATAGCAGGAGCAGGAAAAATTAAATGGATCTTATTTGTCCATTCAGATCAAAAACCGAGAATAACTATCAAAGGTTGATTTAAAGAGAACATATTCTCTCAAAATATCGAGCTTGCCCATAAAGTCCCTTACCTTAGAATCAAAAACATGACTTTGTAGTCAAATGCCATACATTGTGATTAAAATCGATGATTCAGTTCAAGAAAAAGGACACCTACAAGACCCTTTTGTTAAATTTTTTCCAGTGGCTATTTTTTTATAAATGTAATTGATATAATGATACACCAAATCATTATGGCGGATTGGGGGAAAGAACGGATGAATAGAAAAGACGGATTGCTAGTGTTATGTATTGGTATGGTATTGTGTCTATGTCTGATACCGCCAGCAATGGCTTCGACTGAAGAAGAAAACAACACCCCAGCCAAAGATGCTGCTCAATTAAAGATGGAAGAGTTGGAGGCTGAGCTAGGTGAAGAAGGAATGCAAGAAGTCCAGGAATATTTGGAACTACAGGCATCTTTGCCACATGTGGTAAAGGCGTCTCCTTATTCATATATTGCCTTTGCTGCAACTGATGAGGAAAGTCAGATTGCATATATGACTGGAATAGATGAGTCTGATTTAACTGAAGAAGAAAAAGAAAAGCTAAAAGCAGAATTGCAAGATGTCTGGGATCGATATCCTGATGATTTCAGAATTGAAGACAATGTGCCCTTATAGGTAATTGATGGGATAATGACAGAAAGGTTCATTGAAGCTCAAGAATTTACAGAGGATGATTTAGATAAAACGGAATTAATCGAACTGCAAAGTAATCAGTTTCAATTCACCGCTCCTTTGCTCGGCATGCTTGTGATAAGCCTGCTTATAGTAACGATGTGGTTCAGGCGATCTTAAATGGAGTTTGGATTAAAGGAGGTACCTTGGGAGAATTGTACATCTAGGAAATTATGTCAAAGAATAGCTGAGTTATAGTAATTTGAATAAGGATGCTGTGTTCCTTATTGAAGAACATCTACATTTTTCACGATTTTCAAACAATTGAAGGCTTTGTAGGTTACTAATTTATTTGAGTTTGTAGTCAAAAAAGGACTTTATAGACAGATACCCAACTTTGTAGGCAAGAGGACTTTGTAGGCAAGAGGACTTTATAGGCAAGTCCCAAAATATCAGACATTTTTAATCCGGATATTAAGCCAAAACCCGATTATTTTGAACTTTTCTTTACGTTCAAACCATTTCTGATTTTGCCATACCATCAATTTATTGATAAAAAACCATACAAAAAAAGCACTATCTTAAAATAACATTGTGAAGTAATCTATTGTAATAAATTTGATTTTCAACATCAAGAAGCAGTGGTCTTACAAATATGAGACGTCCCGGCTTCCTGTCAGAGTCAAATTATATCATTCGTTTCACACTTACATGATTTTGTAGAAAGTGAGATGGTGTAATTGATGAAGTCCGGAATCAGAACAACAGTAACAGCGGGGATCTTCATAATATCAAGTATAGTTGTGATCAACGTACTTCTGGTAAACAACCCCGTTGTCATACAAATAGAAGGCGATGCTTTCAAGATAGTAGATATTCCCTATAAATATACTGTGAATGAGGCATATGTTTTGCTGATTTCAGCATTTGTTTGTGGGTTTAGTCTTGCATTGATACTCCTTGATAATGGTATATTTCAAAGCGATCTGCAGGAGCAGGAATCCATGGAAGAAAGATCATTGTTGGATACATCATTGCAGAATGGATCTTTTAAGGATATATCATTGGAAAATTTTCAAGAACCTGAGAAAAGCGATTTTTCAGGCATTATATTGAAAGCCCTTACCGGGGATGAAAGAAAGACCGTTGAAATTATCCTGAATAATGGAGGCCGTATCCTTCAAAATGAACTTGTGAACTCACTCGATTTTTCAAAGGCCAAAGTGTCAAGGATCCTCATCAATCTTGAAAAGCGTGGAATTGTCAGGAAAAATAAGTATGGACTTACCAATTGCATCTCACTGGCTGACGACATAAGGGGTGAAATTAAATGAGAAAAGATTTTTTATTAGCAACAGGAATGTCCTTCCTTCTTCTAGCTGCAGGAGTTTACTGGTATTTCTGGACATTAGATGATGTTTCCATTGTTGGCGCCGATGCTCCTGATTACATTGGCATTAAAACCACTGGGCAGCTACAAGTAGTACTTATGAATAATGAATCATATCCGGTTGATGTGTCTATTGATATTGAAAATGCTTTTGTAGATCCCGATGGGATTAGCCGTTCATATTTTGATGGTATGCTGATCATATCAAATCCTGAAAACCCTGACTACCTTCAGTATAAGAGTTTTGATCCGAGTGGTGGTAAAATAACCCTACAACCAGGTGAAAATGTTATCGAGATGACTATTGGATACTACATACCAGATGGTTATGATCTGAATGTAAAAGTATATCAGAACCACTGGCTTTTAGATGAAGCTACAACTCATATAGAGGTTTTGGAAACTGTACTTCCTAATCTTTCAATTGAATTGGATTCGGAAATGATTGCAATTGATGAAGTCGAAATATACAGAGTAGATGCTTATATTTCAAATGACAATACAATACGTGGTAATACTCCAGTAGTTGCTACCAATATTAGTATTATCGATAACGCTACAGGAACCATTCTTTTAAGCTATGAGGATTCAATTAGGGCAGATGCAAACTCTACAAAGCATATTATTAACTGGAACACTTCCTCATGGAATATTTCTGATTGGGATGCCAGTCCTACAGTAATTATTGAATTATCTCCAAATGCTTCTTCACCGTATTTGTATAGACCTCTGGAAACTGTTGTTAGAGGGAAAATGGATGAGAGTTACAGGGTAAACTTTACAGCAGTATGGGAGAATCAAGTTATGACCAGAGAATTGGTCATCCCTCCTTCTTTAAATTCCGACAAAATTAATAGCAACATTGAAAATGACTCTGAAGGCGATTTTACTGTTGCACCCACCCCTCCTGAAATTATGCTCCAATGATACATGCCACCTGATATAGTAGAGAATTCCGATAAACCTTTTCAACTGAACCAAAATTAATAGCCAATTAAAATAATTTTACATTATGTCCTTAACGAACTTTGCTTTTAAAGAAGAGTACAAGTATCTTGCTAATCTCGGTGACAAACTCTCTGAAATCGAATATCTCATCGATTGGAAACCATTTCGTCCAATTATAGCAGGAAGCCATTGCGAATATAGGAAGTGTTCCGTAAGCAACTACTGTAAATTAAAGAAAACAGGAAAGTTCTTAGTTGTGCTTGAATCTGCCAAAATTCAAAAACAACTAAGGACAAGATTTTTTTAAACGAAATGACAAAAGGAAGAGGACGGATCAGATAATATCCATCTCACTCAGCCTGTTTGGAAGATAAGTATCCGTCACGAAATCAAGACCTTTTCCTGCAAAAGCTTGTTGTTCGGCCTTTTTCTTAATGCTAAGTTGCAGGCTTATCTGTTCTTTCCAGTAGTCGTTTGCAAACCTCGGATCGGTCAGCTCACTTCTCAATGCATCGATATCCTTGTCGGTCAGCTTGTCAGTGGAAAGTTCGTATTCCACGATATCGGATGGCTGTACACCTATGAACTTGGCTGCAGGTGTTGCCATGAACTCCGAAAGGTGAGCACTTTTGATAGCGCCGTATGCAACCGATGCGAAGATCCTGTAGGACCAGGGGTCACCATCAGTAAAGACCACAACAGGGATACCCAACTCTTCGTTCATCCTCTTAATAAGGCGACGCGTTGACCTTGCAGGCTGTCCCTTAAGGTGCACAAGGATAGCATTGTACTTCTCATCAAAGCCGTTCTCAATAAGCCTGGCATACATACCACCAGTCTCGATGGCAATGATGAACTTGGCATCGTGGTCAAGGAACTCGATGTTCTCAACGTTGAACGGGATCTGATAGCCGCTCTCACCGATATCTTCCTGGCAGTGTATGACACGTGCACCACGCTTTGTTTCTTCCCTTATCCTGATAGGACCGAACATGGTAGCACCATCCTCCTCAGGACGCATGTGGAAATATTCCCTCTGGAGAGCTGTGATAATCTCAAGGTCCTCGATCAGCCTGTTACTCTCAGCCTGCTCGCGGAACTTGGCAATATCCCAGTTCTCTGAGATGTAATACAACTCCCTTAAGGTCGAACCACGGTCCTGTGCCAGGTGGTTCTTTACAAGGAAATCTATCGAATGCACAGTCTTGAGAAGCTGGAAAGCACCTTTGACGGTCTTAGCGGTCCTCTGTGTCTCACGATTACCATAGACCCAGACATCGCTTTCCTCACTATACTCGATGTTGTTCTTGGTACGACTTGAAATACTGACGTTCGGGACGACCTCGTCCACGAACTGGTCGTACAGATTCTCAGTCAACCCGAGAAGGCGGTTCTTTGCCAGAAGATCATGCTGTTTTTTCTGTTGTGAATATTTTGATTCTACATCATCTGCCATATCAGATCACCCCTTTGATAGCCTTTGCACCGGTGACAAGTTCTTCCTCGAGACCCTCCACGATCAATTGCGGAAGCCTTGAAACTTCAGCTTCGGTAATGGTTTCCAGATCGTAGGTCACTGCCTTGGAAGCTTCAGGAGAAAGCTTCAGGGTCCACACATAATCAAAATCACTACCCATTGAGATGATCTTTGGTTCGGGCACAACACCCTTGATCTCGTACGGGAGCATGTCATGAAGCTTGAACTCAGCAAGCTTACTACCATAGTTCTTCACTGTTACGGACACATTCGCACTGCCATCACCATTCAGGTTAACCTTCCGCATCACAAGGAGATTACCCATTACCTTTGCGACCACAGGATTAATGTCAGGAATTTCCCGATCAAGGGTCTCGGCAAGTTTCTGTGCCATCTTTGGAAGCACTTTGGTGATAATGACCTCTTTTTCCCGCCTCTTCTTCAAGGCACCCTGGCGGTTCAGGTAGCGGTTCAGCTTCCTTGACACTTCTTTGATAGCAAGCTCCACCTCATCCCTTATCTCAGGGATCTCCGCAATGGCATCCTTGGACTCGGAAGTGAAAGGAACATTGGTAGATGCAACGTGAACAAGAAGCACCACAGGTCCGGTTGGCATACCGCCACCTGGCTGGTTAAGTCCATACTGTTTCCACTTGATGCCTTCTACTGCATGAGTTGTTACGCAACCACCCTGCTGGTAGAGAAGGGGAACACGGTTAGCAAACCTCATTATATCGATACGGTCATCCTTCTGAAGATCCCCGCCATATGCAATACCCACTTCCACAACGAACGGGTTTCCTGAGAAAACTGAAGCTGATCGTGTGGTTGTTGCGATAAAGTCGACATTGAACTCCTTCTCAAGACCTTTGTAGATCAGATCCTCACCTATCGGGGACAGGCAATCGGTCGGTGGTGACATGATCTTGACTTTCTTGAATGCATCCAGCAGTTTCTTAGACATATCCCTTGATATTTCCGAAGGAGGAAGCTCGGGATCAAGTCCGGCTGCTTTGCAGATCTCTTCAGCAGTGAGCAAACCGATCTTGGAAAAAGAATATCGCAAAAATGGCGCAAGCTTCTGGCGCTCGGTATAGCGAAGCATCTTCATAAGCGTACCAAGTTCGATACCATGAGGATGTGGCAGGATCTCCTTTGCAGGTACAGGAAGCTTGTCTGTAGCCCTTTCGAACATGACCTCATTGCCGTCAGGTTCTATCAATGTGAGCCGGGCATGAGGATTTACAATGGCAGTAGCCTTCAGGTATTCATAGATAGACTGCCTGCGCCCTTTGACATAGGATGCTTCCATTTCCAGTTCCACACGAGTACCATGAGGACGGTCCCAGTCAATGACCTCATCACGAAGGATCTCCGGATCATTGGTACTGGTATTGATCATAAGTTCATAGTAGTGAGCAGGGGAACCACTGCCGATCTTGGAGATGATCTTGGTAGGATGGCCTGCTGTCAGCTGGGCATAAAGGACAGAAGCGGATATTCCGATACCCTGCTGTCCACGGCTCTGCTTCAATGCATGGAAACGTGATCCATACAGCAGTTTTGCAAATACCTTTGGGATCTGCTCTTTAACGATACCCGGACCATTGTCCTCTATTATAATGGAAACGTTATCCTTTCCCACCCGTTCGATATGAAGCAGGATATCCGGGAGGATCTCCGCTTCCTCACATGCATCAAGGGAGTTATCTACTGCTTCTTTTACGGTTGTGATCAGACTGCGGGGAGCTGAATCAAAACCAAGGATCTGCCTGTTCTTCTCAAAAAATTCCGCAACACTTATCGCTTGTTGCTTCTTTGCAAGTTCTTCTGCAATTGGGGCTGCCATAAAATATTCATCCTGCTCTGGTAAAAACTGATAGGAATAACAACGGTACATATCCTGAGAAAATTCAGGACCTATTGACTGTGATCAGTAAAAAAAGGAATACAAGATATTTATTAGTTTGCAGCCATCACGAATTTTGGTATTAGTACTACAAACCGATTTAGTCAAAATATTTCCACGAAAAGATTAGATCGATGAAGACTGCATCGATCACCACATTAAGCAGAATAGATCAGATCATGCCATATCAGGATCATTCACCAATATCTTCGTTCCAGAGTTCCGGATTCTTATTAATGAAATCGTCCATCATGGCAACACATTCATCGAGATCAAGGTCGACCACTTCAACTCCATGAGATTCCATAAATTCCTTTGCACCCGGGAAGGTCCTAGATTCACCAACGATGACCTTTTTTATCCCAAATTGTACAACAGCACCGGCACAAAGATAGCAAGGCATCAAAGTTGAATACAGAATTGAACCCCTATAATGCCCGATCCTGCCTGCATTCCTCAGGCATGAAATTTCAGCATGTGCCATCGGATCCCCCTGCTGAACACGTAAATTGTGACCTTGACCAATAATACTACCATTCCTGACAAGAACTGAACCAATAGGAATTCCGCCATCATTAAGTCCCGATCTTGCTTCATCTATTGCTACTTGCATAAATTTATCCATAACATCACACCCTGGCAATCAAATTAAAACATATTAACACTTAAAATAAATAATACTAGAAATAAATTACTGCTTAAAATTAAGCCGGCACTTCCAGCTTATAAACCCGGTCATTCTCACGTACCTTGCCCTCAATAGCGAGACCTACCACATCCCCTGGTTTCGCATTCTGGACAGGACCATCGTCATTCCTTATCTCTTTGACCTTCTGCTCAAGATAGGTATTCTTACCTTCAATGAGGATATCATCACCTACTTCAAGACTGGTCTCCAAAAGCTTCACTTCTGCAGCACCCTGTTTCCGGTAGTAGTTGGTTACAACTCCTACAGCCTGTCTTTTAATAACAGAGATGTTCATATCCCGCTCGATAGCCATACCATCTGGACCGGGAACACCGAAATAGAAGCCTGTGGAAAAGCCCCGGTTAAACACCGATGCCATCTCTTCTTTCCAGCTAGCGGCTTTTTCCTGAGTGTAAGTACCTTCCCTGTACGCATCAAGTGCTTCACGGTAACACCGGGAAACCGTTGAAGTATATCTTGTATCCCTCAACCGGCCTTCAACCTTGAAAGCATCAACACCTGCATCGATGAGTTCAGGAATATGTTCTATCATGCAAAGATCCCTTGCACTCAGCAGGTACTTACCTTCAATATCAACTTCACTTCCATCCTCACCGACCAGCTTCCAGCCCCAGCGACACGGCTGAGAACATTCTCCGCAATTGCCGGACTTGCCAAGAATATAGGCTGAAAGATAGCACCTGCCCGATATTGCCTGACACATGGCGCCATGTATGAAAACCTCCAGTTCAGTATCGGTGTTCTGCCGGATATCCTTTATCTGCTCAAGACTGAGCTCCCTTGCAAGCACCACACGGGAAGCCCCAAGGGATGCATAGAAATTGACAGTCTGCCAGTTGGACACGTTTGCCTGTGTGGAAATATGAACCCTCAGACCCGCATCCACCGCTTTTGTTATCACAGCAGGGTCCCAGGCAATAACAGCATCAACATCAGATGATGCCACTGCATCGATCACTTCATCAAGCTCGGGAAGGTCATCGGGATAAATCACAGTGTTCAATGTAAGATAAGCATTCATGTCCTGCTCTTTAACATCGGTAACAAATGAGTTCAGGTCATCAAGAGTAATATCACAGGCCCTTGCCCTGAGACTGAACCTGTCAACGGAAAAATAAACGCCATCGGCATAATCCTTACATGCAGAAAGGGATGCACGGTTCTTTACACCCATCATAAGTTCCGGGATCTTGCCGGATTTTGCAGGCTGGTTCATGGCTTAGCATCGTAAGTGATGGTTTAAATTAGTTATCGTTAGAGTTCTGCATTCGTGCAGACGCTGACAAAATACAAAAAAAGGAGAGTGATTCAGATCAAAATACTTCTTCATAATAAAAGCATGATGATTTCAAGAACACTGAAAAATAGGGATGCAGTAACAAAAATACATTCCCTTCTAATCCCTACTTTAGTCTTATGATTAAGAACACACTTTTTCAGTTTTTTAAAATTCCCTCGGACTTACAAACTGTTAAAAAAGTAGTAATAATCGATTTTCGTTTTTATTATAGATACTCATGACTAGTGATCTCAGAATGATAGTTGCCTTTAGGGTTTTTTCTCGAGTATAAGGGGCTTGTATCATTATGATTTTTCAACCATTTAATGTAGCCTTCTATTTCTGGACCGGAGTAATTGATCGAAAATTCCAACCCAAATATGCAAATAACAAAATAATATTCTCCATCCTCAGTTTTGAATATATCAAATTCATGAACTACTTGTATGTTTTTACCTGTTTTGTTTCTCCACCCCTTGTTTGCATCATAAATTCTCCGAGAATGGTATGGCCATTCAATATTTTGCCCATAGCGTGCATGGTTGCGGATAGGATCAAGTTGCTTTTCATCAACTATATATTCTAATCCTTTAGGATGGTCAACCAATTTCAATGCCATAGCTTCAATAGCAACCTTTGACAAAAATCTTGAAACTATTGGACTTTCTGGTAGAGGAGCTTCAGTTGGAAGAATTACACTCATTTTATTTGAGTTACGCAAACTTTCAAATACTTCATCGGGCACCTCTACTGAAATAGTAGAGGCTTTTAAATGGTTTTGGAGTACAACCGGACACTTAGAAGGCATAAGAAAGCCTGAAACTGGAGGAGTACTACCACGTTTATTTGGTACCATTTGATTAAATCGTAGAATAGTCATAGCTGGCAGTTCAAGAAATGGCTTTTCGACTTTTCTAGCAAAATAATTATTGCAATTGTCACAAACTACGCCTTTTGGCAGAATATGCGACAGATTCCCGAGTGACTCTGGAATGATATGTTCAACGCTCTTAGATGTTGTAGATTCTTTTTTGCAAAACAAGCAGCGCATTGTCACTAACGTCCTATTTGTTGACATAAAATATTTTAATTGGTAAATATTACACTTTGTAATAATTATAAAGAGTGATTGGAAATAAAAAGTTTTCCATCAAGATAATTTTCATGGATCAAAAATTGGTTTCTCCATTAAATATTAAAGAAAAAAATAAAGTCCGATAGAATCAATCCACCGGTGCGTATATCTCGGTAAGGATCTCCTCAGGAGGAACTTCCATAGGATCGTTCAGGTAGATCTCCCTTGTGGGTCCTGTGATGGTCAGTCCTTTTTCCTCGATCCATGCGAAGAATTCCCTGTAGGTATCTGTGCTATCTTCATAAGGACCCTTGTGGATGGTCTTTGCCATCTTCCCACCGGGAAGTTGATAGAATTTGATATTATCAGTTTCTTCAGCCTTTTTTGCTACCGGTATAGCAACCTCTACATCAGCATTTCCTTCACGCTCGGCCTTCATTGCTTCTTCTTCACCGGCTTCATGACAGATGAAAGTTGGACCTCCTGTGATCTCAATACCCTTATCAAATGTGTACTGGAAAAGTTCAGGGAGCATTACTGCGATCAGTTCATACATTCCGGTCTTTCGCATACCTACGACCAGCTGTGGCCCTACTTCAACGATATCTATATCAGACATTTTAATAACCCCACAAAAGAATTGCGTTGAGATTATTTATAGTCACTCACATGGCTTTTCAAGCCATTATCAGATCAGGATTCAATGAACGGAAGGGATACCCTGATGATGATCACTGATACCAGACCCCAGGCAAATGGAAGCCAGAGTGGGATGTTCAGGAACAGAGGAGCTGAGTAGGTCCAGACACCAAGATGAGTTCCAATGAACTCGGCGGTGCACCCAAGGATGATACCTGAGATATAGATGATGTTGTCACCTTTTGCAGACCACTGGTACTGTCTTGCACCATAAACAAGGATCATAAGGAAGGTCAGTAGAATATTATTCTTCCAGAACATTACTGCAAGCAATAGTGCAATAGCAAAGATCACTAATTCTCTTAATATATCTTTATTTACGAACTTGTTCATGTTCTGCCCTAAGGTCTATCTTTATATAAGTAATATGCGAAAACGCAATCTAACAACAAAATAAACATATTAGATTACTGAAGGAAATATTTTCATGTGGAAAAGGATTTATCTCCGATCAAAGTAATATATAAATATTGAAATACTGCCAATCAGGATTTCAAATTTCAAAATACGTATATCCATATATGTTCGGAATGGTGGGGAACATGACCTATATTGAGGATATCGAAATTAGTGACAGTCCAAAGACCCATGCAGAAATTTACCTGCAGAATGTCGAAATTACTGAAAAGTACAGAACACAACTTTTCCAGTGGGTGGAAACCTATCTCGATGAGAATACACTGGAAAATATTATCGCCTACAAAAAGTCCGCAGACTGGGACCATCCTTTTGAATCTATTAGGTCAGAAGCTGAAAAGGACCTGGAACTGACCACACTCTATGCTTCCAGAGGAGAACAGTACAACATCGACCTGATGGTCTTTGAAGGAAATCTTCTGGTGTTTTTTAATGAAGTGCTCTCAAAGGCAAAAGAGCATCTTAATGAGAAGATAGTAGCGCATTAAAAATGATAAAAGGGTTTTGTGGTCAGACGATACAGATCAGACCTTAACCCTCTGACTGCTGGAACTCCTTTTGTAGTTTCCAAACTCTGAATCAAGCAATAGGGAGCCGTTCAGTACAGGCCCATCCTTGCAGACCCTCAGACCTTCATGGTCCATACAGCAGGCACCACATACCCCGATTGCACATTTGAAATACCTGTGGAGACTGAACTCTGCACGTTCATGTGCACCCTTTTCCTCTAACATCTTGAGGACATTGAACATCATGATCTCAGGTCCGCAGACACATATGCGATCATAGACAGACACATCCACATCTGCCAGAACAGTTGTGACAAAGCCGCACGTTCCGGCAGAACCATCGTCTGTTGTCAGATGTACTTCTCCTGCCTCAGAGAACCTTTTCTCGAAAACAAGCTCTGATGCAGTCCTTGCACCGAGTATCGTTGTGATCTTCGCACCTAGAGAAATAGCTTCATCGGCAAGCGGTCCAAGTGGAGCAACGCCAACTCCGCCAGCAATTATCAGTATGTTCTCATCCTTTGCGGGCAATGTGAAGCCCTTTCCGAAAGGACCACGAAGACCGACGGAATCGCCTTCTTTCATCTCAAACAGGCGGGATGTGGCATCGCCTACTTTCTGTACAGTGATACCGTTCTTGAAGGAGCATCCCATGGGAACCTCGTCCACACCGCGTACCCATACCATTACAAACTGGCCTGGCTGGGCATCATCAAGAGATGTGTCGAACCGGAATGTCCTGATAGAAGGAGTTTCCTCTACGATCTTTGTTATCTTTGAATTAATTGGACGCATCAGATCACCTCGTGGGCAAGGCCTGTAATATCTTCGACACCGGGATAACCGTTGTCCTGCAGGAACTGCTCTATGCCAGTTGCGATGTCTGCAAAGACCTCTACACCTTCATGGACAGCAGAACCGACCTGGACAGCACTTGCACCTGCCATTATCATCTCCACTGCATCTTCCCATGAGGATACACCGCCAACCCCTATCACAGGAATGTCCAGTGCCTCATAAAGGTCATAGACACATTTAATAGCTACAGGCTTGACCGCAGTACCGGAAAGCCCTCCGAACCTGTTGCCGAGTATAGGATAACCGGAATTGATATCAATTGCCATCCCACGCAGGGTATTGATAGCGACAACCGCAGCAGCACCACCATTCTCGGCAGCTTTGCCTATGGACTTTATATCAGTGACATTTGGAGTCAGCTTTACCCAAACCGGTGCATCAACTGCATCACATACCGCAGCAGTTATCGCTTCCACCATGCATGAATCGGTTCCTATTGTAGCACCGTAACCTTCCGCATGGGGACAGCTGACATTAAGTTCAAAAGCATCAGGTTTTGAATCTGCCAAACCTTCTGCAACCCTTACAAATTCCTCGGCATTACCACCGAAGATGCTTGCGATCACAGGAACATCAGCACCTTCTTTTGCGATCTTGATCTCATTATCGAAATCTGCATAGGAAGGATTTGGAAGACCCATGGCATTCAAAAAGCCACAGTCCAGCTTGACCATGCTGGGATTCGGGTGCCCGATCTTCGGCTCAGGTCCGATCGATTTAGTCACGACCGCACCTGCACCGGAATTAGCCATACGTACAAGGGAAGCTCCTGTGGTTCCCATGATACCTGACGCAAGTATTGTGGGATTCCTGAATTCAATGCCTGTGATCTTTACCATAACATTTCACATCCGATCCGAATCACTCATCGTCACAGCCGGACAGCTGACACACAGCATCACGGACAAGTTCCTTACCGCCCATTTCCACCAGCAATCTTCCAATGCTGGCAGCATGTTCACGGTAGTTCTTCATAGGGATCATCTCATCGATACGAACTTCATTTGTGCCATCGAGTGATAGTACTTCCACAAGAACATGGATCTCATCACCATCTTCGCTCACACGTGCGAACGAACCGATAGGAACAACGCAACCGCCTTCGACATCAGTTATTACTATACGTTCAACTTCGGTCTCGATCCTTGATATCTCATGATTCAGAACAGAACATGCATTTTCAGCTTCTCCACCGGTCCTTGTGACAACAACGATAGTACCCTGGTTTGCAGAAGGACAGAACATCTCAGGAGGAAGGCGATGGACATCCATTTCCCAGCCCATGCGCTGCAAGCCTGCCTCGGCAAGCAATATTCCGTCATACAAACCATCTTCAAGTTTCTTTATTCGTGTGTTAATGTTACCGCGAAGGTCCTGTACATTGAGATCAGGACGGAAACGCAGAAGCTGTGCACGCCTGCGCATTGAGCTCGTACCGATCACTGCACCATCCGGAAGGTCATCCAGTGTCGAACCGTCTATTGTAAGAAGTACATCATGAGGAGAATCGCGCTTCAGAACTGCCGCAAGAGCAAGCTCAGGAGGTCTTACTGTCGGAAGGTCTTTCATTGAGTGGACTGCGATGTCCACTTCGCCCTCAATCATCCTGTCGTCAAGTTCACGGACAAAAGCACCCACACCAGCAACCTCATGGAGCGGGCGATCTGTGAAAACATCCCCTGATGTCTTAATGATCTCTCTTTCCAGTTCATGCCCACGTTCTTCAAGCATTTTGGTCACAAGGTCTGCCTGGGCAATGGCAAGAGCACTTCCACGGGTTCCTAGTATCATAATTATTGCTCCTCTATTATTGGAATTATTTCAGGTTAGCTGCATATGCATCGAGGGTCTTCTCAATATCTTCCTCTGTGTGTGCCATTGAAAGGAAGTTCGTCTCAAACTGGGATGGGGGCAGGAACACTCCGCTGTCAAGCATGTCGTGGAAGAACTGCACGTAACCTTCCTTATCGCATTTGAGAACATCCTGGTAGTTCAGAGGCATATTACCGAAGAACACCTTGAACATTGAACCAATGCCACCAACATTATAATCAAGTCCCTTGTCAGCAATGATATCTGAAAGGTTAGAACGCATCATATTTCCGGTTGCTTCAAGCTTTTCATGGACCTTTTCCTTTTCCAGTACATCAAGGGCTGCAATACCAGCTGCAACTGATGCAGGACTGCCACTGAAAGTACCTGCCTGGTAAACCGGACCTGAGGGGGATATCATATCAATTATTTCGCGCTTACCACCGAAAACACCGATAGGAAGTCCGCCACCAACGATCTTTCCAAGGGTTGTCATGTCAGGTGTGACACCAAAGTACTCCTGTGCACCACCCATTGCAAGCCTGAAACCTGTGATGACCTCATCAAAGATAAGGACAACATCGTTCTCTTCTGTGACCTTTCGGACCTCTTTCAGGTAATCGCCCTGCGGAAGTATGGGACCGATATTACCAAGCACAGGCTCCATAATTACAGCAGCCATATCATCCTGGTTGGATTCGATGACCTCGGTCATTGCCTCAATATCATTGTAAGCTACCTGAAGAGTGTTCTTTGTAAAATCTGCAGGGATTCCAAGGGAATCCGGCTCACCATGCGTGGTAGCTCCGGATCCTGCTTTTACAAGCACAGCATCGTGTGCACCGTGGAACCCACCCTCTATCTTGATAAACTTGTTCTTTCTCGTAAATCCACGGGCAGCCCTAAGGGCACTCATTGTAGCTTCAGTGCCTGTTGAGATGAATCTCAGCATATCGATGCTTGGGTAGAGGGATGCGATCTTCTCTGCAAGGGTCACCTCAAGCTGAGTTGGAGTTCCGTAAAGCCAGCCTTTATCAAGCTGGTCGATAATCGCCTGCCTGATAACAGGATTTGCATGTCCCAGAATCTTGGGTCCGTATGCAAGACAGTAATCGATGTACTCATTACCATCGACATCAGTGATACGGGAACCGTTAGCTGATTCTGTATAGAACGGGTAAGGCTTGATAGCACGTACCGGACTGCTCACACCACCTGGAAGAAGCGTTTTTGCCTTGTCGAATAGATCCTTGGATTTGTCTAAAGTAACCATGATAACACCATTTGAAATTTGATCTGTAGATTATATTAAAATGAATTTGTTAAGATTAAATTATTAAGATGGATTGATCAGGAGCATTAAATTCCTGACCGATCGATCCATTAATTGAAACTTTTCTATATATTATTTCAACATCCTTGCAAGGTCCTTTGCAAAATATGTCAGGATCATGTCAGCACCTGCACGCTTGATGGAAAGCAATGATTCATGCATAACTTGCTTCTCGTCCAGCCAGCCTTTTTCCGCTGCTGCCTTGAGCATTGAATACTCACCACTGACATTGTATGCAGCTGTAGGCATCTTGAACTCGTGCTTGATACGATAGATAATATCAAGATAAGGCAATGCCGGCTTGACCATCACCATGTCAGCACCTTCGAGTATATCCAGTTCGACCTCGCGAATAGCCTCGTCGGAATTTGCAGGGTCCATCTGGTAGGCTGAACGATCCCCGAACTGGAATCCGGAATCTGCTGCATCCCTGAAAGGACCATAGAATGCTGAAGAATATTTGGCTGCATAGGACATTATAGGAGTGTTCTTGAAATTCCCATCATCCAGAGCCGTACGAATAGCACCGATCATACCGTCCATCATACCTGAAGGTGCCACAATGTCAGCACCTGCATTTGCATGACTTACAGCGATCCTGCCCAGTATGTCAAGGGTCGGGTCATTGAGAACCTCTTCGGTCTCAAAGTCCACAACACCACAATGACCATGGCTTGTGTATTCACACATGCAGACATCAGTGATGACCACCATGTCCTTTCCAAGGTCTTCCTTGATAGCACGGACAGCCTGCTGGACAATGTCCTCATCGCCATAGGAACAGGTGCCAGTCTCATCCTTGTGCTCCGGGATACCGAAAAGTACCACTGCAGGAATTCCAAGATCTGCTGCATCCTTTGCATCATCAACAACCTTATCCAGAGGCAAACGCTGGACACCGGGCATAGATGACACATCCACAGTAGAATCAATGGTTTCATCCACGAACATAGGATATATCAAGTCGTTAGCGCTAAGTTCGGTCTCCCGAACCAGATCACGTATCTTACCACTTCTTAACCTTCGCATTCTAACATGTGGGAACATAGTATCAACTCTTAATTTGTAGCATCATTGCTCTTCTTAATCGGACTGATATCAAATAAACGGGATACAGAATCTAAAAACTCTTCATCATCGTATTCAGCGGCATTGCGTAATTTTTTGGTCGGCTCTGCCAGGATCTTGTTTGTAATAGCACGGGTAAGGTCCACAAGCACCTTGCGTTCAAAGTCACCTATCGTATGATAGGAACTCAACTTATTAATGGCGTGCTCCATCTCGGTTTCTCTCAAACCATAGGAATTGCTGTAAAGCTTCGAAATAATAACATCTGCTTTCTGACGCTTATACTGGGACCGAAGAAGTTCAAGTTCCTGTTCAACTATGACCTCTGCCTTCTTGGCCTCAACCATCCTCATCTGAAGATTTTTCTCATTTATGACACGCAGACCGTCAATATTGCGAAGAATTACATGAGGGATGTCTTCTACCAAAGGATCAATGTCTCTCGGGCTTGCAATATCAATAAGCAGAAGCTCGTTCGTACGTCCATCCATGATTTTCTCGACAATGTCCTTCTTCAGGACATAATGTGGAGCAGAAGTAGCACTTATCACCACATCAGCTGCGGAAACATATTTCTCAAGCTGGTCAAACATGACAGCTTCGCCACCAAGCTCTACTGCAAGATCCTTTGCTTTCTCGTAGGTACGATTTGCAATATAGATCACATTCATGTCCCTGTGTGCAAGAGCCCTTGTAACCAGAGTACCCATCTCCCCGGTACCAACTACAAGGATATTCTTGTCATTGAGACCATCCAGGATATCATCGGCAAGATCAACAGCTGCAGAAGCAATGGAAACCGCTCCCCTGTTGATGAAGGTCTCGGTACGTACCCTCTTGCCAACCTGTATAGCCTTGCTGAAAGCAGTATCCAGGACCTTTCCTACAGTACCGGCTTTTTTTGCGACAAGGAACAGGTCTTTCATCTGTCCCAGTATCTGAGCCTCTCCAATTATCATGGACTCAAGACCGGAAGCAAGCCTCAGGAGGTGCCTTAAAGATTCATCATGGTCATAGAACTCCACGATATTTGCTGACACGCCCATCTCCTTGGCATAATGGAACAGAACACTGCTACCCTTTGAGGAAACAACATATATTTCCACACGATTGCATGTCTTAAGAACCGCACACTCATAGACAAGTTCATTTGAGTATAGCTGATTCAGAACGAGATCAAGGTCCCCATGCCAGGAATCTTCCATTTCCTCAACAGTAGCCTTGGCATGTGTAATGACCATACTTGATATCTCTGTCACAGTGAACCTCCACAATGAACGTGCATTAGATGTAGCATACCTTCATGAACACGAACATCGGACTTAAATTTAATGTAATGTTCCATATAATATCAACCTTTCTTGCTTAT
Source organism: Methanococcoides methylutens (assembly GCF_000765475.1). Classification (NCBI taxonomy): domain Archaea; kingdom Methanobacteriati; phylum Methanobacteriota; class Methanomicrobia; order Methanosarcinales; family Methanosarcinaceae; genus Methanococcoides; species Methanococcoides methylutens. The sequence goes on from NZ_JRHO01000014.1 coordinate 367,728, forward strand.
GTGCTCCTGAACTATACTATATGCTATATTATACCCTTTTTCATATGAAACATCAAGAGCTTCCCATACTGACCGATCTTCAAGAATCTCCCAGAGAATAGCCTTTCTTGTCTTTTGCTCTGCAACTTTACCCTTTAGAAGAGTTCGAATCTGATCCTGCAGTTTGATCATATCCCCATACTGAGGAGTGATAAAAGTTTCTATTTTCCTGCGAGTGTATTTGGATACTGCAGGACTGGAACCAAGTGTGGAAACACCAATTGTCAGACCGCCTCTCTTAATTACAGAAGGAATGACCACATCATCTGCCATATCAACACGATTTACCAATGCACCTGACCTTCGGGCACATTCCTTTATCCTATCGTTCAAATCAACCATATTAGTTGCGGGAATAACGAGGAAAGCACCCATGACAAGCTCTTCAAGCTTTTCGTCTGATACGAATAAAAGGTCCATGGAAATCAGTTCCACAGAAGATGAGGATGCAAGGTCCCAAAGCTCAGGAACGAAGTCAGCACTTACAACTATAGTATGTGCATACTCCGAAAACAGTGATGCTTTTCGAAGACCCACAGAACCTCCACCAAAGATGATCACTTTCCTGTCACTCAGATCAATAAAAAGTGGCAGATAGGTACGACTATCGGTATGCTCTACCATTCACAACCTCACACCGGTCTTTTTAAACTCGCGGACACTGTACAAGAGATTATAATCAGTGATGCCCGTGGCCCTTGATATCTCCTGCGCAACGTATTCACAATCTTCCTTTGTATAGGAATGTACCATGGTGAAAAGGTTGTAAGGCCAATCAGGATAACGTGGTCTTTCATAACAGTGAGTGACCTCAGTAAAGCCTGCCATAACAGCACCCACTTCTTCAACACGCTCATCAGGAACATTCCAGGTACACATTGCATTTGCAGTGATCCCGATCGCACGATGACCGATGGATGCACCAAATCTGCGAATAAAGCCATTTTTCTGAAGTTGTTCTATCCTTTGGACAACCTCATCCTCAGTTATCCCAAGTTCTTCTGAGATTATAGCAAATGGCGAATGGACAAATGGTATGCCATCCTGAGTTAGCTTGAGAAGACGAGTATCGACCTCATCCATGACAACATTATCATTTGACATCGAATTTCACCCCGATCTTAAAAAGTCGTTTTGTAGGCAGATTTATCAACGGACAGCCGGTCTCTTCCTGAAGGTCATTTATGATCTGCTCCAGACGTTCCTTGTTAGCAGCAGACACTGTGAACCATATATTATAATCTGCCTGGCGCAAATAGTTATGGGAAACTTCCTGATGTTGATTGATAAGCTCTGCGATCTCATCTATCTTTGATTCAGGAGCTTTTAATGCAACAAGAGTACTGGTCCCACCCACTCTTTTTGTGTTGATAACAGGACCAATTCGACGCACTGCACCTTCTTCCTTTAAACGGCCCATACGCTCCAGCAGTTCCTCTTCAGAGATGCCCAGTTGAAAGCTCATTTTTTCAAATGGATGAACATCAAGTGGAAAATCCAGCTGGATCAGATTAAGGATATTCTTATCAATATCATCAAGTTGTATCATATAAATGAACACCAAATGTTTTATTTTGTTATGCAGCGAGCTTATTCCATATTGAATGGTATAAGATATACATCAATGTAGATGAATGAAAAATACACTAACGAACTCAGACCGTTGTAACCTTTCCCCCTTCTTGATGTATGTGTTTATATTTGTTTCCTTCTATGTGTGAGAAGCAAATGAAAATATATCATCATAATTATACTAATTATTAGAAACATATATATTCTAGAAAAAACAATTGAATTTCGCCTATGAGGTGACTAAACATGTGGAAAAATTTTTCAAAAGATGATAAAGCATTTACAGGACTTGAAGCAGCGATAGTCCTGATTGCTTTCGTAGTCGTGGCAGCTGTTTTCAGCTATGTCATGTTGGGAGCGGGTTTCTATACAACCCAGAAGAGCCAGGAAGTAGTGCACACAGGTGTACAGCAAGCAAGTAGCAGTGTAGCAGTAGCCGGAGATGTTGTAATTAGAGGCCATACAACAGCCGGAAGTGCAACCAATGTTACATTCTATGTAACAAATACTGCAGGCGGATCCCCTGTAGATCTCAGCAAATCAATGCTGACTTACACGGATTCGAATGATTTTGTTGCCAACTGTACTTGGGAGACGGAATGTACGCTTGGAGATGACGACAACCTGGTTGAGAAAGGTGAAAAATATCAAATCACAGCCACATTGGGTTCTACATCAGGAGTATCCCTTCCTACAGTAAATGAACAAATAAAACTTGAACTTAAACCACCAGATGGAGCTGTACTGGTACTACAGAGAACAATGCCGCCAGAATTGGGTGCTAATGAATACCAGACAGTCTATTGATGAGGTGTTTCAAAATGTTTAAAAGATTCTTTAATAATGATAAAGCGTTTACTGGTTTGGAAGCAGCAATCGTCCTGGTCGCATTCGTGGTCGTGGCAGCAGTTTTCAGTTATGTCATGCTCGGAGCAGGTTTTTATACAACCCAGAAGAGCCAGGAAGTGGTACACACAGGTGTAGCACAAGCAAGTAGCAGTATTGAGATAAGTGGAGACGTTATTGCAGCAGGATACACTGGCAACGATACACTTGCAAATATGACCATATTCCTGCAACTTACTGCAGGAGGTTCAGCAGTTGACATCAACAAAACCATAGTCACATACACAGACAGTACCAACCACGCATCTTACACATTAAGTGATTCAGAAATGAATGTAACCGCAAAACACGGTGGTGCAGATGGTGACGAGCTCCTCGAAAAATTCGAGAAGTTTGAAGTGCTTGTTGATATTAGCGGATATGATGTGGGTCCAAACGAAGAGTTCCAGATTGAGATAAAGCCACCTGAAGGAGCTTCCTACACTCTGCAGAGGACAGCACCCCCACAAATCGATGCAATAATGACACTCTATTAAAGAGTGTCTCATCTTTTTTTATTTTTGAGATGAAACAAAAAGAAAATATATTAATTAATAGATGTAACTATCCTTCCTTAATTAGTATTATTATTATAATTATTATTAAAATTTTTATATGTCCAGGTGAGTAAAAAATGGGTGATGCAGAAGGTTTCGACCAGTCAATGATTGATGATCTGATGACGAGTGCTGAAGGAGACACCGTAGAGTCCAAAGTTGCTGACTTGGAAGCCGAGGTAGCTGAAATAAAAGGTTCTGTTAAAAAGCTCCTCTTGGATATAAGGGAAACAATGAGCGTTCTTGAGAATCCTTTTCAGAACATTCAGGCAATATCCAATCTTACTGCCCAAACACCTAATCCGGCCCATGTGCCCCCTACACCGCCAATAGATGAAATTCCTGATGCTGTCGAGGTTGAACCAGTTCCCCAGAATATTTCCAATATTCACGATCAAAATATGGAAAATAATGCCATGGGGAACAATGATTATGCCCAACAGGCAAGTAATCTTCCTGATTTTAAGCTTGTAGACCCCCTCTCATTCCATAAGACGATAATATGGGGACGAGAGATGGTGGAAAAATATGATTCTGAAACTATGCAGGAACTAGTCGAAATATTCTCACTCCTGGGCTATATCCCTGATAACATAAAAGAGATTATACTCAAAATCACAAATATACTTTATGAAAATAATAATCTAGACGAATCGGTCATGGACCTATACAAGCTTTACCATATACTCAATCCGGAAGATCCAAGCCTTGACTCCAAGGTACTGGATTTAGTTCTGAATGAAAACGATGCGGAGAGTCCATGTCAAATGAAGTGATAACTACATCGATACTTGTAATAGCAAGTGTTGTAGCAGTTGTAGCTTTAGTTAGTGCTGTTGTTCCTTCGGTGAATGAGTTGTCACGTTCTTACACTTCTGTTGCAGATGAAATGGGAACTGAGGTCAGAACTGATGTCGATATAATATTTATTTCCGCTCAGGGAAACAACGTTTCCGTTTGGATCAAAAATGTTGGTTCCTCCAGGATTCCTTTATCCTATTTTGGAATGAGTGACATATTTATCACGTCCTCTTCTAATTACTGGCATCCTGATTTTGAAAGCACATCCAATCCCGCCTGGAATTATACACTTGAAAATGGTGATGGAAATACGTGGGACTCAGGTGAAACAATAAAAACAATTATCGAGTTAGATAATCTACCCAGTGATACCTATAAGTTGAATTTCATTCTTTATAATGGAGTCTCCGGGTCAGATATATTCTCCAAGTGATAATATGGGCTTTGATACAGTAATTGTTGCATTTTTTGTAATCACAACCATGATAGTTGTAGCAAACACCTTTATGATCGGGATGAATGACTTTGTAGATTCAGCTTATGATGGCTATAGTGCAATACATACAACTACAATGGATAAAATGCAAACGGATATTGAGATACAGACAATCTGGTTCAATTCAACAGAAAATCACCTTCATTTCATCGTGGAAAATACCGGTGAAACCAAATTGAACAATTTTAATCTATGGGACATTATTGTTATTAAAAACGGTACTGCCGATTATATGGATGACAATAAATGGACAATGGATGTGTATGATGGCCAGCTCAACCCCAATATTCTGGATCCACTCGAAGAAATGGAAGTTGAGCTACATGAAGAATACGGGGTAGGAGATGAAATTATTTTAAAAATTGTCACTCCAAACGGCATTATTTCCTCCAAAGGGCACACAATTGGTGGTTGAAATGGAAGACGAAGACAATAATAAAAACATTGTTTCAAGCGGTAATAATGAAATTGATAAAAAACTCGGAGAAGGCATACCTCTGGGATCCCTTGTACTTATAGAAGGTGAAAACGATACCGGAAAAAGTGTTTTGTGCCAACAGCTAGTATTTGGCGGATTGAATCAATTGCATAGGATGGCATATTATTCAACTGAAAACACAATCAAAAGTCTACTTATGCAAATGGAAAGTCTAAGTCTGGATGTATCCGATTTTTACAGTTGGGGATATCTAAGAATATTCCCTGTTCACCTTTCTGGCGTTGAATGGACCTCTGAACAGATGAAAGGCACTCTTAATCTGATGGCAGAGCACATCAAGAGCATAAGGGAGAAGGTGATAATAGTAGATTCCCTCACAATGTTTACGACATATTCCGATGAAGATAATATTCTTGGTTTCCTTACAAGCCTTAAAAATTTTTGTGATCGAGGCCTTACTATTTTCATCACCCTACACCAGCATGCTTTCAAGGAAGATACACTTGTAAGGATCAGATCTGCATGTGATTGCCATCTATTTCTCAGGAAAGAGCAGCTTTCAGATCGATATATCAGTGTTATGGAAGTTTCAAAGCTAAGGGGCGCAAAGAAAACTACAGGTAATATTGTGAGTTTTGAAGTTCAACCTGGATATGGACTGAAAATTATTCCTATATCTCATGCCAAAACATGAAAATGATGATTTTTTTAGTTTTTGGAGGTTTATATGGTTGAATCTGAAGATATACTTATGAAGGAAGGTTTTGAAAAGGGCTTGGAAGCCTGCTTTCCTTTTAAACCAAAAAAATATGAAGGGCATGATCATTCTGACGTAACAAAATCGAGTATATATAAGATACTTCCTCCTGGAATGAAAAAAGAAGTCGAAAGGAATCACCATCTTCTGGAATACTTACACATATTGCCGATTGATACGATGGGAATTCCAAAATATGTATCCAAACTTGAATCAAAACATGGTGACCTTGAGCATCCCAATTTAATATACAAAGCAAGTGACAGTAGCTACGTACATATTTATCCAAACAAGAACGGTGTAAGGGATTATTATATTCCGATAGAACCAAACCTACTTACCGGTGTTGGCAACATCCTAAAAGAATTAGAACATAGGATGCTGGATTACCTCACGGGCCTTGACTTCGATCCGGAAAATATTGAAGAAAAAACGCAGATATTGATCGAAGCTATGGATGATATTTGTGTGATTGGAGAAAAGGAAGAAAATCAAGATTCTTTTGCAAATTTGAAAAAGGTCCTTGGTTCAAAGCTCTTTCCGAATAAAGGGAAAAAGGAAGACAATCACATCTATTTATCTGAAGATCAATATAAGGCCTTAAAATATTCTCTTCTCAGAGATAAAATTGGTCTGGGTTTTCTTGATCCGTATATATGTGACAGCAATATAGAAGATATTACCTGCAACGGATTAGGGTCGATATATTTAGAGCACAAAGTATTTGATGGGCTAAGAAGTGTCCTGGAGTTCACTGACCATGACATTCTCAACCACTTTATAATCAAGCTTGCAGAAAGGATAGGTAAGCCCATTACGTTTAAAGATCCTATTGTGGATGCCTCACTTCCGGATGGTTCGAGGATTAACATCGTTTATGGTACCGATGTAAGTAAAAATGGAAGTAACTTCACAATAAGGAAATTTAATGAAATTCCATTTAGTATCCTTCAGGTAATCGATAAAGGAACGATGGACTACAGAGTTGCAGGTTATCTTTGGATCCTTCTTTCTGAAGGTATGAGTGGCTTTATCTGTGGTGAAACTGCAAGTGGTAAAACGACTTCATTAAATGCCCTTACAACTTTCATTAGCCCTGATGCAAAACTGGTATCTATAGAAGATACTCCTGAATTGCAGATTCCTCACAAAAACTGGACACGTGAGATGACCAGAGGTAGCACAAGAGGCGGAGGGGTTGGCGAAGGAAGTGGTTCGGATGTTACAATGTTCGACCTTCTGAAAGCTGGCTTAAGGCAGAGACCAAATTATATTCTTGTGGGTGAGATCAGAGGAGTAGAGGGAAATGTTGCGTTCCAGGCTATGCAGACCGGGCACCCAGTCATGTCAACCTTCCACGCTGCAAGCGTTGAAAAACTAATACAGAGGATTACTGCAGACCCCATAAACATACCTAAAACATATGTTGATAATCTGAATTTTGTTATCATCCAGTCTGCTGTCAGAAGACCTGATGGAAAAATGGTAAGAAGAGTAATCAGTGTGAACGAAGTTCTGGGATATGATCCTCAAAAGGGTGTTTCTTTCGTTGAGGCCTTTTCATGGGACCCGGTTACTGATTCTTATGTTTTCAGTGCTCATGGTAGTTCTTATCTTCTGGAACAGAAAATTGCAACAAGACTAGGTATTCCTTCGAAGAGAAAACATGTTGTTTATGATGAGATCGAGAAAAGAGCAAAAATATTAGAAAGATTTCAAAAGGAAGGGATCACTAATTTCTATGATTTCTTTGATACCACCTCTAAAATTACAAAACATGGGATGCTGAGGATTAAATTCTAAATGAGGCGTTGATATGGATATCTCCGATATAAAAAATATTTTTAAGAGCAAAAATGAAGGTGATACATCTAAATCTTTGTCAGGAATAATATCCCGCAGGGTAGATCGCTTTAAAAAAGAGCTCTACATTAGCAACGATATGCTTTTCTCCCTAACTTACATGGCATCCATATCTACTGCAAATGTGAGCAGGGACAAGATATTCGAGAACATATCGAAGAAAACAGAATATTGCCCATATATTTATTTTGAAAAGGTCAAAGATCTATCCCAAGACTGGCATTATGATTACGCTAATGCATGTGAGCTTGTATCCACTAAGGTAAAGCATATTAGACTGCAAGAACTTTTTAATAGGTTCTCCAATGCGATTGCATCAGGTGAGCCAGACATTGATTTTCTCAAGAAAGAGTGGACATTGTTTAAAACAATAAGGAAAGACGAATTCGAGAGAAATCTTGAAACCACAAAAGAATGGTCAAACGCTTACACTGCGCTGCTTGTCTCAACTTCCCTTGTATCCATTATAATATTACTTTCTGTAATTCTGTATAATCTAGGAGATCCTGAGAAGACACTTTACGGTACAGCTTTTATCGTGTCAGGTATGGCTTTTGGGGGTGTAGGATTATTATGCAAAGGAGTTCCCAGAGATTCGATGGTCCATAGTTTGGATAAGAAATCAAAGGAACAGACCTTCATTTACAAATGGATGCCAGTTACAATAATTCTAGCTATCCTCTCAGTTATAACACTGACATTGATACCTTCATTTTTGCATCCCATTGATTTCTATGTAGATATCAAAGGTCTCGGAATGATTCTAGCAGGATTGATCATGCTCCCGGTTGGAATCACAGCTCACAGAGATATTGTCAAAGTTAACAAAAGAGATGAAAGTTATACGACATTTATCAGGAGTCTTGGGTCAATCGTTAGTGGATCGGGATTGACAATTCCAAAGGCCCTAATGAAAATAGATCCAAAAAATCTTGGTGAATTGAAGGGTGTGACTCTTGAACTCTATAAGAAGCTTACAATTGGCATGGATTCAAAGTTGAGCTGGGATCAATTTGTAGAGGAATCAGGTAGCTATTTGATTCACAAATTTACAAGTGTTTTTGTTGATTCCATTAATTTGGGAGGAGATGCCGAAGAGGTTGGAGAGCTAGTAAGTTCATCAAACCTTGAACTTGTCCTTTTGAGAATGAAAAGGGATCGTATTTCTACTTCATTCACATACCTTGTCGTACCCCTTCATTTGGCAATGGTGGCACTTCTTCTTTTCATTGGGCAGATACTTACGATATTCACAAACATCATTTCAGATCTATTTGTACAATATGACATATCAGAATCTGCGATCGCAGGTGGTGCAGGTGGTGTTGGAATGAATTTGGGAATCTTTGGAGGAGTTCCGGTTGAGCTTTTAGGTCAATACGTCGTAGTGGTAATTATAGTATTAACTCTGGCCAATATTCTTGTAGTAAATGTTGTGAAAGGAGGCCCTTTATATCTGATAGTATTTTACGCTTCAATATTTTTTATTCTTTCGGGAATCATGATGATCAGTGTTCCTCCCGTAGTGGACATGTTCTTTTCGTTTGACTCATTTATTGAAGGAGGTATATGAAATGGATTTATCAATTTTAACAGAAATAGATTCTTCAATTATCCTGGGGATTGTTGTTAGTATAATAGTGATGAGTGTCGCAGTCTTCTATGATAAATATAGGGGAGATAAGATTCCTGATCCTAATACCTCCACATCAAAATCATATGAAATGCTAGGCCAATTTATTGATTTTTCCAAATTTAAAGTATCGAATCCTTTTGTAGGAACTGGTCAAAAAATCAAGAAGCTAATTAACAGTGAATCTGATTCAAAAGAAAATGAAACATCAGAATTAGCAGTTGATAAGGAGTCAAATTATTCTGGCATTAAAGGTATTTTTACCAATTTCAGATCAAAGATATCATCTATTAAGTTAAGTTTGCCTGGAAAAGGTGACCGGGAAAACGAGGCCATATTTACAGACATGGCTAGTTCTAAAAATGCTACTTCCACAGAAAATGAATCAAATATAGATTTTGATGTCGATAAAATCGTAGGAAATAAAAAGAATGAATTGGATTTTGATGATAATCTGATCAATGAGATGGCTACTGCAGGTAGTTTAGGCACTCAAATTGAAGTTGACGAACCGGATTCGGATTTATCACTTAATGGTGATTTGTCTATTGATATGGATGAATTTGACTTCGGTTTTGGAGAGGTAGGAGACGAACAAGATGATAGCCAGGATGATGAATTTTCTTTCGAAATGTCTGAAGATGACCCTTACAATGATGATTTCTCCTTTGAAGATGACGACGATAGTTTCATAGAGTCATTGAAGAATGACATAATTATTGAGGAGAAAAAGAAAGCCGATTTCATGTCAGAAATGAAAGGAGAAAATTTAGACATCGAAGAAATTAAAACCGAGCTTGAAGGGGTTTTAGAAAATCTAAAAAGGTACAACACCCCCTAAAATAGGAGCTCAGTGGAAACATCAAAATCTCCATCATTAGAGTTAAATAATAAATTATTTCCAATATTATATAGTGCTCAAAAAAATAATATTTAGAATGAAATCTCTAGTAGAATTCCAAGCATTTGGACTCAGATCGAATTTGATAGTATTTATTCAAATTATAGCATAAAAATAATTAATTGATTCATTAATTGATTTTAGTTTTATATTGATAGATAATTTAAAACAGGAAAAAGTGATTTAAATATGTTAGACGCAAAATACATAGGCCTTATAGTCTTAGCATTGTTTTCAGGTTCAATGCTTGTTTATCAATGGCTTTCACTCTACAACAGACTTGACTATAGTGTTGTTTTCTATGCTGCACTTTTGATATTTTCGTTTTCTTTAATGCTTTTGAAGAGATGAATTATCTGAAAGTGTAGAATAAAATGACCTGATACACACATTTAATTTTTTTAGTTACATGAGAATATTTTTGATTGAATATGGATCGAAGCAGGGCTGCTTAGATATTAATTTATAATCAAAAAAGTAGTGTTTGGTAGATATAAGTGGAAATTTAAATAATCAGAAAAGTATCAAAAACCATATTTCGCAGATAGACCTATCTGAGGGAATATTTCAATATTTCAATAATCCATAATAACATTAATAAACCGACATGAATTCTAAAAAAGATGAGGAGACGGTTTTAAAAGAGCAGAACTGAATATTCCTTTAAATTTTCATGTAGATTTTGTCTTTTATACTCACAGGTTCAAATAAACTTCTCATTTCAGGAGGTAATGTTTCGGATTTACCTATTATGAGATAGCCACCTTTTGTGAGTGAATCGTAGAAGTTGCTTATCATTTTTACTTTTTGAGTTTCATTGAAATATATCATCACATTCCTGCAGAAAACAGTGTCAAAATGCTTTGAAACTGGAGTATCGTTTGTTAGATCATATCTTTTGAATCTATATGATAGATTTTGAATCTTTTTTACTTTAAAAGTATCCTCAGATTTTTCAAAATACTTGTGCCTGAGCATATAGTCAAGGTTTTTAATTTTATCCTTGAAGTACACCCCTTCTGAAGCATTTTTTAAGCACTTTTCATCTATATCAGTAGCATATATCGATATGTTCCAATCTTCAGGAAATACTTCTTTTGCACAGATCCCAATAGAATAAGGTTCTTCTCCGTTAGAACACCCAGCACTCCAAAATCTAACCAGTTTGCTTTGTGATTTTTGCTTTCTTTCTATTATATCTGCAATCAAGTTATCCTTGAAAAATATGAACGGTGTTTTGTCTCGCATAAATTCAGTCACATTAATAGTAAGAGTATCTATGAGTGCAGCTAATTCACCTTCATTCGTTTCAAGAAATCGCATATAATCCTTATAATCAGTGATTCCTACAACCCTCATTCTCAGATCAATTCTTCTCCGAAGGTATTTATCCCTATAACCATCGAGAACGATACCCGATAATTTAGATACCTTGTTTGTAAGAAGATCAAAGTAATCTGTATCACTTACATCCATAATACCTTCCCATTGCTATATTTAACAATTAGACTTCCGTCAACTGCATTGAAAATAACATTTCTCCCCATACTTCCCCCTACATCTGTGGCTAATATTTCGATTTTCTCTTTTTTGAGAGTTTCTTCAACAGATTTAATATTCCGATCACCGATCTTAAGTATGTCCAGATTCATGTGCTTAAATATCTGGGCACCACCTGCAACCTTTGCAGAAATATGTTTTCGCCTTGCTCCATTGCAAACCATTTCTTCAAGCATTGTTGTTATGGCAGTTTCAGCATGTTTGGTTTTTCCATCGTTTGACGCTCCGGGGAGCAATACATGTGCAATACCAGCCATACGACTTTTGTGATCGTAAAGTACCACACCTACACAGGAACCAAGTCCCATTGCTTTCAGTAGGATATTTTTTCCCACTTTGTATTCTCCAATGCCAGCAATCAACTCTCCTTCTAATAATTGTACATTGGAGTCCGGGGAGCTACCTTTTAAGTGGTTCTTTGCGCCTATTATCAGTTCACAATCTGGATGGCAAGAACCAGATGCACACCTACCATCCATAGAACAGTATGAACCCACTACTGTATTATTTCTGCTCAAAACAATCGCTTTTGCGTTTGCTGTTGAGACGTATGCAATATCGTTACTCATAATCCTTCCAATATATTCATAATGTTACTGAATAAATCATCTTCAGGTAACAATGCCAAATTTATTTCGATGTTTGACTCCGAATTTAGCTTGGTTTCAAATATAATTAGGTTATCACTTTTTTGTGCCATCTGGGAAACTACCCCATCCATAACTGCAGTAGCCATATCAACTGCATAATTTGGAGGAGAAGGTAACAGGATTATGTCCAGGAAGTCAGCTGAGGCATCACAAAATGATGATGCAAGTATGTTTCCAGCTTCCATTACTGCAGAAGCATACATCTCATCGTCAACATCTTCTGTCCCATACATTTCCACTACAAGTTTGTCTGCAGATTTCATAGGTACCATGACGTATAGGTAACCAGAGTTGTTCCCCTCAAGATCCTGTAATGCTATAAGGACACCTGCTACAACTTCTTCATACAATTCGCCACGCAAATCTGCTATACTTACGATTTTTACTTCTGGAACAGTAATTTCAATATATTTGTCTAACAATTTTGAAAGTGAAGTGGCTGCATGTCCAGTACCAATATTACCAAGTTCTTTTAAAACCTCTACTTCCATTTCACTAAGACATTCTAATTCAAGCATCTATATCTCCTCCTACTAGTGCTGATACATCCAGGATCGGTATGACCCTTCCATCCCCCAGAATTGTAACTCCAATAAATCCTTTAACTTTTGACAAAACACTGCCCAGTGGTTTTATCACTATTTCTTGTTGATCAATTATTGAATCAACAAGTAACGCAACTTCTTCACTTTCCCTCTCTACAATAATACCAACTTCTTTTTCCAATTGTTTGCCATACTCCCCAATATCAAAAAATTCTTTTAATCTTATTGCAGGCAGCAGCTTTTCTCTTACATAAAGCAGTGGCTGATCACGTATAAGTTTGAAATTATCTTTGTTAACATCGAGTGCTTCAACAACATTGGAAATTGGAATTGCATAAGTCTCATTCCCGGATTCAACAACAAGTGACTTTATAATTGCAACTGTGGGAGGGAGGTTGATCCTCATCTTGGTACCTTTCCCGTTCTGGGAGTATATTTTTATTTTACCACCCAGTTTCTCGACAGTTGTCTTCACGGCATCCATTCCGACCCCTCGTCCTGAGATCTCGGTCGCACTGTCTTTTGTAGATAGTCCTGAAGTAAAAATAAGCATCCTAATTTCATCTTCACTAAGTTTATCCAAATCAGTCGATGAAATGATCCCCTTTTCTAAAGCCTTATTCTTGATCTTTTTCAAATCCAGACCTTTCCCGTCATCTTCAATTTCAATTATGACGTTGCTCTTCTCCCTTTTTGCTGAAAGTTTTATATGTCCTGTTTGACTTTTACCGGCTTTTGCTCTTTCTTCCGGAGTTTCGATTCCATGATCGACACAATTCCTTACAAGATGAACCAAAGGATCACTAATTTCGTCAAGAATAGTCCTATCGAGTTCAGTTTCCTGACCCTCGATTTCAAAACCTATGTCTTTTTCAAACTTTCTACTTAGGTCCCTCACCATTCTTGGGAATTTTTTGAATACCTTTTCGATTTTGACCATTCTCATCATCATAACTTCATCTTGTAAACTTGTGATGGATTTGTCCAAAATTGCAGTAGCCTCTTCCAGTTCGGGTATCCTATGCTCCTGGGAAATTTGAAGAAGGCAACCTTTGTTAATTACAAGTTCTCCAACAAGGTTCATTATGCTATCAATATTGGAAACTCGAACACGTATTGTATCCTGCCTTTTGTTCCCCACTGATCCTTTTTTAGTAGTATCCTGCTTGGCAGTGCAATTATCTTGATTTGATCCAATATTTCTGATGTTAACTACTTCTTTCTGGATATCTTCTTCCACCATTAACGGAGATTCATCTTCCTGAATACTTTCTTCAGACATTAACGAAACTTCATCTTTCTGAATACTTTCTTCAGACACTAACGAAACTTCATCTTTCTGAATACTTTCTTCAGACATTAACGAAACTTCATCTTTCTGAATACTTTCTTCAGACACTAACGAAACTTCATCTTTCTGAATACTTTCTTCAGAAATTAACGAAACTTCATCTTTCTGAATACTTTCTTCAGAAATTAACGAAACTTCATCTTCCAGAATAATTTCTTCAGACATTAACGGAGATTCATCTTCCTGAATAATTTCTTCAGATATTAACGAGGATTCATCTTCCAGAATACTTTCTTCAAACATTAACGAAGCTTCTTCATCCTGAATGATTTCCTTTGCCGATATTGCACCGGAATAGTTATTCCCGAAAAGTGTGTTTATCAATTTCCTTAACTTTTCCTGAAGAGAACAATTTTCATTACTGAGAATTTCCTTAAATGTAAACATCATACTTTCATTTGTTTGAATAGTAGATTCGATTATTTCTTGCTCCCCTTTACTTCCTTCATTATTGGGAATATCCTCCTGAGCAATATTTTCCATTTCATCCTGATTTGGGAGTTGAATTTCCTCAGTGACTTCTTCTTGTTCACAGGAGATAATTTCAAAATTATCAATTTCAGAAATTTTGTTCATTACATCTTCCACTTTACCCGCATCCCCCTTGATGAAGGCTTTAAGTGAACCCTTAAAAGTGCTATCGATCTCTTCTTCCGTAGGTTCTGTTCTTATAACATACCCCGCTTCTTTCAAAGATTCAATAACAAGTATCGCTTTCAATTCCTTTATATCAGAATCAGGAGCTAGTTTTACATTGAGTATGAGATTATGCCCCCCATCCCCCTTTTCACAATTCAGATCTTCTGTTTCCAAAGACCCTGATGTTTCGGAGACAGCTTCTTCCAGAGGACAAGAATCCACATTTTCCTCATTTTCTTCTTGATCACAGGAGATGACTTCAAAATTATCAATTTCAGAAATTTTGTTCATTACATCTTCCACTTTACCCGCATCCCCCTTGATGAAGGCTATAAGTGAACCCTTAAAAGTGCTATCGATCTCTTCTTCTGTAGGTTCTGTTCTTATAACATGCCCTGCTTCTTTCAGAGATTCAATAACCAATATTGCTTTCAATTCCTTTATATCAGAATCAGGAGCTAGTTTTACATTGAGTATGAGATTATGTTCTGCGCCCTCATTTTTAGATTTCATATCTTCTGTTTCCAGAGATCTTACCACAGAAGAGACATCTTTTTTCAAAGAAGAATCCACAGATTCGTTATGTTCTTCTTGATCACAGGAGATAACTTCAAAATTATCAATTTCAGAAATTTTGTTCATTACATCTTCCACTTTGCCCGCATCCCCCTTGATGAAGGCTTTAAGTGAACCCTTAAAAGTGCTATCGATCTCTTCTTCTGTAGGTTCTGTTCTTATAACATGTCCTGCTTCTTTCAGAGATTCAATAACCAATATAGCTTTCAATTCCTTTATATCAGAATCAGGAGCTATTTTTACATTGAGTATGAGATTAGGTTCTCCGTCCTCATTTTCAGAATTTAGATCTTCTGTTTCCAGAGATCCTGTTACGGCAGAGACATCTTCTTCCCGATGAGTAAATTCCACATCTTCGGCTTCCTGCGTATCTATTATTGCAGAGGTGCTTTCTTCAGGGATGCGATCTTCAACTTCTTCATCTTTTTGAGATTTATACATGTCGAAAGCATTTAGAAGGTTGTCGATTTTAATCTCATCGTTGCCTTCGCTTTCTATTTTCTCCACCATTTCATTTATTCGATCTACAGTTGAAAGCATTATGTCTATAAGGTCGCTATCAATTACGATATCGCCACATTTTATGCCACTTAAAACTTCTTCCATGCTGTGACAGAGTTTTTCAAGTGATGCATATCCAAGGAATCCTGCCATTCCTTTAATTGTGTGTGCTACTCTGAATATTTCATCCAAAGCGTCATTATCACCATTTTCCAGATCTACAAAAGACTGATTGAATATCTCAAGATACTCATTTACTTCCTGAAGGAAATCATCCTTGTAAGCGTCCATATCAGTTTGCATTGCATTTCACCTCTAACATCCTAATAATTTCTTCAGGTATCTCAAAAATAGGTTTTACAACGTCAATTGCTCCGGCTTCGATTGCAGCTTTTGGCATCCCAAAAATAACACAGGTATCTTCACTGCATGCTATGGTAGATCCATTTGATTCTTTTATTTTTTTGAATCCGGATGCTCCATCGACCCCCATTCCCGTAAGTATTGTGGCGATTGAATTTTTCCCATATACATTTACAAAGCTTTCAACAGTCACATCGACAGAAGGCATTACAGCGTGCATCGGTTCACCTTTTATGATCTTTATCCTGGTTACATTCAAGGCTTTTCGAATTTGCATATGATAGCCACCAGGGGCGATGTAAGCAACTCCATTTTTTACTTTCTCATTATTTTCAGCTTCTTTTACTTCAAGTTCTGATAAGGTATTCAATCTCGCAGCTAACTGGCTACAAAAATTGCCTTCTGGCATATGCTGGACTACAAAAACCGATGCTGGCAGGTTGCCTGGCAATCTTGGAATTATTTGCTCAAGAGAAGAAGGGCCACCTGTTGATGAACCAATAAGTACTCCCATATTTTGCATCTCCGGACAATTCCAGTTTCCATTTATTACCTCACCTTTGAACTTTTTCAGGTTGAGTAGTCTTATAATGTTTGGATTTGAATTGTGGATGCTACGAACTTTCGTTATTAGCTCGCTTTCGCTCTTAGCTATTTCTTGTAAGCCACTGGGTTTTGTTATAAAATCGATCGCACCAAGTCTCAAAGCTTCCAGAGCTTCTCTAGAACCCTTTTTGGTGAGAGAGCTAAACATTATAATAGGTATCGGAGTTGTATCCATTATAGCTTCAACGGCTGCCAGCCCATCCATGACAGGCATATTAACATCCATTACTATAACTTCCGGCTTTAGCTTATTCGCTTTTTCTACAGCTTCTTTGCCATTTTTTGCAATCCCGATGACTTCTATATCGCCAGCACTCTCAAGCATGTCTCTTGCTGCCCTTCTCATTAAGGCAGAATCATCAACAACAAGGGTTTTGATCATATTTTACCCGGCCTTTATGCGCCAGTAACTTTTTTAATTTCTTCAAGGACCTTTGGTGCCTGGAAGGGCTTTATGATATATCCTTTTGCACCAAGCTTGATGGCTGTCTTTACTATTTTTTCCTGACCAATAGCGGTACACATTACAACTTTTGCACCTTTGTCAAAGCTTTTTATCTGTTTTAAAGCATCAATTCCATTCATATCCGGCATAACTATATCCATTGTTACTACATCCGGATTTAATTCCTTGTACATTTCTACAGCCTGGTTCCCATTTTCAGCTTCCCCGGCTATATCGAATCCTGCTCCAAAGAGTATGTTCTTCAAAAGCTTTCTCATAAATGCTGTGTCATCGACAATTAATACTTTTGGCATGTAATCTCACCTTTTAATTATAAATTCGGTATGTCCCCAACCATGGTCACCCCACGAGGGGTTAATTCAACTTCTTTTCTTATTTTCACAACTTTTGCCAAACCGGAATCAACTAACCTATCATAGTACTCATTAAGTTCGTCTGTAGAAATTCCGATCATATTCTCTATTGAAACAAAATCTAATCCAGAATATACAAGTGTTAAAATCTGTTTTTCCATATCTGTAAATTCTATCCCGGGTTTATGTGTTTCAATAAGGCGGTTAAGATAATTTTCAAGCATCTCCAATGTAGTTTCAGGGCACATTAGTAAGCTTGTAGCGACCTGACCATTCTCAACTTTGGACAGGACAAGAACTTTTCTCTGTTTACCCCCAACATTTCTCACATCTTTCACCACAGTGCCCAGACTATCAAACAGCATCTTCTGCTGCTTTTTTGGTGAGATGAACCAGAATCCCTCATCAGTCACACTAAAATAACCTTTCTCCCACTGAGTTCCAGATGAAACTACACCTCCAACTGTTGCTGAATCAAGGTAATAGACCGCAAATCTATCGGCTTTCAAATTAAATGCAAGAAACCGGAAAACCTGTTGCATGAGATTCTCCGGGGGCTTGATGATAATCTCTCCATCATTCTTGATCCTAATTGCCTCTACGCCCTCAACTTCAACATTACCAATGTCTTCAATTTCGTTTACCTGAATTTTGGTATTCCCAATGCATAGGATTTGCTCGGTAACGATGAGTTCCGCATCAACCCATTTGCCATCATACAATTTTGCAGGAGTCTGGAGGTGAACTTTGCCATTCATCTTTGCATACCTTCGATTTCCTCTTCACTAAACACTTTATCCAGATCCATTAATGTCAAAAGACCATCATCGAGTTTCCCCACACCAGTCAGGAATTTTGAATCGTTTCTTGACGTTATAATGCTTGGTAACTCATCTATATTCTTTGACGACAGGTACTTGACTTCATTCACTGTATCCACAATCATCCCTATGACTGCGTTTTCGTATTCAACTACAATAATCCTAGTTTCACTGTCCGTTTCTTTTGTCTCCTTGCCAAATCGAGTTCTTAAATTTATTATAGTCGTAATCTGACCCCTGAGATTTACAACCCCCTCTATGAACTCGGGTGCATTCGGAATTCTTGTAATCTTGGTTGGCCTGATTATTTCCTTTACCTGAGAAATATCAACACCATATCGTTCTTCTCCAAGAGCGAATACAATAACCTGTACGGTCTGGTCAACATCCATCATTTGATTATGAGGATTCATTTAGATCACCTACAAAAAGATATTAAAAGGAGGTCAAACCTCCTTAATTTTCAGAAAATTTGAAGTTTTTCAAGAGCATATCCGTTGTCTTCTGAGCTAGATCAGTAACATTCTTTATGGAACCACTAACCTGTTCTGATGCTGCAGTCTGTTCTTCGATTGCTGCTGAAGTTTCCTCGCTGTTTGCAGCATTTTCTTCTGCAGTTGAAGCAACTTCCCCTATGTTCTCATTGATACTCTCGATCTTCTCCATGCCCTCTTCTGCTTTCTGATTCAGTTCACCAAGCATCGAATTGATCTTGTCGACCATCTCTGTGATTTCGCCAGACTTACCCAGAGCCCCTCCAATATCTCTGTTACCACTAATTACTTGTTCTTTGGCTCTTTCAATGGCTTCAGTGACCTTTTTTGTCTCTTTCTGGACATTGACCACAATTCCATTGATCTCGGCTGTGCTGCTTCTTGACTCTTCAGCAAGTTTCCTTACCTCATCTGCTACAACAGCAAAACCTCTCCCGTGTTCCCCTGCTCTTGCCGCTTCTATTGCTGCATTCAGGGCCAGGAGATTTGTCTGGTCTGCAATGGATTTGATTTTGTCAGTAACCTTATCGATATTATCAACAGCACCATCAAGAGATGTAACGATGCCAGCAAGTTGCTCGATCTCATTCATGATTACTTCGAGGTCTTCCAGTGCACTGTTTGCGAGTTTTTGACTTCCGTCACTCATTTCTACTGCTTTAGCAGAGAAACTTGCAGATTTTGTAGCTGCTTCACTCAGTTCCTTGAATATCTGTTCGGAAGCTTTTGCATCCAATGATGCAGTATTAGCATGTCTTGAAAGGTTTTCAGATCCTGTTGCAATCTGTTCTGCAGCAGTTGATATTTGCTCCATACCCGTATTCATCTGGTTGACAGCTTCACGGGACTGATTCACCTCATCCAGCGTAGCATTCATATCGCCCACCGTAGACTGAACAATTCCTCTTAGGTTCCCTACAAAGTTATTGAATTCGTCGAAGGTCTTGCCGAAATCATCATCTTTGACCTTCTCAAGCTTGGTATCAAGATCACCCTCGCCAACCATTTTAATTCCAGTTCCAAGGTCTCCAAGACATTTATTGGTGTAATCAAGCAATTCTTCGACTTCTTTTTCTTTCTGCTTGATATCGGTCAGGTCTGTAAGCACTTCCAGTATTCCTTCAAAATTACCTTCCTCGTCATATATAGGTGAAACAGAACTTATTGTGTAGAGCTCACGGTCCAGCCCATTTAACCTTACGATTGTTTCTATTGAATCCACACTTTTGCGAGTATCCAGTGCAATTTCAATAATCGACTGGTTGGTTCCAAATTTAGTTTCTGCATCCTCTCCAACCAGTGTTGTTTTTGCAACAATATCAGAATGAGGCCTTCCTATGATTTCTTCATCAGATTGGAATTGGCTCAGTTTGACAAAATGATCATTTATGTGCTTGACCTTGCCTTCGGGATCTACGAAAAGTGCAAGTGCAGGTTCTGGTATGCTTTTTACAATTGTTTTCTGGGACTCTGCTTTTGCCAGGACATTTTCTGTAATGTTCAGGAATACACCATCCAGATAAGCTGCATTTCCCTCGTCATCGTTTACCAGATTACCTTCTTCACGGATGTAAACAGATTCTCCTCTTGTATTTTTTATTCTGTAGTTAACTTTGTATGATTTGTTATTTTTCATTGCTATGTCGATAGCTTCATCAATTTTTGGCACATCTTCGGGAAAAACAATGTCCGACCATGTCAACTTTTTATCAAGATAATCTGTCTTTGGGTAACCTGTGAGCTCATATACATTTTTGCTGATGTAGTATATGTCCCATGATGCTTTTATGTCACATCTGAAAATAGTAACAGGAAGATTGTCAATCAGCCAGCTAATCTCTTCTTCCTTTTGTTTTGCGTCTTTATTGTCTGGCCCTACAATTGTGATGTTTTCTGTAATTGGCTCTTTATTTCCCATAAATACTCCTCCTGACATGATGGATTATTATTATTATCATTATTATGAGTTGAAGGCGGAGTATATGTATAGCATAGGAAATATATAAAATTAGAGGTCAAAGATTGATAGAGCTGCTCCATTGATTCATGACAGAAAAACTCGCCACATGAAGTCAAGGTTGTCTGCCAATATGAACATGAACTGTGAACTCCACCCACATATTCATTGATACCTCGACCAAAGAAGTGGATGGCAATTTTAACGATGAGCAAAAAAAATGCACAAATGTTAAACGGTTTCTAAACTATTGTATAATGTAACTGATCATATATCGAATACATCCAAGATCAACCCCCGAAAATTGAAATGGACAAAGATAAATTCATCCTGCAAACTGCGGGGAAGGACATACAAAAATTGACAAGTGATATCCATGAAGAGAAAATGAGGCGAATGCCACACAAGTGAAAGATGGATTCGCGAATATTAATATTGCCCATCAATATATGATTCAGAAATATCAGCTAATTTTTGTGAAAGATAACCGAATGTCCAGTATGCAAGACCAAGGCCAGAAGTGAACTCGAAAAAAGATATCCAGAGTAATGTAACTGTTAACCCCTGAAAATATACCCTTTGATTTATTTTAGTAAACTTTAAATAAAAATGCTGATCAGAAAATCGTAACCTGAAGATTGACGATCAGACAATTAACTTATATCCCTTTGATTTTAGGTATTTGTTGCCCGAATCCACAATTACAATTATTTTGTAAACGTAAACTTTTACCGAGGCACATATATACAGTACGGCTCTTCGGCCATGTAGTCACCAGTAGCAGCATAAGCACGAGCACGACAGCCGCCACAAACACCTTTATAGCCACATTTTCCACACTTTCCACCCAGACTATCAAAGTCCCTGAGATCGGTGAACAGTTTGGAATCTTCCCAGATCTCCCTGAAGCTCTGCTCCTTTATGTTCCCGGCAACCACAGGCAAGTAACCGCATGGTTGAACGTCACCGGTGCTTGAAACAAAACAGAAGCTTGTGCCTCCAAGACATCCACGAGTCATGGCCTCATACCCATGCGTCTTAACACTGACCTCTATGCCTTCCCTTTTAGCACGCTGACGCATTATCCTGAAATAATGAGGGGCACAGGTTGCCTTAAGCTGGATACTGACATGTTTCTGCTGGTCATAGAACCAGTTTAGAACACGCTCATATTCAACCGGAGGAATCTCTTCATTCTCAAGGTTCTTGCCCCTGCCTGTTGGAACAAGAAGGAATATATGAAGAGCCTCTGCTCCGATCTCTGTTGCAAGATCAAGTATATCAGGGATCTCGTCAAGGTTCCTTTTTGTGACCGTGGTGTTTATCTGGAAGCCAAGACCACCTTTTTTGAGATATTCGATCCCACGCATGGCACCTTCGAATGCACCGGGTACTCCACGGAACTCATCGTGTGTCTTTGCTGTCGAGCCATCAATGCTGATGCTTACTCGCTGGACACCGGCATCTTTGAGCTTTCTCACAACGTCCTCATCAAGAAGAGTACCGTTTGTGGCAAGAGCAACACGCAGACCTTTGTCAGTGGCATATCTGGCAACCTCGAAAACGTCCTTTCGGGTAAGTGGTTCCCCACCAGTAATAATGAGGATAGGATCACCAATTTCTGCGACCTCGTCAACGAAGTGCTTTGCTTCATATGTAGAGAGCTCACCTTCAGGTATCTCTGAGGTTGATGCACCCCTGCAATGGACACAAGAAAGATTGCAACCCCATGTCAGTTCCCATGCGATAAGTCGTGGAGGTTTTACCATATCAGACAGTTCTCCTTTATGTGATATATATAATGTAAGAGTACAATAGAACATTCGTTCAATTTACTTAAATAGTATGGCAATATACTACACAGAACCCATATTAAACCATGTCGTCAAGGCATGGATAACACATAGGAAACCATATATTTCCAACGACAAAAATCGATGCAAGGTGAACGCGCATGGCACTGGGAATACAGGCATTGCAGACAGCTTTTGTAATTACATGGATAGTGCTGATATCATACATTATTTATCTCATATACAACCGTTCACAATTGGTTTCCAAAATTCGGAAGCTTAAATGATAAAGGTGTTTACAGATGGATAAAAAACGAAAGACGATCTTCACCATAATTGCCATTGTAGCAGTGATGACGATTGGACTCTGGGGCGTAGATGTTGAGCAAGGGTATTATATGGTATCTGATATCACAGCAGACCCACAGGAACATTTAGACCAGAAGGTCAACACCATGGGAATTGTGAAAAATGGAACCCTTAGCATTTCACCTGAAATGACCACATTCACATTGACAGATGCAGAAGATGAGAACTATGAAATAAATGTAGAATACTCTGCAGATCTTCCTGCAAACCTGGCAGAAGGAAAAAGTATCAGCCTGACAGGAACCATGGTATCTGAAACAATGATAGATGCAGAACAGATAGTCATGGGCTGTCCGTCAAAGTACTCCGAATAAGAGATAAATTCCATAAAAAGAACAAAATATCCAGATATGAGGACATGCAATGAACATCGAAGAATGGGAAGAATACCGACATATCAATGATTCAATGAACGATATGATCAACAGTATGGACGATTCATCCCAAATGAAATCGGTGGTCGGCCATATTTGCAGATCAGGCGGCAAGAGGGTCAGACCAATTATGCTGATGCTCTGCTCCCAAATATGCGGAAGTGATTCGGAAGAA
This sequence comes from Methanococcoides methylutens, assembly GCF_000765475.1. Classification (NCBI taxonomy): domain Archaea; kingdom Methanobacteriati; phylum Methanobacteriota; class Methanomicrobia; order Methanosarcinales; family Methanosarcinaceae; genus Methanococcoides; species Methanococcoides methylutens. The sequence goes on from NZ_JRHO01000014.1 coordinate 391,264, forward strand.
GGAATTAATGCTGCCCTTGCGATAGAACTTATCCACTCGGCATCCCTTATCCACGATGACATCCTTGATGAGGGAGTGATAAGGAGAGGTGTTGAATCCGCACACAAGAAATTCGGACCCGCAGCTGCAATGCTTGCAGGCGACTATATGATCTCAAAGTCCATCGAGCTTATAGCATCATATGGTGCCCCGGTAGTCAGGGCATTCGGAAGGGCAGGGATGGCAATGGCCGAAGGAGAGACCATTGACATAAAAAGCACAACCGTAACCTTCGAAGACGATAACTATTTTGACTGCATTGATAAGAAAACCGCATCCCTTTTCGCTGCAAGTGCAACCATGGGAGCTTATATTGCAGGAGCGGATGAAGCTACAGCAGAACTCTTGAAAGACTACGGAGAGAAGCTGGGAATAGCATACCAAATAGTAGATGACATTCTGGAATATACAGAGAGTGCAGATGATAAAAGATCAGATCACGAATCCATTTCCCTGCTACAAATATATCAGAAGGACATGAGCCGGAAGCAGGCTGTCCAAAAAGCAACCGAAATTGCAATGGAATATGTGAAAATGGCAAAAGAGATACTTTCTAATTTTGAACCATCGGATTCAAGGAACAAACTTCTTGAGATCACAGACTACATAACCATTGATATGCTTCCAAAATAAAATTAGTCATAACGACCCAGGTGAGGATATGCGGGTATATGAAAAATCAGTAATCAAAGTAAACGCAAGTACAGAGAACGGAAAGGTCGTTCTGGACATAGAAGGACCCCTTTCAGCAGTCGCAAGCCCGGTTATCAAAAGGATCAATAAGATATTCCAGGAAGAAAAACCCATCAGAGCAGATGAGGAGAACATCATTTTTTCCACATGGTCCCCTCCAATACCAAGCACTGCCTTCAACAGGCTTATAAGTGCACAGATCGGAGCTATCATGAAAAAGAGAATCCCCGACCAGTTCTCGATCGGGATCACTGATAAATGTCCATACAATTGCATTCACTGTGGTGCTGCAGGAATCGTTGCAGACCCTGAACTTAGTATCGAGGAGATCAACAGGGCAGTAGGAGAGGCCATTGAACTTGGCACCTATTCGGTACAATTCGATGGTGGCGAAACAATGCTCAGAAGTGACATTGCAGAAATGGTTGCCAGTGTAGATAAGACAAGGGCCATTGCAACATGTTTCACATCCGGTTTCAGGCTGACACCTGAAAGAGCACAGGACCTTAAGAATGCCGGTCTTTTTGCAACACATATTAGCATTGATAGCCCATTTGAAAGCGAGCATGATCGCGTTCGTGGAAGAGAGGGAGCATACCAGAATGCAATGGACGGAATTCAGAATAGTCTTGATGCAGGCATCCTGACAGATATGTTCGTCGTGGTCTCCCCGGACAATATTGACGACCTCGAAGATTTCTATGGCCTGGCAGAGAGCCTTGGGATGCATGAGATGTCCATTTACGAGATCATCGCTGTTGGCAGATGGCTTGAGCGCGAAGATGAGACGATCAGCCAGAAGGATGTTTCAAGGCTGGAGAAGTTCCAGAAAGGAAAGAATATGGCAGCAGATGGACCAAGAGTTACAGCATTCCCTTATTTCATGGGACCTGACCAGTTTGGCTGCTTTGCCGGCAGAAGATGGATCCACGTGACATCCGGTGGTGACGTCATGCCTTGCGCTTACACTCCGCTTGCATTTGGCAATATAAGAGAGGATTCTCTTGCAGATATATGGAAGCGTATGGGCAAACACAGTGCATACAAAGGTTCTGCAGAGTATTGCATGATGCGAAACCCGGAATTCAGGAAGGAATATATCCATACGATCCCCAAGGATGCAAATATACCTTTAAGGATCGACCTCCAGGAAAAGAACTGAATATAATTTCACACCCATATCAAGAGACAGGCGTCTCAATAAAAGTTCTGACAAGTTGAGCATCAGGCTTACAGATAGTCAGAACTTAAGTCTTTTTTGCAAATATCCATTATAAATTATTAACATTTCCGCAATCAGAAAGACGGAACCGAATAACTTATATGCATGCTTGCTATAGGGGTGAGTAAATCGCGCTAAGTAAACAGTATATAATATATTGAGGATTTATATGGCCAAAGACAAAATATTATCCGAAATAAAAAAAGCAGAACAAAGTGCGGCCAAAATGGTGGAGGAAGGGCTCAAAAACAAGAGCGAGCATATAATGAATGCTCGTGCTGAAGCCAGAGAGATCATCAAAGAGGCAGAAACTGATGCGACAAAGTCCGCACAGAGTGCACTAAGATCTGCTGAAGAAACAATCAAACAGGAAACTGAAGAGATTATCACTAACGGTAACGCTGCAGCTGGAGACATTAGTCAAAAGGCTGAAGCTAACGTTCAAAAAGCCGTTGAGAATTTAACAACAGAATTCGAGAGGGCAATTCATGCTTAAGCCAAAACAGATGAGTCGTGCCGTCATTGTAGGCCACAAGGACATCATGGAAGAAACCATTGAAGCTCTTCATAGCAGCAATCTTTTCCACCTTGAGGATTACAATGAGGACGGTTCCGGACTCAAACTTGGCAGACCTTTCGAAAACGCAGGTGATGTTTCTAAGAAGCTTATTCAGTTAAGATCGATCTCATCCTTCCTTGGTGTAAAAAAATCAGATGCACCTAAGCAGAAGGTTAACTCTGTTTTAAACGACCTTGAATCCAAACTTGATAAACTGGATGAAGAGGTTAGTGAAAAAACAGAAAAACGGTCTGAACTGCAATCACGATTAAAGGAACTTGAAACACTGGCGAAAGACCTTGCGCCATTCTCAGCAATTCCAATAGAGATGGAATTGTACCGCAATTATGAGAGCATCGCAGTCTTTGCAGGTACTGTCAAGGAAAATGTCGGTCCTGCCATCTCAAAGGTTACATCGACCTACGAGATGGAATATGACCAGAATTCCGGAACTGTAGTATTGTTTGTCAAGAAAGAGGATGAAGCAACCGTTTCAGAAATACTTTCAAACTTTGAGTTCAGAGAACTTAGGATCCCTGAATCAAATGGCACTCCACAAACATTACTTGCAGGCATTACAAAGGAAGAAGTAGACATCCAGAAACAGATCGAAGCACTGGAAACAGATGTATCATCGATCAAAGAGAAATATTCTGAGTTTATACTTGCCAGTGAAGAACTGCTTACTATCGAATCCGAAAAAGCAGAAGCTCCCGTCAAAGTTGCGACATCTGAGCACACATTCATGATAGATGGATGGGTACCGGAAGATGGCGTTGCAGGACTTGAGAACATCGTAAACACTGCAACAAACGGACGAGCTTTTGTATCAGTACAAAAAATCACAACGGCAGATACGGACATCATACCAATCGAGTATGACAATCCAAAGGTCACAAGACCATTCCAGGAAATAATGGATCTTTATGCCCGTCCAAAGTACAAGGAGATCGACCCAACTGCACTGATATTCATATCATTCCCACTTTTCTATGGAATGATCCTTGGTGATATCGGATACGCATTGATCCTTCTGACACTTGCTCTGGGAATAAAGAAGATGGTCAAGTCAGATGCTGTGAAGCCTTTGATGAACGTGCTTATCTACTGTCAGATATCAACATTTTTATTTGGTATTCTTTACGGTGAGTTCCTTGGATTCCCACTTGCAAGTCTTCACACCGATCACGGCACTATTCCCGGATTAATAGCAGGATTTGAAACAGTAACACTTTTCACATCCCCTATAGCTGGAGAATTGGTCACATATCCGATCCACAGAACACACATGATCATGACAATGATCGCTGCAACAGCACTTGTCGGTGTGCTCCACATCAACTTCGGATATTTGGTTGGATTCGTAAACGAAAACCGAAAACACGGTTTCGCTGCAGCAATGTTTGAAAAGGGTAGCTGGATCGTAGTAGAACTTGGAATAATCTTAGCAGTACTCGGTTACACTGGTACCGCACCCACACAAATAATAGGTATAATAGTGTTCCTTATAGGATTCGTCATGCTCGTTAAAGGAGAAGGTGTAAAAGGACCTATTGAATTACCCGCACTTTTAAGTAATGCACTTTCCTACACTCGTTTAATAGCAGTAGGATTGTCATCAATTTATATTGCATCTACTGTCAATCTCATAGCTTTTGATATGATCTTGCCACAAGGCGGCATCATAGCAGCAGTAGGTGCAATATTAGTATTCATATTCGGACATGCGTTAAACACAGTCCTGAGTATAATAGCCCCTGGATTACATGCACTCAGGTTGCAGTATGTAGAGTTTTTCGGTAAATTCTACGAAGGTGGCGGAAGAAAATACAACCCATTCGGTTATATAAGAAAATACACGGAGGAATGAATAAATGGTAGACCCAGTAGCAACAACAACAATGATGGACCCAGCAGGATTAAAAGCAATCGGAGCAGGACTCGCAGTAGGACTCACAGGTATTGCATCCGGTCTTGCAGAGAGAGACATTGGATCAGCAGCAATCGGTGCAATGGCAGAGAACGAGAGCCTTTTCGGTAAGGGATTGATCCTTACTGTAATTCCAGAGACAATCGTCATTTTCGGTCTTGTCGTCGCACTGCTTATCAGCTAAGTTAATTTAAGAGCAAATTTATTGCTCTTAAATTCTTTGAAGGTGTCAGAGCATGGGACTCGAAACAGTTATTAAAGATATCATGGATGCCGCACAGGCAGAAGTAACCATGATCAATGCAGGTGCTGATTCAGAAGTATCACAGATACTTGATGAAGCAAGGCAGACTGCAAAGAATATCATGGGCGACCGCTTGGCAAAAGCAGAAGATGATATCAAAAGATTACGTCAGCAAGAGACATCCAGTGCAAACCTTGAAGTCAAGCGTGCAATGCTTAATGCCCGCAAAGAAGTCCTTGATAAAGTATACAACAATGCAGTAGAGTCAATTGTATCTCTCCCTGCTGAAAAACAGGAAGAGTTGTTGAAAGCCATCATTGAAGAAAATGAAGGTAACGGCAGCAAAATATATTCTAACAAAGACTCTGAGGAACTTGTCCGAAAACTCTCTTCATTGGAATATGCCGGCAATGTCGATTGTATTGGTGGCGTAGTCATTGAGAACAATGATGGAACAGTTCGTCTGGATTATACATATGACATAATCTTGAAGAATGTTAATGAGCAATCATTGAAACAAACATCTGATATTTTGTTCGGGTGATATCCAAATGCGGCTTTTGCAAAAATTTAAAAAGAAAAGTAGTCCGAATCATAGCGGAAGTGGCTCCAATTATGCTTATGTGACAGCACGTGTTCGGGCGATGAAGAGCAATCTTCTTCCAAAGGAGACATATCCACGACTTATGAACATGGGCATTGATGAGATCACACGTTTCATCGAAGAATCACAATATAAGCAGGATGTCGACGAACTGGCAAGAGTATATGACGGCGTGGATCTGTTTGAGCATGCATTGAACAGAAACCTGGGCGTCACTTTTAGAAAGATTATCAACATTTCAGAAGGCGAGTTGAACTATCTTATCTCAGAATATTTAAGAAAATATGACATATGGAGCATCAAAACGATCCTACGTGGAAAGTATTGTAATGCATCATTAGAAGAGATAAATGATAGTCTCGTATCAGCCGGACAACTGTCTTATACATTTTTGTCAAGCCTTGCAGAAAAAGAATCCTATGAAAGTGTCATTGATGCTCTCAGTGGAACCGATTATTACCCGATATTAAAAGGATATGATGGGACAAACCTCTCTGCTATTGAAAATCAGCTTGACAAGGAGTACTATAACGGACTGTTCAATGCGATCGGCAATCCAGGTTCCAATGACCGTAAGCTGTTCTCAAAGTTCATCCGCACAGAGATCGACATAAAGAATCTCAGTACACTCTTTAGATTAAAGAAAGCAGATGTCAGCGAAGACGAAATTGCAGACCTCATTCTTGATGGTGGTCTTCATTTGAGTATGAGAGAGATCGAAAAGCTATTGCCTCTTCCTTTCAGTGAATTTATCAATTCACTTGAAAAATATCCATATTGGGAAGATATCTCTGGCATAGTGAGCCCGGAAATGGATTCACTGGTAGATCTGGAAACTCAACTTACAAGACACAGCATCAAATCCGCTGCAAGCTTTTCACATGTGTATCCACTATCCATTGTTCCGATCATGGACTATGTCCTGAACAAGAAGAATGAAGTGAACAACCTACGCATCATACTGCGTGGAAAAGCAGCGAATCTTGATGAGGAAATAATCAGGAACCAGTTGGTGATCTAATGGAATTAGCAGTAGTAGGTAGCAGCGAGTTTGTTACAGGATTCAGGCTGGCTGGTGTCAAAAAAATATATGAAGCCAAAGATGATGAACTGGAATCCATGGTCAAAAAGGTCCTCGAAGATTCCGAGGTTGGAATTTTTGTCATGCATGGCGATGATGTTAATAAGCTACCGGAAATTTTGAGAGACACTCTAAGTGAGTCTGTTGAGCCAACAGTCGTTACTCTCGGAGGAACTGGTGAAAGCTCAAACTTAAGGGAAAAAATAAAACAATCGGTAGGTGTAGATCTGTGGAAGTAAATGGTGAAATTTATCGTGTGGCAGGACCGGTCGTCACAGTTACAGGAATTAAACCGAGAATGTACGATGTGGTCAAGATAGGCCATGAAGGACTGATGGGTGAAGTTATCAGGATCCAAGGCGAAAAAGCTACTGTTCAGGTATATGAGGATACATCCGGTATCAAACCCGGAGAACCTGTAGTGAACACTGGTTTGCCTTTAGCCGTGGAACTTGGACCCGGATTATTAGAAAGTATTTATGATGGTATTCAGAGACCTCTCCCTGTGCTACAGGAAAAGATGGGCAACTTCATTGAGAGAGGAGTAACTGCAAACGGACTTGACCGTGAAAGGACATGGGAGTTCAAGCCAACAGTAAGCAAAGGTGATGTTGTAGAGGGTGGAAGTGTTATTGGTGTTGTTCAGGAAACTGAAAACATCGAGCACAAGATCATGCTCCCACCAACAGTATCCGGTACAGTAGAAGAGATCAAGAGCGGAAGCTTCAAGGTAGACGAAACTGTATGTGTACTTGCTGATGGAACCGAGCTTCCAATGATGCAGAAGTGGCCTGTACGAGGTCCACGTCCTGTAGCTAAGAAACTCATGCCAAGCAAGCCTTTGATCACAGGTCAGAGGATCCTTGACGGAATGTTCCCTGTTGCAAAAGGCGGTACCGCTGCAATCCCAGGTCCATTCGGATCAGGAAAGACAGTTACACAGCAGCAGCTCGCAAAATGGAGTGACACAGATATTGTGGTTTACATTGGTTGCGGAGAGCGCGGCAACGAGATGGCTGATGTATTGAACGAGTTCCCTGAACTCGAAGATCCAAAGACTGGCCGCCCACTTATGGAAAGGACAGTTCTTATCGCAAATACATCCAACATGCCAGTAGCTGCTCGTGAAGCATCTGTTTACACTGGAATCACAATTGCAGAATATTACAGAGACATGGGATACGACGTATCACTCATGGCAGACTCAAGCTCAAGATGGGCAGAAGCAATGAGAGAGATCTCATCCAGACTTGAAGAGATGCCTGGTGAAGAAGGTTATCCAGCATATCTTTCAGCAAGGCTCTCAGAGTTCTATGAGCGTGCTGGTTCCGTGAACTCACTTGCAGGACTTGATGGTTCAATTACAGTTATTGGTGCAGTATCACCACCTGGTGGTGACTTCTCCGAGCCTGTCACACAGAACACACTTCGTATCGTTAAAGTGTTCTGGGCTCTTGACGCAAAGCTCTCACAGAAAAGACACTTCCCATCCATTAACTGGCTGACAAGTTACAGTCTGTACACCCAGGGTCTTGCAGACTGGTTCTCCGAGAACGTCGCACCTGACTGGACCGAACTCAGAGACAATGCAATGGATCTCTTACAGCAGGAATCCGAATTGCAGGAGATCGTACAGCTCGTCGGTTCAGATGCACTTCCGGAAGACCAGCAGTTGACACTTGAGATCGCACGTATGGTAAGGGAATACTTCCTCCAGCAGAATGCGTTCCACCCTGTCGACACATACTGTCCATTTGACAAGCAGTACAAGCTTCTCAAATCCATCACAAAGTATGGAGAGATGGCAACCGCTGCGCTTGAAGCAGGAGTTCCAATGAACAAGATAATCACTATCGAGTCCAAGGATGAACTGGCAAAAGTCAAGTTCGAAGAGGACTTTGAGGGTGCACTGGACACAGTCATGACAAAGATGGACAAAGAATTTGCTCAGCTCGGAGGCAACTGAACATGACCAAAGAATACAAAACGATCGTAGAGGTTTCCGGACCTCTGATTTTCCTTGAGAAGACAGAACCTGTAGGGTATGGTGAACTTGTTCAGATCAACCTGCCGGATGGAACCACCAAGAGAGGGCAGGTTCTTGATACATCTGCAGATATGGTAGTCGTCCAGGTTTTCGAAGGTACAGGCGGACTCAACGAAGAATCCGGTGTAATCTTTAGTGGTGAGACCATAAAGCTGCCAGTATCAAAGGATATGCTCGGAAGGATTCTTTCCGGAGCAGGAGAACCACTCGATGGTGGACCACGCATCGTTCCTGACGAGAAAGTGGACATCAACGGTGCATCAATGAACCCGTTTTCCAGGATGCCACCAGAGGACTTTATCCAGACAGGTATCTCCACAATCGATGGTACTAACACACTTGTGAGAGGACAGAAACTTCCTATCTTCTCCGGATCAGGTCTTCCACACAACGAGATCGCACTTCAGATCGCAAGGCAGGCAAAAGTTCCAGGAAGCGATGAAAGTTTCGCAGTAGTTTTCGGTGCAATGGGTATCACCAGTGAAGAAGCACAGTACTTCATGAAGGACTTCGAGAACACAGGTGCTCTTGAAAGAGCTGTTGTTTTCCTTAACCTTGCAGATGACCCTGCTGTCGAGCGTATCATCACTCCAAGGATGGCACTTACAGCTGCAGAATACCTTGCATACGAGCATGACATGCACGTACTCGTTATCCTGACAGATATCACAAACTATTGTGAAGCACTGCGTCAGATGGGTGCAGCAAGAGAAGAAGTTCCAGGAAGACGTGGTTACCCAGGTTACATGTACACTGATCTTGCATCACTGTATGAAAGAGCAGGTGTTATCAAGGGCTTAAAGGGATCTGTTACCCAGTTCTCCATCCTTACAATGCCTGGTGACGATATCACCCACCCGATCCCTGACCTTTCCGGTTACATTACCGAAGGACAGATCGTGGTTTCCCGTGAACTTCACATGAAGAACATCTACCCACCGATCAATGTATTGCCATCACTCTCTCGTCTTATGAACTCCGGTATCGGAGAGGGAAAGACAAGAGACGATCACAAGGCAGTATCTGACCAGATGTATGCAGCATACGCAGAAGGTCGTGACCTTCGTGGATTGGTTGCTATCGTCGGTAAAGAAGCATTGTCCGAAAGAGACAGGAAGATCCTTGAGTTCGCAGATCTGTTCGAAGACAGATTTGTTCGCCAGAGCAGGGATGAGGACCGTTCCATCGATGACACATTGAGAGTCGCATGGGAGATCCTTTCTGAGCTGCCTGAAGCACAACTCTCCAGGATCGATAACAAGTACATCGAAAAGTACCACCCTGCTCACCAGAAGACCAGCGAGTGATACTGTAGCGAGGGATCTATAATGGGCGCAAAAGACGTTAAACCAACTCGATCAGAACTCATTGAGCTGAAGAAGAAGATCAAGCTCTCAGAAGGTGGCCACAAGCTGCTGAAAATGAAGAGAGATGGACTTATCCTTGAGTTCTTTGATATCTTAAGCAAGGCAAAGGATGTACGCTCAGAGTTGGATGCTGCCTATGAAAAGGCCAATGAGAAGATCGGTATCGCAGAATCTGTGGAAGGCAGGATAACTGTCAAATCCACAGCATTTGCAATGAAAGATGCACCACAGATCGAGCTCGAAAGCCACAACATCATGGGCGTAGTAGTGCCAAAGATCGAATCCTCAAGTGTGCGTAAACCCATAAACAAGCGTGGATACGGAATTCTCGGAACAAGCTCTTACATTGATGAAGCCGTCGATTCATATGAAATCCTGGTTGAAAAGATTATTCTGGCAGCAGAGATCGAAACAACCATGAAAAAACTTCTTGATGATATCGAAAAAACAAAGAGGCGTGTCAATGCACTTGAGTTCAAGGTCATACCTGACCTGCAGGAATCAATGAGTTTCATAAGACTCCGTCTTGAAGAGATGGAAAGAGAAAACACGTTCCGCTTGAAGAGGATCAAAGCATAAGGCTTTCTCATGCAGAACAAACCTTCTGATCGGCCAAACCTGGCCGACAGACTTTTTTTTATTTTAACACAGCCCGAAAATTTAGCTCGAATATTGAGATGGGCATGGATAGTTTCACTCGGGATGCTTGTTCTTGGATATATTTTGATTTATTTTAACCTTAAGTCTTACATAAACCTGTGAGTAGTGAGTAGTGAAAGTTTAAGTTAATGTAAATAACATAGACACATCACCATTATTATAATCAGTAAGCCTTAAATAAAAATCAAACATATAATAACCAGAGCTATGCAAATGTAACAAAATCGTTGTATCTTCTGAGAACCATAAAGAGCTTATTTACAAGCTCAAAGAATCCGGAGAGCAACTACATTAAACTCAAAAGTTGGTCTGTAATGAGTGAACTAGCGTGGGGAAATAAAAAGGAAAAGGAAGATACATCTCCCTTTGATACCGAAGACACTGGTTTTCTGTTAAATAAAGCCATTATCCCGATAGCCGATCCTAAAAGTAATGATCATGCTACTATTACGGATAGTAATATCCATATCAATCCAGTAGACCTCCAAAATTCCAGACCAGAAGTTTTAACCATCGATGGAATAGAGAATCGAAAATTGGAATCTGTTGATACTGACACATCGTTTCTTTTTAAGATTGAAAAAGACCCAGATGATCTGGAAAAAACGAACAGTGCTCAAAAGAATATCAATGAAGGTCTTCTTAATGGGATCACTGCTACAGCAAATGAAGAAACTGTTCCTGAGAAGATCACCAGCTCAAAGAAAAGATCTTTGCCATTGTTTGAACCGGACCTTCCAACAGAAGATACCATCAACAGCTCATTTTTACCTTATGGGGATCAAGCACCTCTTAATAAAGATTCAAATAACCCGCTTCAGAGCCTTGAAGAAAAATTATTCGAAAACATACCGGAAAATACAATATCCAATCCCTTCGAGCCGTCTGAAACCATAAAAGGGCCTCACCTAAATAAAGAAAGAGACCAGGGATCAGAAACACCATTATTCCCGCCAGCAGCCCCTAACATAGTACCCAATCTGGAAAACGAAATGCCAGAGACAAACAATAAAGTTAGCAAAAATGGAAATGGGATCATAGGATTGATCACAAAAACATTCAAACGGTTCACTCACAAGAAAAAACTTCTTGACAGGATGGAAGAATGGCAACCTCCGGTAGCAGAAGTTCAGACCCAGAAAGAGATTCCTGAACCGGTCAAAAAACATGTGGACCTCAATTCTGGTAAAAAGGAAACAATACCTCATAAAAATATAGATTCTCCAACATTAGAGGAGATCAGAACGGTAATTCCTATTGATCCGCAAAACATTCATAATGCTCCTGAATTGGAAGCTTCTTCCATTCAATTTGAAAACTTCCCATTAGAAGTGACAGCAGAAATGGAACAAACAGAACATACAACCACTCCAGTTGGCTCGGATAATGATATAAATATTGGAAACTCTTCCAAAGAGATCCAAAAAATAAAAGATGAACTTATCCTTTCAAAGCAGAGTAATGAAGACCTCACCAAGGATATAAAGAACATATCTGGCACGATAAATACACTGGAAGGATCTATCAATTCCATGAAAAAGGATAAGGATAAGTCCAATTCCATTATCAATATGAGAGTCGGGGAATCCGCAGAAAAGATAGAGTTCCTGGAAAAACGTCTCAATGGGTTTGAAATTACACTGGAAAGCATTCAAACCGATAATGTTGAGCTTAAGACCGGACTTAACACCATTGAGCAGAACATTATGGAACTAACAGGTTCTTACAGAATTATGCTAAACCAGATGCAGAAATTAACAGATTTCGGCAATTCAAGATCTGCAGAGATATTTGAAACAAATAAACGCATCGATGAGCTGGATCAGACACTTGCTTCAATGAACATCATGCAAGCTGAATCCCAGAAAAACATGCTTGAAATCCATTCAGTCACTTCTGACCTGATAAAGAGTGTGGAAAAAACACATAACGCAAATAAGGAACTCAGATCTGACACCGAGGAACAAACTCAATCAATTAAGGATGAAATTTTGTCACTAACCGATTTTGTTGAGAAGGAGTTTAAGAACCTTGGGGCAAGAAGCTATCGTGCAAATGGTGAAAATGTCCAGCTGAACAACATAATCAAAAATTCTACCAATATGAAGCTCTGTATGGAATGGCTTGAATTCCTTATGGAACTTGTCGGACAAAATCACCTCCCAGACATTCTTTCCTACTATGAGGAGCTTGGCTGGATCAGCGAAGATGTTCGCCTTGAACTTATGCGATACGCAGAAGGTATCGACTATTACATCGAGAAATCCGACTGGAAGCTCGCACCCGATGACCATGTAAAATCCATCTGGTTCATCGAACAGCTTGCAGGACTCAAAGTCGATAAGAATCGATTGTCAATCGTCGAGAAAAATATCAAAAAAGTTAAGAATGGTACAGAGATATATGGTATATAAGATCCATTTATCCAAAGACATCCCACAAAGGAACGATGAAGAATATGACAAGACCTAATTTGTTAAACAGAAAACTTCGAAGAAATGACGAAGGCCAGGTAACAATCGATTACCTTATGGGAATTACCATATTCATTGTTGCATTATTTTTCATATTCCAGTATTCAGCAGGTTTATTTACACCATTCCAGTCCAATTCTGATGAAGTAACACTTGTTGCTGACCGTGTTGCTACATCCATCACTGAGAAGGAGATCAGTGCGGGAAACATCAATACACCAAATTTGATCGATGGAAACAAGACAAACGATTATTTTAAAAATCAACTTAACCTATTAACTAGCGGTTATGATACTGAGGTCACAAATTTGGGATTGCAGGGACGGTATCACCAATATAATCTTAATGTGACGTTAGAGAACCTAGACAACAGTTCAGCAAACATAGCTGCTGGAAAACCACTTCCAACTTCAGGTAACATCGGTCAGACAAAGAGAATTGTCCTGATAGAAGATACAAAAACAGGAATTACTGAAAAGGGTATACTTTCAGTGAGGGTGTGGTAAAATGAGATATCAAAAAATATTTGATATCAGAAACGACCAGAATGCACAGATGCATACCCTTGAAGCCATAATGGCTGCAACATTAATGGTAGTTATACTCATATTTGCTGTCCAGGCAACTGCACTTACCCCACTTACCTCATCTACTGCAAATGCCCATATTGAATCCCAGATGTATACCATGGGCCAGGATATGCTGATGGCACTTGACCATACACCGCATGGGCAGAACTCTTCTGATCTGAAAGAAGCAATTCTTATCTGGAATGGTGAGACGTACACATGGAATAATACCATCTATAAATCCAATGATGATGAAAATAGCCCGCTAGAAGGACCAGTTGTGGATCTGCTGGATCACATTTTAGTGAAGAAGGGAATTGCACATAACGTTGAGTTTTCCTACAGTACAGTTTCAGGCTCCGATAACTACTTTGGATACAACGAGGGACCTAAAAATTATTACATATTCAATGGACAACCTTCTGATAATGCCGTCATTGTCTCAAGAAAAGTATTACTTTCAGATTCGGATGTTGGAGCATTATATGAAGATACCACTGGCATACCGGATATTGATGATACAACTGCATTATACAATATCGTAGATGTAAGACTTACTTTATGGCGTATGTAAAATAAATAAGAGATGTTAATATGAGAAAATTTGACGATTCCGCACAATTGCTTTTACTTGCTGCATTTGCCATAGGGTTCACTCTGGTCATAACAACCATAATGTTGAACAATGTCATCTATGCAAGCAACATGGCATCGGAATCAACCACTGATATTAGCAGTTACGACATCTCAAATGTTGCCCAGATGACAGACGAAGCTACAAAAGCTGCATACAACAATAACAGTAAAGCTGAATTTACCGAATATATGAACAGCTATGCAAATGAAGTTACAGCCATGTATGCTTTCCGTGGACTTTCCTTATCTTTTGATAATAGCTCTCTTGTTGACCCATATTTTACGAAAAGTGGGCTATATGGGGGGGAATCTGACTGGATCGTCGTCAAAAATGTAAACCGTACAGATGAATTCACTATTGAACTTAATGATACCTCCAAACTCGGAAATGCATCGAATGCATATGAGGTTCAAGTCATTAATCAATCCGGAACAACATGGCTCATGAAAGTCTACAATGATAGTGTTAATATTAATATAACTGTCAATAATAATACACATCAAGAACCACTTTATGCATATATGCGTTTGAACATTACTGGAAAAGAGATCGATGGCGACACATACGATTTTAAGTTCGACACATCTACAACAACTGACCCATACAAAATCAAATTTGTGAACTCAAGCAATGCTATGGGGTATTATACTATCTCCGGAGTACTTGATGATGATGAACAAACTTCATTTGTCGAAAAAAGATCATGGGTCACCAATGCAACAATAAGCCTCTCATCCAATAATAACAAAATTAACTTATCAATTCCAGTCACAGTACCATGAGGATCGAACATGAAGCAAATATTCCATGACAATCGCGCAGTAGCTACCTCTGTTGGATTCATACTTACATTTTCGATAACAGTAATTACTTTTTTGCTTGTAATGAATGCATCCTACAATATGATGGAGCAATCCGAGCAAACTGTCATGAGAGAAGAGTTTGAGATACATGGAAGCAATATTGCACTCCAGCTTACAGAAATGGAATCTCTCGTGAACATTACTACCAATGCAGGCGGAGAGGTTGGGGAAATAAGATATGAGATCCTGTTGCCCCTAAAAGTAGCTAATGAATATTATTATGTTGAATTTGTTGAATTTTCGGATAATGACAAAGAAATGATATTTGAGTCTCATGGACGTGATGAAACAAGAGTGAAAATACCTTTTGAGTTAAGAAATGTCAATATTAAGAACACTACAATAAACAGTGCTTCAGGTGAACACTTTATGCTCTATAACAATACTGCAAAGATTATAGAGATACACTGATTAACATGGGGATATGGTAGATATGGCAAGAATAAACATACTTGATTCTGAAAATGCAGTATCTGAAGTCGTTGACGTAGTGCTCATACTCGGAATAATGCTAATTGCTATAACAGTGATCAGTGTTGCTGGTTTTCCTGCACTTGAAAACATGCAGGAAAGCGGACATACAGAGAACATAAGGCAAAGTTTCATCGTTTTAGGGGAGAACGTCAACAAAGTAGTTTTCAACGATGCCCCATCCCAGTCAGTAGAACTTAAGATGTATGGGGGTGGCATCTGGATAACTAGTAGTGAAAGCGACATTAATGTTACCATGCAGACATGGAATAGTACTACGTCTACACCAGAAACTCGAAATTTTCCACTTCAGTCCATAGGTGAAATAAGAAATGAATTTGAAGGCAGAAGTATTTCTTATCAAAATACTGGTGTCTGGGCAAAGTATGAAACAGGTGAATCAATAGCTGTAAAAGATCCACAGTTCGTTAATTCTGACAAATTGCTCGTAATACCTGTAGTCAAAATAGGAATCACACCGGGAGGAAATGATGGACTTGCAGGAGAAGGATTGATCCGGGTAGTAGCCGAACAAGTTGAACAAGGAACGACTATCTACAAATATCAAAACGTTTCAGCTGTTGACATTAATGTAACGAGTCCATATTATGATGGATGGGGAAACTATCTGGACGAAACATTGGGGATGAAAGTAGATTTCAACCATACCATTTCCACGGCATATGCCCAAAAGAACTACACTGATGAGAACATAGATGTATATATTGTAGTATCTCAGTTAGGAGCAAGTCTGGAATAAACAGGGGAATCTCTATGACAAATAATCAAAGATTATTCGAATCCTGCAAAGCAGTTTCTTCTGTTGTAGGATTGTTGCTCATGTATTCACTTGCCATAGTTGCCATTGGTGTAATTTTAGTCTATAATGTTCCTGTATTATCTGACATGCAGGACAATGCACAGGCACAAAAGATAGAACAGGGATTCACAATTATGGACTCGCGTATAAGTAAAGTAGCCCTTGGAGAGTCCCCGCTTCAGACAACCTCTGTTTCCCTTATGGGTGGCACTATAGATGTAAACAGTGATGATTCCGATGAAAGTAAGATAACCGTCATAATCATCAATAATTCAACGGTAGTAGAAAACTTCAGCTCCTCACTGGGAACCGTAGAATACAAAAATGGTGACCGAACGATAGCATATGAAGGTGGCGGAATATGGTCAGATTATGGTTCAGAAGGTGGAACAGTTATGGTATCCCCTCCTGAATTCCACTACAATGGTGTAACACTTACCTTACCAATCATGAACATAACAGGACAATCATCAGCAGGCGGTGAAGGAAATGTTGCTATTACAGTAGCTTCAGACAACGAACCAAGAATACTATATCCAATCTCAAATACTCTGAGAGAAAATCCTGTCGATCATGACAAAGTTGACGTCTACATCAAAAGTCAGTATTATAAAGCATGGGCTGATTATGCAAATTCTCTGACCTATGCGAGTGCAACAGTGAATGATAGTACCAAAACAGCCACAATTCACTTCAGTACAGAACCTCCACAAGGAGAGTTCACCCCTATGCCTTATGAATTCAGAATGGGCATGGTGGATCCGTTAGAGGATGAACCAATCGAAGATTTCGTTTTTGACCTTGAAGCGATAAAAAAAGAAAATAAGACTGGAAATGGCTATCGTTTTAACCCTACTGACCAGGAAATTATTGCAACATCGGGAGACAGAACACTTTCATACATATTTAAGGCACAAGGTGGCATGGATGTCTGGGTCACATATGTAGATGAGGAACTAGGTTACGCGGAAAAATGGGAGTGTGTTAATTCAATTCCAATAGAAGAGAAGGACATAGACATAGAAGTTATAAAAAATGAAGGGAAAAAGAATGAGAAAATTGAAGTGATTCCAATAAAATCAGAATATGTGCAACTTAATATGACAGATTCAACTTTCAAAATGAGATATGTTGATCAACATACAGGCAGTTATTATAATGACTATAATACAAAGGAACCGGACTTTTCCTGGAATCTTACCGGACCTACAACTGAATTACCAAACTATGAAATCAAGTATTATAATGAATCATTATCAATAAATGACCTGACCCAACATTACTTCAAACTATTGACAAAGGATGGATCAATTATAGTCCGTACAAATGAACGCCCAAAGAATGGCGGAGATTTGAAGGAGACCGTGGACTATGATACATCTACCCTCACTCTAAATTATAAGGGACTTGGTAATTACCTTACCTACCTGCACGTCACAGAAAATAAGCTGGATGTTACTTTAGAATAATCATTAAAAGACAAAACAAGTATCAAACGGGGAATCTTTATTATAAGAAATCCCTGGATTGTTACTTCTGATGACTTGCTAGTAGTACCTGCAGTCACAATATCAACTACTTATAGATTTGTAGGACAAGATCTGATCCCTGTAATAGCTAGCAAAAGAAGTAAGCAGGGGACTATATATCAATTTTTTATTTAATACAATTCTAAAGAGTACATATTATAACAGATGTGAAGATTGTCTAAACGAAGCATTGGAAATTGGATCTTTAGATCATACTAATTCCACACTATATTCGTAAAAAAGATAAACACACTGGAGACATAGATGTATATATTATAAATACAGATTAATAATGTGTCTTGAATAAAAGGGGATATAGCTTATGAGAGATAAACAAAGTTTATTCGAATCCTGCGAAGCAGTTTCAGCTGTTGTCGGATTTATGCTCGCGTTTTCACTCGCCATAGTTGCCATTAGTGCGATGCTGGTATATAGTGTACCTGTAATTTTCGATATGCAGGACTATGCACAGGTACAAAGAGTAGAACAAGGCTTCACAATTCTGGACTCACGAATAAGTAAAGTAGCCCTTGGAGAATCCCCGCTTCAGACAACTTCTGTTTCCCTTATGGGTGGGACTGTCGATGTGAACAGTGATGATTCCGACGAAAGTAAGATAACCATTATTATCACCAATAATTCGATGGTCATAGATGAATTCAACTGCTCACTGGGAACCATAGAATACAAAAATAATGATCGAACGGTAGCATATGAAGGTGGCGGAGTATGGTCAGATTATGGATCCGAAGGTGGAACAGTTATGATATCCCCTCCCGAATTCCACTATAATGGTGTTACACTTACCTTACCAATAATTGATCTCAATGGACAGTCATCATCAAGTGGTGATGGAGATATTGATATTACAGTTACTTCAGACAATGAGCCAACAATACTATATCCAATCCCAAATAGTCCAAGAGAAAATCCTGTCACTTATGAACAAATTGATGTTTACATTAAAAGCCAGTATTATAAGGCCTGGGCTGATTATGCAGATTCTCTTACCTATGCAAGTGCAACAGGGATTGATAGTAACAAAACAGCCATTATTCACTTTTGTACAGAACCTCCACAGGGAACATTCGATATGCCTTATGAGTTCAGAGTGGGAATGGTTAACGCATCAGAGGAAAAACCAATCTATGACCTCCATTTTTATCTTGAAGCAGCAGGATCTAACCATCAATTTAGTCCAGCTGATCAAGAAATAGTTGCAACAGCCGGCTCCAGGACACTTTCATATATATTCAAAAAGGAAAACGGCATTCATGTATGGGTCACATATGTTGATACGGAAGTCGGTTACGCAGAAAAGTGGTACTGTGTAAACCCAATCCCGATATTAGAGAAAGAAATAGAAGTGGTAGAGCTGGATAAGGATGGAAATGTTAAAAAAGTGAAAACGGTAGATAAACAATATGCTAATCTCAACCTAACAGATGATTCATTCTATATGAAATATAAGGACGATCAAGGCACTTATTATGATGAATATGATTCAGTTAGCCCGGACTTTTCCTGGAATCTTACCGGACCTACAACTGAATTACCAAACTATGAAATCGAATATAATAGTAATAACACATTAACAATAAATGACCTTACCCAACATTACATTAAACTAATGACAAAAGATGGATCAATTAAATTCCGCACAAATGTTAACCCAAAAGATGGAACAATGCAGGATACCGTGGACTATGATACATCTAAGCTTATTTTAAATTATGATCCGTTGGGTAATTACATTACCTACCTACACGTTACAGAAAATGAACTGGATGTTACTATAGATTAAACCTTAAAAGAATAAACAAAAAATTCAAACCGGGTCATAGAACACTCAACCTATGACCCAAAATACTATTTTTAAATTCCCTCACTCAACGTCCGAGACTTCCGTATACTCGGCAGTATAGCTCTCTCCTGCACCGATCTGTGCTTCAAGAGCTGCTACCAGCGCAAGGAAGTAGAATGGTGTTGTCAGTAAAGAACCAACATAGACCATGCCGCCTATTGCGGTGATCACCCACAGGATGATAGCCAGAACAAGGGTGTCGACAAAGTTGTTCTTGGAGATCTCAATACTTTCTTTTATGGAATCCATTACGCCGTATCCCCTTATGATAAGGAGAGGGAGTGCATAGATCATAAGTATTGAAAGCACGATTCCCGGAAGTACCAGGAACATAAATCCTATTCCCACTATAATAGCGAATATGATAAAGAACACCCAGCTCTTTATGAAATTGTTGAAACCTTCGAACAGGTCATTGATCTCAACCTTTTCACCACCCATTCCTTTTACGGCCATGTAAGCAAGACCGTAGAATAGCGGTGCAATAGTCACAATGAATATGGAGCCTATAAATGCTATCAATGTAGCTACTACATAAGCTGCAATGTTCTCTTTGAAAACATCCCATGCTCGCTTGAATATTTCTTCATAATCCATAATATCACCTCTAAAATAAAATAGATTTCTAGGCATAAATACTTTTGTACCGGACTATTTATAGAAAGACTCGCTGATAAATAAAGCATTCTTTTCTACATTCATTGATCCTTAAGTATTGTATACGTAGGGAATGGTATGTCTATTCCCTCCTTCCCAAACTCGGAATCTATCAGCGTGTTAACCTCGTTTATGACGCTGAACTTCTCAGAGGGATACTTTACCCATAGAATCAAGGCAAAATCAAGGCTGAAATCCCCATGGTTATCAAAACGAACAGATGGTTCTGGGTAATCCAGAACAAGGTCAATTCCCTTTGCGATGTCCAGAAGGACCCTTTTTACCTTTGCAACATCGGAACCGTAGGCAACACCGATGGTTATTTTCACCATCATTTTAGGCTGGGGTGATGTGTAGTTGATGACCTTGTTGTTTGCTATTATGCTGTTAGGGATAATGATCATATTATTGTAGAAATCAAGTATCCTGGTACTTCTTATACCAACTTCTTCCACGATCCCGAGCTGGCCATCGGCTATCTCGATGCGATCACCGTTCTTGAAAGGCTTGTCATAATAGATAGAAAGACCACCGAAGAACTGTGAGATAGCATCCTTGGCAGCAAATGCTATTGCAATACCCACGATACCTGCAGATGCGAACAAAGGAACAACGTTCAATCCCCAGACACTTTCGAGTATCAGACCGATTCCGACCAGACCGATCACAATATCAGAGAGACCTTTCAGAAGTGGGAGCATTTCGTCATCGATCTTTGTCTCTGTCTTCTTTACTAACGAGGGAAAGACATTGTCAAACAGTATCTTGTTAAGGCTGATCAAGGTAAATATCCAGACCAGTGCCAGAATGGTCAGCAATATGTCATTGAAGATCCACAGATAACTTTCTGCACCACCAACTATGGAAAGTGCAAGGAATGCACCCATGAGTATAACTGTGTAGTATATAGGCCTCTTTACAGCGTGTATTACAAGATCATCGATCTCAAATCTTGTCTTAGAGGTGAAATGCAGAAGAACTTTCTTGAAAACGAGATCTACCAGATAAGCAACTATCACAGATAATACCATTATCGAGGCTGCCAGTGCTAATTTGTATTCAATTGTACCAAAAAGCGACCCTAATATTTGCTGGGCATACATGGATACTGTTTCATTGAATGACATAGATATAGAATTGGTAAGAAAATATATATTTATTTGGACACGACATCTGAAATTACACGATGAATAGTATCAAGCAGATCCTTTTTGCTGAAAACTCCTTTTTGAATAATCGAATTTACTTTCCTGTCCATGAGTACACGGTCCCTGGCTGTAATATCACTCCCGGTGCATGCTACGATAGGAATATTACTGGTTTCAGGGTTTGATCTTAATACGGAGATCACATCTAATCCGGAGACATGTGGCATCATGAGGTCAAGTAATACAATATCTGGCTGTTGTTCCGTGCATATATCAATTGCATCCGTACCGGAATATGCACGCAATACGGTGAATCCTTCCGGTTCCAGCATAGATGACAAAAGCTCAACAGCATAAGGCTCATCATCAATTATCAGGATCACTGGGTTTTTTCGTTCAAGTTTCTCTTTGTACCTGTCCATCAGTTTCAAAAGATAATCACGATCGAATGGTTTGGTCAGGTGATCCACTGCACCAAGTTCCAGAGCAGTTTCTTTCTGATCCATCATAGAGATCATTACTACAGGGATATCAGAGGTAGAAACGTCCTCTTTCAAATGGCGAAGTACACTCCACCCATCCATCTCCGGTAACATTACACCAAGGATAATAGCAAAAGGTTTCAATTTTCTGGCAATTGCCACAGCTTCTATACCATTTTCAGCAGAAACAACACGATAACCACCATCAATAAACGTTAGCATCAAAAGCTCACGTGACCTTTCATCATCCTCAACAACGAGTATCAGAGGATCGTTGTCCGTGCATTTGTCAGGAACTATGATCTCAGGAGCTACCTTTTCAGCCAGTTCATCAATAGCATCACTATCAATATGACCGGAATTGTCCTGAACTGTTTGCTGAGCGATCTCCGGAATAGGGCGCTGAGTTATAGACTTCGATTTACAAGGCGATGCGCCTGAAATAGGTATATCAAAGAAGAAGATACTTCCCAAGTTGGGTTTGCTTTTGACCCAGACGTTTCCACCATGCATCTCCACAAAGTGCATGACAATTGCAAGGCCAAGACCGGTACCACCGTAACCCCGACGGTGGGAAGCATCCGCCTGACTAAAGGGCTTGAAAAGGGACTGACGGTCCTCTTCAGAAATACCAATACCAGTATCTTTTACCTGAACCACTAAACGCTCTTCAACAAATCTTGCACTGACATCAACAGAACCGCCTGCAGGAGTAAATTTTATTGCATTGCTCACCAGATTTTGCAGGATCTGTTCGAACTTCTGCTTATCAGCCTTAATAACGATACCCCGTGGATCTAATTCATAATGCAGATCAACATCTTTCTTCTCAGCCATTGGAGCAAGCAGAGAGCAAACCACATCAAACGATTCCAAAACAAGGAAATGCTCGTAGTTCAATTCCACATCCCCGGATTCCACCCTTGAAATATCCAGAATATCATTGATAATTCCCAGTAGCTTCTTACCACTATCCGAGATATTATGCAGGTATTTCTCCTGTTTTCCATTAATATCTCCCGATCCAAGCATAACATCGGAAAAACCAATTATAGCATTCAAGGGAGTTCTGAGCTCATGCGTCATATTGGAAAGGAATTCACTTTTCGCAATAATGCCAGTTTCGGCGTTAGCCTTTGCAGCTAACAGGTTTTCCTCTTTGTTCCTGCGTTCAATGACATCATTCGAAATGAGCAGAATCGCATTTTTACCCCTGTATTCTATAAGACTGGCATTCATTTCCACAGGTAAGCTCATCCCATCCTTTTTCAGAAGGACCGTCTCAAAGATCGAATGCCCATTATCGAGCACTTCACCCATATGAACTTTAAATTCCTCTACACAGTCTGAGAGGATAACTGAACCTGAATTCAGAGAAAGAAGTTCTTCATACGTGTAACCTAAAAATTCAAGTCCGGCCTTATTGGCCTTAAGGAAAGTCCCATTAAGATCCTGGACATAAACACCATAACTAAATCTATCAAACAGTACCCTGTAATCTGCTTCTGCTTCCTTCAATTCAGCCTCAGCAATTTTCTTATCAGTGATATCCAGGATAATACCATGATAGCGGTCAGTAATACCATCTTCCACAATTTCCAGCTGAGAATGTTCAGATATCCAATGGACATTTCCATTTCGATCCAGAATACGGTACTCTTTGGAGAAATCTCTTTTATTTTGTTTTAAGCATTCAAGAAGATCAGAATAATAGCCTTCAACATCATCCGGATGAATAATATCAGCATAGACGATCTCATCAGACATCAAGGTCGCTGCATCATACCCAAATTGGCTCACATTATCCGACACGAACTCAACCGGGAATCCTTTTTCGGCCTTCCACAGGAAGGCAATGGCAGGACTGCTGTGATAGATGCAACTGAGCTCTTCATCTTTTCTTGTTGGTTTAGGAGACACTGGTATTTCCAGCTTAATAGCCGATGTTTCCTCCACAAGTGAAAGGTTCTTTTCATCCACGTTCATGATGATGTTGCCATTCCTGTGCATCAGATCGATGACCTCAGAGCGGGAGAAAACATCGATCGGAAAAGTACACAACGATCTCATCCCAAGCTCCCTGACAGTATCTTTTACAATATCGGCATAAGATGTAAGATATTCCAGTCCGGAACCTTCAACATCCTGCAGATCCACGTTAAATCGAAGACCATCGAAACCATCCAGTATAACCTGGTCCTGCATGAGTTTCCAGTGATCAAGCAGAAGAGAAGGCAATAATTTCAGGTCATTTCCGGGCAATTCCGGCAGAGGAACGAACTCAAGCTGGGATGTGCGAAGATAAGGATCGATATAAATGCCCCTTTCTTTGAGCATATCTTTTGCCTTTGTAGCACTTTCCACATCAGGGGTCATCCATACACATAGTTCGTTGCCATCGAGACCTGACATTATGTAATTCTGCAGAAATTCGGCCAGCTGTGCCTTATCCTTATATACAAAGCAAAAATGACAGCCATTAGAAATGACAGACACGTCTTTGTCCGTTTTTCTTACTTGATCATCCATTGTTTCTTTCCAGGATCTCAGATACTGATGTTATAGCAGTAATAATTGAAATAATGTAGTTCAACTTCCAGAAGTGTAGAACTGCATCGAATAATGCAACTTTGTTACATCACAGAGAGATTGTTTTTGCTATTATATATATTATAACCCATAGAAAAGAGATAGATGCTACTTATTGTGATTTTGATGAAATATCAGTAAAGTATAAGATGCATTCACAATAGATCACAGAAAATATAAGGATAAATGAAATGAGAAAATACCATGGAAATTGATCAAAGAAAAGTAAATAAGTGGAAGATTATTCTCCACCTATAATATTATCCAATACAGAATCAATATTATACAGCTTTTCTTTTACGATCTGATATAATTCCAGAAAATTATCTCCACTCTTATCGGACCTGTAATCCTTTGAGCTGTATGAGATATATGGCCCAGGATCATTTGGCATGTACTTGATAGCATCAATGACATTTTTTACTTCATTGTGCTTTACATAGTAAATAAGATAATAGTCACCTAATTCCTTTTGTATTGACCACACATACTTTTGGTTATACATAAAGAACAAAGACTCTTGCAATGCTTTTACATCAGTGATCAATTCTTCAGAATTGACCATGGCATCTACAGCTTTCAGTATTTTACTCATTTCACACACCACGCACAAAAACAAAATATTTAACCAACAAACTTGTTCCTACTAATTAATTAAGTATTCTTTGGTCTACTTTAAGTTTTAATTAAAGAAATTATTACAACTGAGAAATAAATTAAAGGATTTGTTTGAAATAGTAGATCTCGAAGCATTATAGCTATCATCCAATGACTTTACCCCATAGGATTATATATAAGATAAAAAAAGATATTCACGAAATAAGCTATTTTGGAGAGATCCGGTTGGAAAACATCAAACAAAAAGAAATTCTAGTCCTGCAGCTTCAAAGAATGTACTGGATTGAAACTGAAATGGAGCAGCTTGCAGCATGGGAAGCAAGGATCGAACTTGAAGGACAACATCTGGAAGCAATGGAAACCCTGTCCCATGATTCAGACAAGCACGCCCTGATCCTTGAAAAATGGCTCAAAATGGCAAATACTGAACTCCCAGAAAGTGCACCCCGAGGAATTCCCCACAGGGTGTTTGATTTTAACCGGACAAATGTCTACGAGATGTTCAGTGAGATAAGAAAATATGAAGTACTCGCAAGGGACACGTATCACGGCATAACTAAGGCGGACACTAATGTTCTGGAAGAGGTTTTCCCTGATGAAGAGAACCGGACAGAATTCATAAAAGATATGAAGCACCTTGTCGCAGAAGAAGAAAGACACAAGAAAATATGCGATGATAAGATCGGCGGATTTACCAGAGTGCTCTGAATAATATCGTTTTGCTGAGAAATGTTGTGGGTCTCTCAAGACCCCCGGATCCTTTTTTACAATTTTACTGACAAGATCTCACGACATGCTTTGTGAAGATCAAAACAGAAGATACCATACTTGCGTATTCTTAAGTTTGTACTCCCCGGCACCTTTTACTACCATAGTGATCAGATACATTGCACATATTTATAATGTGTAAGCTCAGTATAGGTTTACGTTAAGATACATTTATGAATACGATGTCGAATATATTTTATGTGAAGATAAGAGGTTATCAATTTGAAATGGAAACATGACAGGGGACTTGAGGGCAGGATGCTGTTGACACTATTCCTTCTGGCGGCAGTTTACCTATTATTTCTTGCATTCCTGTTCTATTCGGGTGCTCCCCAGATGTTTATGCTGTTGTTCATAGGCGTATTCATGGGAGCACAATATTACTACTCGGACCGTCTGGTCCTCTGGACCATGCATGCAACCATCGTTTCTGAATATGAGGAGCCTGAACTCCACCAGACCATTACCAGGTTATGTGCCATAGCGGACCTGCCAATCCCCAGGATCGCAGTGGTGAACACATCGATCCCGAATGCCTTTGCAACCGGCAGAGGTCCCAAGAATGCAGTGGTTGCTATAACCACGGGACTGATGGACCAGTTAAATCAGGGAGAGCTGGAAGCCGTGCTTGCACATGAACTGAGCCATGTAAAGAACAGGGATATGGCAATACTGACCATAGCCAGTTTCATATCGACCCTGGCATTCTACATCGTCAGGTACAGTTTCTACTTTGGCGGTATGGGAGGCATGGGAAGCAGAAGAAAGGAATCCGGCGGAATTATTGCGATCTGGATCGTCTCGTTGCTTGTATGGGTCATCAGTTTCCTGCTGATACGCGCCCTTTCAAGGTACAGGGAATTTGCGGCGGACAGGGGTTCAGCGGTCATCACAGGCCAGCCCTCCAACCTGGCATCAGCACTTACGAAGATAAGCGGAATCATGCCCCGCATCCCCCAGGATGACCTGAGATCAGTGGAGGGCATGAATGCATTTTTCATAATCCCGGCGGTCTCAGGTTCTTTCATGAGCCTGCTCTCGACCCACCCATCCACGGAGAAAAGACTCGCAGCACTTGAAAAATTACAACAGGAGCTTGAGTTCTGATGGGACTAAAAGGCATGTTCGATTCCCTGCTCGGAAGGAGCAAGTTACCGCCATCAAATACGGAGCGGCTGTTCGCGATCTCAACTGCAGTGGTCACCATGGAGGTGAGCCTGAACCTGCACCCGTCCGGTCAGGCAGGCATCTGCTTTAAGTCCATGTCCCTTTCCCAGTATGAGAATACCAGAAAGGAGATAGAGGAGCTGTTAAGCTACAGCACACAGGAGACAGGGACTAATTTCCACATCGAGAAGGACAAGTACAACTTTCTCTGGGTGATCCTGGATGATACCGATTTCGAGGACCTTGTCACGAACATACATATGGTCTGCCAGACCCTGATCGAGCAGGGTTTCTCAGAACAGATCCTGTGCGCAGTGTACCGCTTTGAGAGCGAAGGCCCTGTCTACTGGATCTATAATTTCAAGCAGGGCAGCTACTATCCTTTCGTACCCCGGGGTAAGCAGGAAAGGGACAATTCCACGGAGCTCAGGCTCAAAGCCCTTATAGAGAACGAGCTGCCGGTGGAGAAAAATGTGGAAAAATGGTATCCCCTATGGGGAATGCCATTCTAAAGATTAAAGATCAACAATCAAAGATTAAAGATGTCGGATTCAGTCTTCGAGAAGACCGCTTCCGGTAAAGATCTCCTTTGCTTCCTGTAAGCTCAAGTCTTCAGGCGGGACAATGATGTTGGATTCCACAATGCTTGCATCATCAAGTTGCTTCCCGTTAGATTTGATCACATTGATGAGCCTTGAAAGCTCAGTCCTGTAATCTGCTTCATTTTCCTTGGCTACAAGCTCCACGATCCTGTTGTCAATGATGTTGAGCTCGTCGAACAGACTTCCGGGGACCTCGAACTGCCCTTCACCCATTATTCTGATTATCATTTACCTTCCTCCTGCCTGAGTTTTGCCAGCTCCGTCTCGACATTCGATTCTGCACTGATCTTTGCAAGCTCCCTGTCAATATCATCACCACTGCTTGTGACGTCATCAAGAGTGCCTGTCTCGATGAGCTCATCAAGGGCAGAGGCGCGTGCCTTCATATCTTCGGTCTTGTTCTCTGCTCTCTCAACAGCAAGACCAACATCCGCCATCTCTTCACTGATGCCTGAAATTGATTCATTGATCTTTACCTGGGATTCAGCAGCAGTATACTGTGCCTTGATGGTCTCTTTCTTCGTCCTGAAGACCTCTACCTTGGTTGAAAGACGCTTCTCAGCAGCCACCAGCTTGTCCTGCTCTTTTTCAAGATCAGCTATCTGCTGGTCAAGCCCCTGAACCTGGATCTCCAGCGCACCCTTGCGCTCAAGTGCAAGTCTTGCAAGGTCTTCCCTGTCACTCTTGATGGCATCCCTTGCCTGCCCGGAAAGCTTGTCAATGCTCTGCATCAGCTTCGAGCGCTGCAACTGCAACCTCTTCTTAGACGTCGCTACCTCAGCCACCCCTCTTTTTACACCCTGCAACATTTCCAGCTGCTTCTCATAGGAATAGTCAAGTGTCTCCCGAGGGTCTTCCATACGATTGACGATCTTATTCATCTTCGCCTTGAGGACGGTTTCCATTCTGTTAAATAGACTCATTTACTCCCTTCCGTTATTATGTGCATGTTAGTCATTGGGACTAACTATCATATGTTATTTAGCCGATTTACTATTTCTAATTTTAGTTCCAGTGGGGGGTTGAGACAATTAAACATATGCACAAAAAATTTTAATAATAATCACGTTTACTATTAGAATATTATTAGAAGGTACTCAAATGAATAATCAAATTGTCCTTGAAAATTTAAAATTTATGCATGAAATTTTATTTGAACAATATAAGTCACAACAAGAAATATCTCTAAATATGGAAAGTAAAGGGACAAATATTGTTATTTTCTCAGGAGTTTTAATAGGGTTGTTAATTAGCAGTTTTGCTTCATTAAAAGGAGATGTAGAATTTGGAAATAATTTGTACTTATTAATTTCCTTTTCAGTTATCTCATTCGTTTCTTCAATACTTTTCTCTTTACTTGTGTATATAAGCCGTTTTGTGTCGTATGAAATTGATTCAGATTATTTCATAAATGAATGTATTAAGCAAGAATCAATAGATAAAATAAGAGCTACACTTTCATTTGATATTGGGGAAAAAATAGATGAAAATTATAAAATTAATGTTAAAAAGAGAAATTATTTAAGCATTGCTTATCTTTGTTTTTTTGCTGGCACTATTTTTGCAATGTTTTTTATACTGATGATATTTGGAAAATCAATATGATTATGATTGTCAAATTTTAAGCATAATTAATGCACATTTTCTACTGCAACAATAAACAAGCGCTTTAAGGCGCCACCCGCTTTAGTGGTGCTCTGACAACAATTGAGAAATTCATCGGGGCTATGAAGTACATTAAAAATAACTTATTATATTATGATATAATCTATAATCCATCGGAGGACGGAAAATAATGCACACAGTATATATAAAAGCAGTTAAAGATGAAAATATCTTCACCCCTTGCAATGTCAATGTTGATGCCATTAAATACATACATTGCATAGAGAACAAAGTGTTCCTATCTTTAAATCCTGAGGATGTGGGAGCCATGATATGCATATATGCTGGAAAAGCCATCAATGGAGAAGAGCAAGTCGATAACATCGTATCTCTTATTGCATCAGCAAAAGTGAATTCTGAAAAACACGGCATGCCTATTTTACTTGATTTTTCAGAACAGATCGATCGGCCAAAAGCTACAATGATGCGAGGTCCTGTTGTTATTGTAAATTGAAATACTAATTTTTGGTTGTGCCAGTGGCACAACTATTCATTATCAATTTAGCTATCGATCTTATCAAACAATAGATTTTATTAGAATACTTCCTTAACATTATAGATAAACAAAATTTTATATAATGATGTTAGATTTCTATGTGAGGTTGGGAGTACTAAAATAAAGTACGTTTGACTTAAACAGCTGCAAGTGGGGGCTTCCAGCTGAAATTGTATAAAATAGAATTAAGGGGAGTAAAACATGATTCGCATGCCTAAAGCTGCAGAAGCTATTTTTGCATCAGCAATACTTGCTAGTATAATTTTTATCTATATAGCAGCATTTAAGCCAAGATCTTTCTTGATAAATGAATCTATTAATGACTATCCACTTATACCTCTTTATGTAATTGTTTTTAGTGTAATTGGTGGATTAATGTATTTTTTTGCTTCTACTGCAGGCGAATGGAAAGTAAAAAAAGAAAAAATAAAAGATGATCAGAACAAATTAGATGAATTCAATGATACGCCTTTTCTTGATAAATTAAAGGATTTTGATATTGAAAGAAAGGGTTTAAGGGTAGTAGCTGCTCCTCTAATGGCAATTGGAATATATCTGTTATTTGATTTGATATTTTTTGATTTTAATATTACAACTGAACAGCCAAACATCAGCTTAACTAATTCAACCTTACAAGATGTGATTAACGCAATCGAAACTACTAATGATACTGAAAAGATGATTCAAATAAAAGCAGGCATATCTTTTCTGGTTGGAGCTTTTGTAAAACAATTTCTTGATTTAATTCAAGCATTAGCTGAGGGAATAGGAATGAAAAAATGAACGTTCATTTTGCTCCGTAAGGAAAACGGCGGAGGAAGTCAGTACCTCGATACAATATAGTTAATTGTATCAGGACTGAACTTTTCTTATTTATTTCAGTCTATTTATGTAACTAAAACCGTGGAAGGGTTTTCATCCAGCAAAGCAAATCCACAGATTGATTGGAATTGTTAATTTCCATTTTTGAATTGCCATTTACTGCATCATTAATTCTCTATAATACACTCAGCATGATCATTCAAGGTAAATGATTTGTTAATCATTATTGTGACATAATTCAACATATTCAAATCAAATTGGATATATATTGCTCCAGTAACCAACAGATCAATTTTGTTAAAGGCCGAAATTTGAATCATATCCCTCGTATCATTTTTCGGGGATATATACAACGTACAAAAAGTGTACGCTATCAAAAAGCAGTTAGATTATTTATCGCCTATTACTTCAAAGATTCCAAAGTCCCACAATAGAGGAAGTGTTCTTAGTTAAAGAGGATGTGAATTAAATATTTGCAAATCGTTCAGTATCAATATGGCAAAAGGAAAGAAAGATACGAGTGAATACGAATTACCCGATATTCAAAAAAACGCCCTGGATAATTGGATAACGTTAAACATACTCCCACAACAAATATCAAATAAAAATTACACCAGTTATGCGCTTAAACTTCTTTTTGAACAAGCACCAGATGGTTTCTTCATCACAAATAAGCAGTTTAAAGAAGCGATGATCAGATGTGATTTCTCACCTGTAAATAAAAATAAATTAAATTGGGATTTTCGAGTTTCTATAAGATCTCCAGAGAAATGATCTAAATGAGGTTATAAACCTGACATATTCTGTCCTACCATTTCAATCATCACCAATTTGATCTTATTTGCCGTTTGGGATGTTCTTTTTTGACTTAGCGTCCCCATATCTCGGATGCTGTCTTGAAGTGCATTTTTGCAACTTCGTGTAACCTATCCCTGCCATACTTTTCAATGAACTTTGCACCAACCTTCTTAACCTTATCCGATGCACCCTTTGGGAATATTCCGATATACCTCTCGTTCATTTCCTGTATAGCTTCAAGGAAAGCTGCACGTGCAAGGATCGATGCTGCAGCCACTGCAATTGACTGGTCTTCTGCTCTGGGTATCTGAACAGGCTTCACATCGATGTTCCATTGGCGAAGTTCATCCTCGACCATGCTGTCGTGGTATGCGAACTTGTCAATTATGATGCTATCGCCCTGCTGGTACAGGTCTCTGATCGCACTTACATGGTTTACGGTAAGCATAATGTTCAGGTTCTGAACATTTTCATAATATTTATTGTATGCAACTGGTTCAAGGATCTTCACGGAGAACATATCAGCTGAAATTGAGCCCTTTATCTGCTTTGCAATAGAAATGTTCTGACAATCGCTCAACTGTTTGCAATCCCTGACACCGATCCCCTCAAGAATTGATTCAATTTTCGGAGTGGTCTTTACTGCAGCTACCACAAGAGGACCAAAGAAATCACCCTTACCTGATTCATCAGAGCCAATTACACCATGTCCATTTGTAACAGACAAGTCTATAGATGATGTTAACTTTTCTTCGGGAATTGAAATGTTCTTATTATTAGGCGAAGGTACTACACCTTCTCTTAGTGTAATACGTATTTCTTCTGCTTCAGGTGATGTGCCTAACTGGGACAGATCAACTTTAATTCCCTTCTTTCCATCGTATATTCTTATTACGCGGGAAAACTGTTTCTTTGATACGCTGAACTGAATACCGAAATTGATCTCCTTTGGCGTACCCACGTCAAACCCTGGGATCAGGATTGATCTTATCTCATTGTACTTGTCAGTTATTTTCATCTGATTCCCCTTATCCCATTATCATTATTTCGGTTCTGTAGAAAACCTATCAAAATCACCATCAACAGGTGAACATAGGAAATAAGCCTCAATATCTGCCATACATTTTGAATTATTGTTAATTTAAATTCTCGTCCAAATTTTGAGGATTTCTACAAAACCAAAATTAGACCCGATCTTAATTAACTACATTATGGTAAAAATAGAACCAATGACTGGATAGTTTTGTAATAAGAATGGAGCCTCGGGTGGGATTTGAACCCACGACCTCGTCCTTACCAAGGACGCACTATACCCCTAAGCCACCGAGGCACCTTCAAAAATGGGGGGGTTGTGATGTGGCTTCCAGATACACAGAATCAATTATGAACCTTTCGGTCGGGTTTATAAATTCCAGCGCTCATCCACCGGAAACTTCTCATTTATCCACATGAGAGTGTTGTTGTCGTGTACTATGCGATATGACCTTGAAAGTGCTTTACTGCTGTCGAAAATCGGCTCATCTTCGGTTATTTCGATGTTGTCGAAGTCACGGCGGGTCTCGATGCCGCTGTTTCGGAGTATCTTGCCGATGGGGATATCCGCGCGCATGAGGTCCTGCCGGATGTCATCGGGCATACGCTCGATTGGGGACAGGGATAGTGCCCTGACGAAGGGCTGGTCGCCTGCAAAAAGCGTCACAAGGCGGTAGTTTACG
Source organism: Methanococcoides methylutens (assembly GCF_000765475.1). NCBI lineage: Archaea > Methanobacteriati > Methanobacteriota > Methanomicrobia > Methanosarcinales > Methanosarcinaceae > Methanococcoides > Methanococcoides methylutens. Next base: position 424,464 of record NZ_JRHO01000014.1, read on the forward strand.
TCAGACCCTACAGCAATATCGAGGAGGGATGCGGTTTCCTCGTCTGCTTGTACGAGATGCTGTGCTTCAGTGACCACAGAGACGTCCTTACGAGTCATAATCTCGAGGAGGAATGTTACAGACCCATCGGTACCTGCACATACCCTCAGGCACGTCGGTATGTCGAAGGACTTCAGTGCCTTAAGGAATTCCTTATTAACGAATGTCACAGATGATCAATATCCCCTGGGATCAAAAGGTCTTACTTGGATACTGCCTTCTTTGCCTGCTTAAGGCGTTCCTTAGCGGTGTAGCCGGTTGCCAGCTGAAGGAAATCCCTGAAGCGCTTGTTAGTGTCAAGGATCATCTCGTCGTCGCCGAGAGAAGCGTCAGTAACAGTATCTACCACCAGCTTCTTGCCGTCCATCCAGACTGACAGTTCTGTCATCACTCCATAAGAAACTAAAAGCTTGTCACCCTCGCGTTTGATCTCGCTTGGGAAGCATTTTCCAATTTCTTCATACATTCTTTCGATGTCCGGGGAAAAACCACGTTTTAATTTGTATTCCTGCATTGCTATCGTATTACAGATAGCTATTAACACGAATAAATATTCCGGTATGGCAAGTCATTTGAGAAGCTTTTGGTTTTGGGATATATTGATAAGATCAATCCTTCTCAAGAACCAGTTTTCCACCGACTCCCACAAGCCTGACCTTTTGCACCTTTTCAAGTAACATCTCACCAAGCTTTCTGACCTCATCCCATTGCGGAGTTGGCGTATCGTGACCCTTGAAAGGCAGGTCAAAATCAGGATTGCTCATGAACTGGTACAGCATGACCTCCGATGCATCCCCTATATCCGGCAGGATACGAGCCACAGTATCGGTATTGACGAACTCCGGAATCACCCTTATCCAGACCCTCAGCCACTTCTGCTTTGCAATGTCCAGGGATTCACGCAGCAAAGAGATGTATTTAACAGTGCGCTCCTCCGACATGCCGGTCAGTTCCATGATCGCAGGAACATCATCAAGAGGTGCCTTTATCTCGATCACAAATCCTTTGACAAAAGGAAGTGCCTTCTCAAGGACATCCGGCTTCATTCCATTGGATTTAAGCAGTATGCTCTTTCCGGCAGCATGGAGCTCTTCGATCAGGGGAAGCAGGTCCTTCTGCAGGGTTGGCTCCGCACCGCCCAGATAGACGTCCTTGCTCTCAGATCCCTTTGCAAGGTCCACAACATCCTCAATAGAATACTCTTCCTTTGGCTGCCGGATATGCACACAATATGGGCATTTCATATTGCAGCCAGCAAATTCCACACGTATCTGCCCCGTATTATCAGATAGGTTTATCAGTCTCATAATGATTCATCCTGAATTATTCTATAAAGAAATCATCATCCGGACATATAATACTTTTCTGCAATACAGAACAGGAAAGACATATTGTAACTTTTCACCCACACGTCCCCCAATTTCAAAAAAACGGCTGATAGGAAGCAGCGATTACTATATATGTAGAACGTACCATCAGTTCTGTCATACAAAGGTGATCACAATGCCAAAAATGCTGACAATTGAAGACCTCGAAAAAAGGAAAGAGAATAAAGAGCTCGAAGAGGAATTTGGAGAAGATATCGAGGAGCTTTTCGACCTTGTAATGCCTCCAGGAACACCATCATACATCATCTATGATATTGTAGAAGAATTTGGCCTTCAGCCAGTTGAAAGACATATCACCGTTAATGTTGTAGAATCTGACAAAAGAGAAGTTATTGCTCTTAGAGGCAAGCTTGATGTCGTTAAAGAGGCAGAACAGTACTTTTTCAAGGAAATGGAAGCATTCGTTGAATAATGCTGATATTTTAAAAAAAAAGAACCTGTTGAATTGATAACAGGTTCATTTCACATTTTCTGACCATATTCTGATCAAATATCTTCTGTTTCCATATCGATACCTGTAATGGTATCAGTGTTAAGATCAAAGACAACTGCCTTCTGGCCATCTGAATAAATATCTATTTCTTTGGAATCGTTGATCTCACCGATCACAGCCGCAGTAATTCCAACATCCTCAAATATCCGGATGCACTCATCACAGTTCTCCGGCTTTGCAGTTAAAATATAACCGGTTGCAGGATATATCTTAAGCCACTGCTCCAGCTCAAGGCCCTCCGGCATGGGTATCTTTGTAACATCCACAGATGCACCGACCTTGCTGGTCTCACACAGCATTCCAAGCGTTCCCACAGTTCCCGGATTACTGATATCCTTCCCTGCTGTAAGCAGCTTCTTCTCAGCGAGGGTCTGCATCACAAGGAAACGGTCGCGAACGGTCTGGTTATCCTTAAAAGATGTAGTATCCCAGCTGTAAGGGGAATTCTTGCCTACACGACCGTCCATATCATAGGCAGCTATTATAGCATCTCCCGGCCTTGCCATATCGCTTCTGACAATGCAGTCCTTCTTTGCAACACCAATGATAGCAACACCAAGTGAATTGTATGGAGTGTCAGGATGAACATGCCCCCCAACCATGGGGACACCGAACTTCTTTACTCCATCCTTGATACCACGCATCATCTCTTTGCATGCTTCTGTATCACAGGAAGACATGACATTGACCATTGCAACAGGCCTTCCACCCATTGCCGATATGTCATTGACATTCACAACTACGGATGTGTATCCTGTCCACCAGGGGCTCTCAAGCGCTATCCTTCCCCATATCGCGTCAGCAGCGAACAGTATGACCTCATCCCCGCCAGTATCGAGTACCGCGGCATCATCTCCGAAATCCACGATGGTCTCGCCATATTCGCTGCGCACTTCATCAAACATATTGACAATGTCAGCTATTGGTTTCTTGCGGGTCACACCTTCAAAGTTTCGAAGGTTTGTAGCCAGTTGTTCAATATCCAAGTATATCATCCCCCTTGTGTAGTTCAGGCAGAACAGAAGAAGATCATTCTTCATGTTCCTTCTTTTTGATAGACTCCATCTTGATAACGTTCCTGCGCTCCTCGCTCATCTGAGAGAGGTCCTTGCCCAGAAGACCATATGCATCAGACCTGCACTGGCGACAGTGGCGCATTTGCTGCACATAAGGCTCACAGATAGCCTGCACATCCTTACGCTGTTTCTCAGAAGGTGCTTCCATGTCCGCAAACTTTGCCTGACAGATAAGAGGCATGATGTTCATGATAAAGACACCAAGCTCACGCACTTTCTTTGCAACCTCTAAAATGTGGTCCTTATTGATCTCAGCTATAAGCACCGTATTGATCTTAACAACAAGTCCGGCCTCAACTGCCATCTTGATGCCTTCAAGTTGATTATGTATCAGGATCTCTGCAGCTTCCACGCCTGTGTAGGACTTTCCTTTATAAGCTATATGGTCCACGATCTTTGCCTGGATCTCAGGATCGATCGCATTAAGGGTAACAGTCAGTGTGCTGACACCAACCCTTAGAAGATCATCGATCTTATCAGGAAGTGCCAGTCCGTTTGTACTAAGGCAAAGGGTCACATCAGGGAACTCTTTCTTAATGAGTTCAAGGGTCTCAAAGGTCTCATCGTTAGCAAGAGGATCGCCAGGACCTGCTACTGCAACTACCTTAATGAAAGGATAATCCTTGAGAACATTCCTTGTCTTTTCTAATGCTTCCTGGGGAGTCAATACTTCACTTGTTACACCTGGGCGACTCTCATTGACACAATCGAACTTGCGGTCACAATAATTGCACTGTATATTGCACTTCGGAGCTACAGCCAGGTGGATACGACCATATTTGTGCTGTGCTTCTTTATTATAACAAGGATGTTCTGAGATCTTCCTCATAACATCAAGATCAACGCCATTCTCATCGTGACATTCCTCAGGGATTTTATCAGTATCAGGCAAAGTTTCTCCTCCAGAATAAATAATATGAAGTCTGCAATTCAATTAGAACCGTTATAGATATAGGTTGTGGAGAGATCACTCCAAACCATTCAGTTCACACCACTTACCATGCCCTTCCCATACCTTCACAGAAAGCGGATAACCAAGATTTTCTGAAAGGTCTGCATGAATGTGCTCACACATGTTCTCTGCACTCGGGAATTGGAGAATATCATTTAGGAGTTTGTGGTCATACTTCTTAAGGATCTCACGTACGGTCTTCTTGATCTCATAGAAATCCATGACCATTCCGTTTTCCTTTTTCTCACCCTCAAGAACGATCTCTATCTTATAGGTGTGACCATGGACGATACCACAGGTCTCATGTTCAGGCAAATAGTGTGCACTATCTATGTATTCTATTATTCCAAGTCTCATTTTTGTCATTATAAACAACCCCACATCTTATGTGTTTGAGGAATTATCAACGTATCTATTGAATCAAGCAGATCGTTCTGTAGTTTGAGCATAAAATTAATTTCAGGAGCAAAATGCTTCTGAGTAACCGGCTGAAGTACCACGCAGGACACATATCCTGAAATTGAATCAACAATATTCAATATGTCATCGACAGCTGTGTTCTTTGTAATGACCAGTTTACAGAAACACTCCCGATCCTTTGTGTTCCGTAGAGTTCGGAAGCACTCGAATGTCCTTTCGAGATGGGATTCAAAATCCTCACCTTCGAACTCATCAATAAGCTTTACGTCCCCTGAAACATAGGAAACTTTGTCACTGATCTTCTTTGCCATATCCGGAAGGGTCATATTGGACTCCAGGTAAAGTGGCCTTGAAACATCCATCTCTGCAATGAAATCTGCCTCGAGGAGAGGTTCTCCGCCTGTAAGTGATATCGAATGGACGTTCTCATAACTGTTCAGCAGCTCACTGACAGTTTCCACATCAAGAGGATTTGGCAATTCCTGGAATTCGTTCGTCCCGGGGACCTTTTCAAAGTTACAGAAAGCCGGCCTCTCAACATTCGTGTCACAATAAGAACAGTTGAGATTGCATCCGACGAACCTTACGAAAGCCTGCCTCACGCCCACATGGGGACCTTCACCCTGAACAGAGCAGAATATCTCACTGATCGGTACCTGCATCATACCACATCCAGTGGCCGGGACTTGCGAAGGTCCTTTTCGATATCTTCGAACTCGGCCACATATCTGTTCGCTATATCCCCGAGAAGTCCGACTGCCTTTGCCTCATCGAGCCCGTTATCTGTAAGATTTCCATAAAAATCATGAAAAACATTGATCCCGAAGTGGATCTTCTGAGATACCGCAGAAGTGCTTGCAATGGAGATTGTCAGCTTTTTTCCATTCACAAAAAGATCGTCTCCCTGCCTTGTTGTCGTGATACCACCATCCAGAAGTGCCTCTGCAACGATCGCAGTGAACAACCTCTGCCTTGCATAGACGAGCTTAAGATCAGTAGAGTCAAAGTGTTCTATGAGGAAATGAAGCATATCAGTAGAGTAAATGGAATCACCCATCCTCTTATCCTCAAGGTCGATCATATGCTCGAGCTTCACATCACAGCCACCTCTGAAAGCAACGATGGAGTCCTGCTGGATACCTTTCAGGTTGTATGCCCACAAAGAAGAGATCTGGCTTCCGTCATAATCCGTTTTTTCATCAAGAATAATACTTTCCATAATAAGCACCTTTATTATCTTTAAACATCCAGCCCCAGCCTTACCATAAGGGGATCCTTCAGACCAGCTTCATGGAAAGCACGTGCACGCCTTACGCAGCTTTCACATACACCGCATGGCTTATCTTCACCGTGGTAACAGCTCCAGCTCCACCCCAGTGGCGCCTCTGCCTCAATTGCTTCAAATACAATGGATTTCTTGTCCATATCGATAAGAGGTGCAAGGACCTCCACACCATTTGCAGTAGAATAGGAAAAACACCTGTCAGAAGCATCAACGAACTCTTTGGAGTTATCAGGGAATGTTTTTGCTTCCTCCCCGTTGAATCCTGCAATAACATTATCGCAATCATAGCTTTCAGCAAAGCTTGCTGCAATATTCAGGAAAACACCGTTCCTGTTAGGAACCCATACACTCTTTGCGGAATCTTCAGTAACACTCTCATTTTTCCCGGAAATATCATCGACCGATAGCTCAGGAACATCCACTTCCTCATTCACAAGGGATGTGTTCGTAATATCCTTTAACCAGTCCAGAGGGATGATCCTGTGCTCTATACCATAATGATCACAAATTGCTTTTGAATAATCGATCTCCCTCCTGACAGAGCGTTGCCCATAATCGAACGTTAGGGCAAGGACCACATCGGAGGACTTTTTTGCAATTGCAAGAGCAGATACAGAATCAAGACCACTGCTCATTAATGTTACAGATCTCATGAGGAAACTCCAAAGAAATAATAGGATATTACCCTAGTAATACCACAGTATTATTTAAAGATGGCGAAAAAGAAAAAGCAGATAAATAGATAAAACTAAAAACAAACAATTGCAAAAAATAAATTTTAAAAAATATAGAAGATCCTCAGGCCGATGCACTTTGGTTACTGCCACCTGAAGAACCTCCACCCGCGGATTCAAGACAGTGTATAGTACAGTACATGTGCTTTTTCACATGAGTGTCATATACAATGATCTCACTTCCACAATGTTCACAATATACTTTTACAAGCTCCATTTGTACCACCACGGTTTATTTTTTTCTTTGTAAAAGGAACAGAGCATTAGTCCCGAAAAACTAATACTGGAATGCAATTGTCGGGAATTCAAAGATCTCCAACATCCCATTTGATACGGTCAGAAATACAGTATAAATTCCTGTTCTTTGTTGAACATACCTAAACTCGGAAATGCTTGAGTCCTCGTTACCACCACCATTTGTACCCAATTAAGATATTGGCGATATTTGTATATAAATATATCTATAGAGAACTGTATGCTCATCATAATGATGACTTTTGAATTATAAATAAAAAAAGAAGAGAGACAGGTCATTATATCAAACCTGCCCGTCCGACACATCGTTAAAGATCAAGAATGGTCGATGTACAATTCTCCTTCATTATACATCTCCAACCAATTCTTGAGTTGGTTTCCAGAAATTTGACTACTGGTGTTGTGGTCCCATGCATCCCCTACTACAGAATTATTCGTACCTAGTGGATAAAGAACCATCCATTCATCTGCTTCTTCGATGAAATATACTGGCGTACCGTTGTCGTCATAAGGATAATATGGCACACCAATCAGGACATTCAATTTAGCTGTCACCAAGTGTCGGAACATGGTATAAGTGTGCGGCTCATTATTATCCCCATTACCACTCATATTAACAATTGCAGCAGATTTACTATAAGTTACATCACCTACAGTTACTTCTTCAATTGACCAATTATCCCAATTTGTTTCCTTTTTCCAATAACCAAGACCTTCAACCATAACATCATATTCTGAATGATCGATACCGAAGTAATAGCTTAGGTCCTCATCCATCGCTATGAACTCTCCGTAAGATGCAGTTACATTTCCAATATTGCAATACTGGCCCAGGATAACCTCTCCACTGGCATTATAAACCCAAACTTCACCTGGTTCAAATATGCCATTGTCATCCACATTAATCGGATATTCACTAACAGACGTTCTGTTGTCTGAAACGTCCTGAATAGTAAGATTTACATTTCCTGTGTTTGTCACATTATAGGTCCATTCAACCGGATAACCAAACAATAGATATGGACCTATTGGTCCATCAACGTCATGACCATCAGTGAACTTCTCGATATCAATTGATGCATTCACACCGAAGTAGTGACTCAGATCCTCATCGTGGACTAATTCATTATTATATGAAGCAGTGACGTTAGCAAAGTTCACATACTGACCTTCAGTAGCAAAACCGGATGCATTATAGACCCACACCTCACCAGGTTCAAAGACGCCATCACCATCATCACCAGAGATTGGATCTGCGCTGATAGAGGTTCTGTTATCGAACAGATCAGGAACACTAAGATTCACATTACCAGTGTTGTTAACATAATAGGTCCACTCGACAGGAGAACCTGCAAGGATAGAAAGACCAGGGGCAGTATCGCTATCATGACCATTGGTATGCTTCTCAAGGTCAATATCGGGTGAAGCTTCGAAGACAGGTTCGGTAAAACCGAAGTAGTGGCTGTAATCTTCAGCATATAACATAGTATTTCCATGGTAAGCTGTGACATTACCAATGTTAGAGTACTGACCTTCCTTGGTTATACCCGTAGCATTGTAAAGCCAGAACTCACCCGAATCAAGAACACCATTACCGTTAGCATCTCCACTTAAGTAAATTGGATCAACGGTGCTATCATTGTCTGAAACAACAACATTCTGAAGAGGCAGGTCACCGTTGTTGGCTACCTCATAAGTCCATTCGACCGTAGTTCCAGTCAGAAGCTCTAGACCGGGAGCAGTATCGCTGTCAGAACCATTCGTGGATTTCTCAATAGTGATAGACACTTTATCGTCCTCAGTATCAGTTTCTCCGCCACCAACGAAACCACTGGACCTTGCCATACTAATTCCCCCATCCTTTGAGACGACAAAAGCACCCTCCCATTCAGAGTATTTACTCTCATGTCGATCATCTGTTGGATCGGGAGCAAGTCCCGGTGAATTAGTTGAAATACTTGTGAGACCACTCATTAGCAAAGTGATCATTAGTAGGATACCTAATGGTTTAATTATTGGATGCATACCGAACCGCCACCTTTTGTATTATAGTATATAATCAGAGGTATAAAATATATCTATATATAAATATATCTATGCATCGATGTATAATAATTATCATTATGATGATTTTTGTGAATTTTAAATAATAATCAGAATAAAGCAAACCACATGCATAAAGACTGAAATCTAATTAGGAAAAAATAAAGGAATACTAATTCACAAGATCAAGATTTGAACAAATATTAAAAAACTAAAAAAGATAGAAGAATCAACACGTAAATTCCTTATGTTTTGAACTCTGAAAGGCTTTATCAAATGAGATGCGGCACGTTCTCCTGCCATTAGAACATAGACAACTTTTTGCCTACAAATCTCTCCTTTGCTGCATTGTAGACAAGAAGTGCAGTTGCAACATCTTGTATCGCAAGACCTGTAGAATCAAATAACGTTATATCTGAATCACCCAGCCTTCCGGGTTTTATCCCTGCGATAACTTCACCAAGCTCACAGCAGATATTTTCAACCTCAATAACTCCACTAGATAAAGGAACATTGACCTCCCCGGAATGCGATGCCTGAGCAATATCATCCACAAATACCCGAGATTGTACTAATATAGAAGCCTCAAGTTCTTCCTTACCTGCAGCATCAGCACCAATTGCATTAATATGAGTGCCTGGTTTGATCCACTCTCGCTTCACTATGGGTTCCCTTACAGGAGTTACAGTGACAAGGATGTCACAATCGCACACATCCTCTATTGATGAGCAGGCAGTAATAACACAGCCTGCTTTACACTCCATCTCCTGCTTAAATTGTTCAGCACGATCTCTGTGTTTACTATAGACCTTGACCTCTTCAAGATCGAAAACATTAGCTATAGCAAGTAATTGCGTTCTTGCCTGATTACCGGATCCCACAATTCCTACTACACGGGATTCCGGACGTGCAAGATGTTTTGCTGCAATGCCACCTGCTGCACCGGTTCTGATGTCTGTCAAATAAGTAGCATCCATAACAGCAAGTGGGGCACCTGTTTCAGTAGAGTTCAGGATGAAAAGTGCCATGACCGTAGGCAACCCTTTCTGACGATTATCCGGATGGACATTCACGATCTTCACACCTGCCACGTCCTGCTCTTCAAGATATGCAGGCATCGTACGCAGATCACCATTGTGACGTTCAAAATACAAATAGGATTTAGGAGGCATCTGAACTTTCTTCCTACCATGCTGTTCAAATGCTTTCTCAACAGCATCCATTGCATCAGGAATATTAAGTAAAGACCTGACATCGTTCTGGTCCAGCCATAGAACATCCAAGATTTATCACCCATTAATAGATGGATAATTGCCCGTATAAACTTTCTGGATTAGTTTAGTGCATCCAACTATATTTTGCGACATCTTGATGTACTTTTAATATTAGTTATTTATAATGAAAAAGATAGGGATCATTGTAACAGATCCTGAAGATCCGACAGCTATTGCCTTTGGAAAAGCTTGCCAAAAGAACAAGATCGGGCATCAGATCATGGACCTTCAGAAAGCAGAAGTATCAACCGGAGGTCGAACTGAGTGGCATATCGGAAAGACAGATCCGCTGCAATTCGATGCCATCGTTGTGAGAGATGTCGGTGCAGGAGCATTCGAGGGAGTGTCTTTCCGCTTCGACATACTCAGACAGCTCGAGGAAGAAGGAGTACTTGTTGTAAATTCACCCTCTGCGATCCAAAATGCTGCTAACAAATATTATGCATCCTGTCTGCTGTCCAACAGAGGACTTCCCATCCCAAGAACAAAGGTTGTCCAGGATACTGAAAGTGCAATGGAAGTACTCGAAGAAATGAAGGATGCCGTTGTAAAGCCTGTTTTTGGATATAAGGGCATGGGAATCCACAGGATAAAGAACGGTATGGACATTCCCACCAATGGAACAAAGCAGAAAAAACTTGTTCCGGAACAGATCGATCAGCTTCTGGAACAGAGAGGAATGTTATACATACAGGAATTTATCGAGAATCCGGGCAGGGATATCCGGGCATTTGTTGTTAATGGAAAACTCATCGGTGCGATATACAGGACTGCACCGGAAGGATCATGGATCAACAATATAAGCCAGGGCGGATCTGTATCACAATGCAAATTATCCACGGAACAGGAAGAGATCTGCATAAAGGCTGCCGGAGCTATCGGGGCTTTCTTTGCAGGAGTTGACCTTGTAGAAAAGAGAGATACAAGTGATAATAAAGTAGACAAGAGCCTCATATTAGAAGTCAATGGCACACCCTCGGTGGCAGGGATATATAAGGCATGGGGAATTAATGCTGCTGATGATATCATAAAGGATGTTATCAAAGAGATATAACATAATAATTCATATTTATCGGGGAACTTTCAAATGGCAGAATATAAACAGTGTATCGTGATCAGGGATGACCTTAAGCTCTCAAAAGGGAAACTTGCAGTACAGGTAGCCCACGCTGCTGTATCAGCTGCAGAATGGGCAGGACGTTCCGACCTTGAAAAATGGAAAGAGGGAGGACAAAAGAAAGTAGTATTAAGAGCAGAGAAACTTCAGGACCTCTTTGAACTTAAGGAAAAAGCAAGACGTGAAGGATTGGCTACAGCATTGATCACAGATGCAGGCCTTACCGAGATAGCACCTGGAACGGTAACTGTCCTTGGGATCGGACCGGCAAAAGCAGAAGCTATTGACAAGATCACAGGTTCCTTGAAATTGTTATAACCTTTATGAGGCAAAGCAATGGTATGTCGTCACTGCCTGTTAATAACCATAGCATATTTCCTGATAGTGATTTCAATAGGTGCATTTGCTATATCCAACATCCCAATTGATTCCCAGGACATACAAGAGCTGCCCATATACAACTATTTTACAGGCGACATGAGCAAAATTGTTGTCGATGCCGAAGAACTGACCGTTCCAAAGGTAGTTTATGAGAAAGCTGACCATGTCGAGGACAAACCTCATGCCACCTCGACCAGTTCTCCTGCATTGGAGATCGCTACTTCATACTACTACACTAATTTCTATGAGAACAGTCCCGCAACAATAGAGGTCTTTGTTGAGAACAGGGAAGACACACCTATTTTCGTTTATAGCTATGGTATCGAATTAGCTGATAAAAAATATAAGGGACAGGAAACAGGACATACTATAGAGCCTGGCGAAAAAGAAAAGATCGGGTTCATCTGCATTGATATTCCGGAGAATGCCGAATCCATAGACATGAAACTTGGATTTGGGATCCTTGCCGGAACGAGCTCTGGCCAATGGTATGATTATGGATTACAATTTTTGGAAGAGATCAGTCTTGAAGTAATGCCCATAGTTAATGAAACTACTATAGAGTACATGTCTAACGAAGAACCGTTATTCACCATCACAAATAACAAGGTGGACCCAAGAAGTGAAGAAGTCCGTGCACTTGCCTCCTCTGGTGCAATGGCATATCCGGGAGAGTACAACATATACCAGGTATGTTCACTTTTCGACCATGTGAAGAGCGAGATCAAATACATGAGCGACCCCAGAGGAGAGGATTATTGGGCTACGCCTGATGAAACACTGAAAGTCCGTGCCGGTGACTGTGACGATTCGGCCATCCTGCTTTCTTCCCTTATAGAAGCCATTGGCGGAAGTACCCGAATGTACTTTACCGACAATCATGCTTTTACAACCGTATATATAGGAAAAGATGATGAAGCAAGGAATAACATTGATGCAGTGAAAAAATACTATGAATGTGTTCCCGTTTATTATACAACCGACGAATATGGATCATGGCTGATACTGGATACAACATCCGGCCTTTATGCAGGAGACCTCCCGGCCGGAGGAATGCCAACAGATGATGCCTGGATCTTTACGAATACAGAAACAGTTAATATAATAGATATTATTCCCGACTGAAGGAGAAAAACATGTACAAAGTCCCACCTGTAGAAGAACAGATAGGAATTGAACTTTACACCAGCAATACGCCCGGCATAGGAGGAGCACTTCGAAGACAGATAGAGGATTTCGGAGTCATTGAGATCACAAATCGGGAAGAGGGAGATGAAGGAAAATACCTCATTGTTGAGCTTACCAAACATAATTGGGAAACACACCATCTGATAAGGGATATCTCAAGAATACTGGGGATCAGCCAGAAACGAATTGGTTTTGCAGGTACCAAGGATAAGAGAGCTGTTACAACGCAAAAGATAAGCATTTACGATGTCCCTGAGGAAAAGGTCGAAAAGATAAATCTCAAGGATGTTGAACTAAAAGTCCTGGGAAGATCTAACAGGAGTGTGGAGCTTGGGGACCTTACAGGAAACGAGTTCGTGATCACTGTAAGGGAGATAGATCTTGAGAAGGATGAGCTGGAAAGCAGAATGCAACAGACCACGGAATCCATAAAGGAGCAGGGGGGAGTCCCTAACTTCTTTGGGATACAGCGTTTCGGTGCATTCCGTCCCATCACCCATGTTGTCGGCGAATCCATCGTAAGAGGAGATATCGAAAAAGCAGCTATCGACTATATAGCAGCTGCCTATCCCGATGAGCCGGAAGAAACAAGAGAAGTACGGGAAATGGTCTATAAAGAACGGAATTATGTTGAAGGATTGAAAGGCTACCCTTTACAACTGAGGTATGAGCGTGCTATGATGCACCATCTGGTCACCAAACCGGAGGATTTCGCCGGAGCTATTGAGACCTTACCGATGAACATCAGGAAAATGTTCGTCCACGCATACCAGTCATACATCTACAATACCATTATTTGCCAGCGCATAAAGAAAGGTCTGCCACTTAACAAAGCTGTGGTGGGAGATATTGTCTGCTTCAAGAATAAGGCAGGACTGCCTGACAATTCCCGTATTGAAAGAGTCACCGAGGATAACATCGACGGCATGAACAATCTTGTCAAAAGGAAAAGGGCATTTGTAACAGCTCCACTTATCGGTTATGACACGAAGATCGCATCCGGGGTTCCAGGAGAGATCGAAAGAGATGTGCTGGAAAAGCTGGATGTGCCTTTTGAAGGATTTAAAGTGCCCTCCATGGAGAAGATGGGATCTAAAGGCCTTCGACGCGAGATCTTACTTGGAGTGGATCCGCAATATAGTATCAGTGAAGATGAACTGAACGCTGGAAAATACAGCGTTAAACTTGATTTTAGTCTTCCAAAGGGAAGCTACGCTACAACTGTTCTGAGAGAATACATGAAAGTGGAACCTTCAAGAATGAGCTGAGCGGATAAAGATACAAAAATAAGATCGAAGACCAAACTTAAATAAAATAAGAGATCCGATCTGAAATCAGTATAAGTAGAAATATAAGAATAGAAGTAAAAATGAAAATGAGAAAAGGAATGATCTTTTGATCAGTCCTTTCTTTCCTTGCTCTTTTTAAGCATTGCATCCATAAATGCCTTGAACGGCGGGGATGGCCTTCCAGGTCTGGACCTGAATTCCGGATGGAACTGGGATGCAAAATAGAAATCATTTGCAGGCACTTCTGCAATCTCCATCCTGTTCTTGTTCTTTCCGGAGAAGATCATACCAGATTCCTCAATACGATCAACATAGTTTGGATTGACCTCATACCTATGCCTGTGACGCTCGATAATTATGTTTTCACCATATATTTTCTCTGCAAGTGAACCTTCCCTGAGAGTGGCTTCATAGTCACCAAGGCGCATTGTTGCACCCATATCTACTATATTTTCCTGTTCAGGTAGCAAGTCTATAACAGGGTAAGGGGTAGCCTCTTCGAACTCGCTGCTGTTTGCACCTTCCAGTCCGACTACATTCCTTGCAAACTCGATCACTGCAAGCTGCATACCAAGACAGAGTCCAAGGTAAGGTATGTTGTTCTCCCTTGCAAATTTGATAGAGAGTATCTTGCCTTCAGTACCACGTTCTCCGAATCCGCCAGGGACAAGGATTCCATCAAAACCAGCCAGATCCTCAACACCTTTTGGGACATCATCAAAGGCTTCTGCGTCAAACCAGGTTATATCGAACTTGCAACCACATTCAATAGCACCGTGTTTAAGAGATTCCACAATGCTTATGTAGGAATCTTCAAGGTGAGTGTATTTTCCAACAATTGCAACCTTAACATTACCTGTCGGGTTGTTCATCCTCTGAACCATCTCTTCCCACTTTGTATCTTCCAGAGTGGACTTCAGATCAAGTTTCTTTAAAAGGAAATCACTGAGACCTTCTTTCTCCAGCTGGAGTGGGACCTCATAGATGTCCGCAGAATCGTGGGCACTGATGACCGCTTCGACCGGAACATCACAGAAAAGGGCGATCTTGGAACGGGTGCTTTCCATAAGAGCACTTTTGCACCTTGCAACTATCACATGTGGAGTGAGACCCAATTCCCTTAGCTCCTTAACAGAATGCTGTGTGGGTTTTGTTTTCTGGTCGCCCTGTGAATCCATGGGAACCAGGGTCACATGAAGGAACGCAATGTTCTCAGGAGATTCTTCCCGATACATCTGCCTCAATGCTTCAAGGAATGGCATGCTTTCGATATCACCAACAGTACCTCCTACCTCAATTAAACAGACATCTGCACCGCTCTTTGCTGCTATCCTGCGTATGCGCTCCTTGATCTCATTGGTTATGTGAGGAATGATCTGTACGGTCTTGCCAAGATATTCCCCTCTGCGCTCTTTGTTTATGACTGCCTCATAGATCTTACCGGTGGTCAGGTTGTGATCCCTTGTAAGTTCAGTATCAAGGAAACGTTCATAATTTCCAAGATCAAGATCAACTTCACCACCGTCCTTCAGGACATAGACCTCACCATGCTGATAAGGACTCATGGTACCTGCATCAATATTGATGTAAGGGTCGATCTTTATGGCGGTAACATTGTAACCTTTATTTTTTAGATTTCTGCCGACAGATGCTGTGGTGATCCCTTTCCCCAGACCACTCATAACTCCACCGGTGACGATGATATATTTCATGTGAATTCAACTACCTCATTTATTTTTAAATATTGGAAGCCGCGTTAACAGGTAAGCGATTAAAGATGTGAATACTATGGTAAAAGCTAATGCTGTATAAAAGCCGACCTCAAATCCAATTTCCATATTATTGCCTGATACCAGGCGTACAGCTATGTAGATCAGAGCTAAAATAATAATTAAAGCTGAGAACAGTACAAGATTCCGTGTGTCAAACATATGAATAAAAGACTCGGAGATGCCTGTAAATATATCTGATAAATGACTTCCGGAATTTGTCTTTTTATTTGTGGTCATAACCGGAGCAGGGGACGACAACCTTTCATCTATATCGATCAGAGCAGGAACATTGTTAGTATCCGACATTCCGATATTTATAGTGAAACTTTCTGTTTTTGAACCATACCCCACAGTTACAAAGATCATACCTTTGTTCAAAAGGCGACCGTCAAAAGGAATGCGTGCAATGACAGGTATATATTCCTCATGTGAAACATAGGGATTATCCTCCAGGAATGTAAGGTTATCCTGAAGTTCATCGCTGGCAGATAAATGTACATGGGTCGGTGAACCGTAATTTATGATCACGATCTCAAAACTGTGTTCTCCACCGGGAGATAAGGGTATATCCACTATATTGGATTCAAACTCAATGGAATTAACACCAAGACGGTTTATATGTACCTGTTGCAAGTGTGCTCAGCCTCGTTTATAGATCATTCCTTTTTATATCATTCCCTCAGCTCAGGAGGGAGCATGTTAGGGATGCCATCCTCAATAGGGAAATACTCGTTACATTTTGAGCAATAGAGTGTTCCAGAGATAATTTCCTTTTCATCTTCTTTTGAAATATTCAGGACAAGATCACCTTTACAGATAGGACATGCCAGAATATCCATGAGATCTTTCTTCATTTACGATCACCAGACAAAAAAGCATTACAATTCATATCAAGGTTTTGGTTTTCATAAAAATATAATAACTTCAATCAAATAGATTAATCTATCAGTTATTCTCATTATAAGATTATGTTTGACCTGCTTTTAAGGGTGCTTGATTTTGCATTCCCCATAATAATCACCATATTTATAGGACTTTTTGGAACAGGCTTCCTTATTGAGATGGGACTCATGCAAAAGTTCTCAAGGTTCACAGAACCTCTTTTCAAGCATACTCACCTCCCACAATCCTGTGCATCTGCGTTCCTTGTATCACTTGGATCAACCGTCGCAGCGAACAGCATGGTTGTGAAAATTAAGGACGAAGGATGTCTTGATGATCGTGAAACAATGCTTTGTGCGATCCTGAACAGCACACCTGCATACATAAGAGAGATATTGACCTACCAGATACCTATCGTACTTCCTGCACTGGGACCTGTTGTAGGTGGATTCTATGTGATGGTCTTCATACTCAGTGCCTTTGTGAAGGTATCTGTTGTCATCATCCTGAGCAGGATCTGGTTTAAGGAACACACGTGTTCAGTACCTAAGCCTGAAAAAGCAGAACGTCCACATGTAAAAGATGCTATTGGAAAAGCATTCCGAAGGCAGAAGCGTCTTTTCACAAAGATAGCGATTATTTACCTGACAATGACAACTTTGGTCTTTGCTTTAAGGGACAGAGGAGTCTTTGAAATGTTCAACGTCCTCCCACTTGCAGACATTTTTGGCATACCACCTGAGAGTATAATCCCCCTTACAACATATGTCGCAAGTCCTATCCTTGGAGTATCACTGCTTGGACCTATGATCAGTGATGGAGGAATATCACACCTGCAGGCAATGATAGTACTGATGCTTGGAAGCATGTTCATGCTACCCATCTTCAGTGTCAGGGCGATAATTCCACGTTACGTCTCTATTTTTGGACCAAAGATCGGATTGAGGATCGTAGCATTTTCGACTGGAATGAGCATGCTTGTTAGATTCATACTTTTGATCGTATTGTTATCCATAGCAAGGATCTAAGCTATAGGGTAGAAAGTTGAACCAGAAAGGTCGATCAAAAGAGACAACGAACACAAAAATAATCAAAATAATATCAAAAAAGAAGAAAAGAAAGGTCAGTCAGACTGACCTTTAGTGATGTTCACCTAACAGTTCGTCCTTATTTTCATAGGCTTCACTGCTCTGCTCAAGGCATTTCATGCAGATCTTTTTCCTCTCGATCTCATAACCTTTTGAGAAGGAGGGGATGTTTATCTCAACATCCTGCAACTGTGCTTTTGTTCCGCAAAGATCACATTTACCAAATGTACCTGCAGCTTTGCTTTCGGTAGCCTCGTCATGAGCCTTTTTAGCTTTCTCAAGACAACCGCCACAGAGACCTTTCCATACGCCTTCAGGATAGGAGATATCGAACTTTGGCGAGAACACCTTTACCGGGCATACTGTGGGAATTGCTACTCCGCAAAGATCACAATCTGCCATTTTAAATTCCTCCTGGGATTAAAACTTTTGCAGCTTCCATTGCCATGTTCACAAATGGTTCCGGCCAGAAGCCAATTGCAAGTACACCTACAACAGCAAGGAGAAGTGCAACGACATATGGCGCTGGTTCTGATACCCTCTCACCCTCTGCTGGCATAGCATACATGTACCTGACAACTCTTGCGTAGTAATACAGTGAAAGTGCGCTGTTAAGGATAGCGATCACTGCAAGCCAGACAAGTCCTGATTCAATTGTTGATGAGAACAGGACAAATTTGCTCATGAAACCTGCTGTTGGTGGGATACCTGCCAATGCCATTACAAAGATGGTCAGACAGAGTGCGGTTATAGGCATTCTCTTACCAAGACCTTTGAAGCTGTCAAGATGATCAGCTTTCAGTATATCCTTGTTCTCTGATGTTGCCATGTAGACCACAGCAGCTGTTGCAATGAAAGCTCCTGCCTTCATAAAGCCGTGTGAGAGTGCATAGAGTATACCACCAGTCAATGCCATTGGAGTCATGACCACAAATGCAATTGAAATGTATCCTGCCTGAGCAAGGGATGAGTATGCAAGCATGCGCTTTACACTGGTCTGGGACAGAGCCACGATGTTACCGTATGTCATTGTGATAACTGCGAGGATAGCAAATGCCATCTGCCAGTCTGCCTGAAGGGCAATAAGACCTGTGATAAAGACCTTGAAAGCTGCAACAAAACCCATCTTCTTGGAACCGGCTGCCAGAAGTGCAGATACCACGGAAGGTGCACCCTGATATGTGTCAGGTGCCCACATGTGGAATGGAACAAGAGCGATCTTGAAACCAAATCCTGCAATGAGCAGTACGAGGGAAAGAATTCCCATTGGACTACTTGCCAGCAGACCGATGTTCTGGGCAACTTCAGGAATGTTAGTTGTTCCTGTTGCACCGTAAACATATCCGATGCCGAGCAGCAGCAGAGCAGCTGAAAGGGATCCGATCATGAAGTACTTCATTGCAGCTTCTGTGGATGCAGGGTTCTTCTTCTCGAAACCTGCAAGACCGTATGTTGCAAGACTTGCGAGTTCGAATGCAACGAAGAGTACCATGAGATCATTTGCTGATGCTACCATCATCATACCGATGGTTGCGAAAAGCATGAGTACATAGTACTCATCAGCGTGGTCGTTGCCATCAGTGTATTTGATGGATGCTATGGACACAAGGGTCGCAACTGTGAGGAACACGAGCTTGAAGAACTGTGATAATGCATCAATGCTCAGTGAGTTCGAGAACATGACCGCAGTGGTGCCAAAGCTGTTAATTGTCAGCGCAAAGGCAACGAGACAGCCAAGTGTTGCTATGTATCCGAGTATTTTCTTAGAGTGAGCTGAAAGGAATAATCCTAACAGCAATACAGTAAGTCCTGTTACCAGGAGCGTTATTTCAGGTGCGAGTAACATTAGATCTGTCATAATCTCACACCCCCATTACAGCCATAAGGCTGACGATCTTTTCTGAATTCGTTATCATCATATCCAGCACCGGACTTGGGTTCAGTCCAAAGTACAGTACAAGCAGGGCGATTATTCCCATGGACAGTGTCTGGTAGGACGAGATGTCCACGATCTCACCAAGCTTCTCATTGAAAGTACCGAACATTGCCCTTTGCAATGCCCACAGGTGATATGCAGCTGTAATCACGATAGCCAGCAGTGCAATGATCACATAAATTGGCACATTAATGAAACTGAATGTCAGCACAAGGAACTCTGCAATGAAACCGGTAAGGCCAGGCAGACCAAGTGATGCCATGAAACCAAGTACCATTATCACTGTGAGCTTTGGCATCTTCTGTGCCAGACCACCAAGTTCGTTGATGATCCTTGTTCCTGTTGAAGTCTGGATCACTCCGCATGACATGAACAGAATGCTCATGATCAAACCGTGTGAGAACTGCTGGAACATTGCACCGGATACTGAGAGGCTCACAAGACCAGCGCAACCAAGGGTAACGTATCCCATGTGACTGATACTGGAGTATGCGATCATTCTCTTCAGGTCCTTCTGTGCAAGTGCAAGGAATGCACCGTAAAGGATGCTCACTGCACCAAGAGCTCCCATGATAGTGATCATAAGGCTTGGAGTTGCTGTGAATGGTAACATTGGAAGCATTACCCTGAACAGTCCGTATCCACCGATCTTGAGCAGTATGAAAAGCACACTGCCTGCGGTTGGTGCCTCGGAATATGCGTCCGGCAACCAGGAGTGAAATGGAACTACAGGAAGTTTCACAATGAATCCAAAGAGCAATGCAAGGAATATTGCATCTCTGAGAATTCCGGATTCAAAGAACTGGAACTGGGTGATCAGGTGATCGATGCCCATGTTCGGAGAACCTGTAAGTGACCATGCGTTGAAGTACAGTCCAAAGATACCCAAAAGCATCACAAGGGATGCAACGTGAGTGTAGATGAAGAACTTGATAGCTGCATGCTTCTTGTTGGAGCCACCCCAGATATTGACCATGAAGAACAATGGTACAAGGGTAAGTTCCCAGAAGATGTAGAATATGAAGAAGTCAAGTGATACGAAAACACCAATGACTGCTCCCTGCATTGCAAGTATCAAACCATAGAATCTGTTAGGAGCTGATCTGACATCATCCCATGTATATACGATCAACAGTGGGATCACGATAGCATTGAGCAGTATGAGAGGCATTGAAACGCCATCAACACCAAGGTGATAGCTGATACCCAGGGATGGGATCCAGTTTGCCATTTCCTCGAACTGCATAGCTGCTGTCGTGCTGTCGAATGAGAAATACATGTAGAGGGTCAGGACCAGTGTAATGAGAGTACCCACTAAAGCGGATATCCTTGCCTGTTCCTTTGTTTTTGTTAAGAATGTTACTGCTGAAAATAAAATTGGTATCAGCACGATCAAAGATAATATTGGTAACATTAGAAGACCTCCATGACCAACTTGATCAGAACGACCAGTAGTCCTACACCTGCAACAACTGCTGCTGCATAGTGCTGTATGACACCTGTCTGGAATTTCCTCAGGGAGTCACCTGCCTCAATAAGCACATAACTGGTACCGTTGACAAGCCAGTCAAGCATCTTGTCTGAATAGAAACCTGCGAGTGCAAAGCCCTCATAGATAATCTTTATAGAGAAGATCTCAACGAATATCTGATGCTGGTAGTACCTGTTGTAGAGCAACTTGTAAACAGGGTTGTTCCTTGAAACGATCCTGCTCATGTCAACAATTCTCCTGTTATAGATCAGGTAAGCAATGACAAGACCTGCAACTGCCACGATCAAAGGCATCCAGAGGACAAGAAGTGGTTCATGTCCATGGTGTGCGAGATGGTATCCACCAAGCTCAGCAAGCGCCTCAACGTCCATGTGTGCAAAGCTCTCTTCGATGAAGTGATAGAAGGATGTCCTTGTCAGTGCACCAAATACCACTGCGAGAACTGCAAGGATCGCCAGAGGTACTGTCATGGATGAAGGGGACTCATGCCCGCCATAATCTGTCCTTGGTTTTCCTGTAAAGGTCATGAAAATTAACCTGAAGATATACAGGGATGTAAGGAATGCTGCTGTAATAGCAAAGAGGTATGGCATCCAGCTACCGGTTTCTGTTGCATACAGATATGCAGACTCGATTATTGGGTCCTTACTGAGGAAACCACTGAATCCAAGCCCTGTGCCCGGAATACCGAAACCTGCAAGCGCAAGTGCTGCAGCGGTCATTGTAGCGAATGTGATCGGCATGACCTTGCCTACGCCACCAAGCTGTCTCATATCATGTGTACCAACAGCATGGATAACGCTTCCTGCACAGAGGAAAAGCAATGCCTTGAAGAATGCATGGTTGATGAGGTGGAACATTGAAATTCCAACAGCTTCTGCACCAACTACTGCACCAAGACCAAGACCAAGAACCATATATCCAAGCTGACTGACAGTTGAATAAGCAAGCACTCTCTTAAGATCGTTCATTACGATACCCATTGTTGCTGCGAAAAGTGCAGTGAAAGCACCAACGATAGCAACGATGATCAATGAATGAGGTGCTGCAAGGAACATTGGGAAGGTACGTGCTACAAGATAGACACCAGCTGTAACCATTGTTGCTGCGTGGATAAGAGCTGAAACGGTTGTTGGACCTTCCATTGCATCAGGCAGCCACACATGAAGCGGGAACTGACCTGACTTACCAACTGCACCACCGAAGAACAACAATGTCACAAGTGTCAGGTGACTTACTTCCATACCCAGTATCGTTGAATTAATAGCAACAAGATCCGGGATCAAATGAAACATTTCACTGAACTGAAGGACGTATACGCCTTCCGGAAGTATTCCATTGTATACTGTAAATATGTCTGAGAATAGCAGGACAATACCTGCAAGGAACATAACATCTCCAATCCTGGTTGTCAGGAATGCTTTCTTTGCAGCAGATGCTGCTCCAGGTTTATGGAACCAGAATCCGATAAGCAGGTATGAGCTAAGACCCACAAGCTCCCAGCAAATAAACAGCTGAAGGATGTTGTCTGAAAGGATCAGACCAAGCATAGCTGCTGTAAAGAGAGCGGTCTCTGCAAAGTACCTTGGCTTAGCAGGGTCGTGTGACATGTAACCCACAGCATAGATGTGGATAAGCAGGCTCACAAAGGTGACCATTGAAAGCATTACCGCTGCAAGCGGGTCGATCAATATTCCGAGATTGAGTATTGCGAACCAGGGAACTGACTGAGTAACAACGTGCTCAGGGTTCTGCAACAGACCCACGGTGATAGCCAGTGATATCACACATGAAATGGCGATTGCCACGATCGGAATAATTGCACCGCCAGATGGCAATTTCTTCCCAAGGAAGAATGTAAGCACAAAGGCAAGTGCGGGAAGTAGTGGTATTAAAAATGCAAGGTTTTCCATTGCCATTTTTACCACCTCAGTATGTTAAGTTTATCAACATTGATCATATCTCGCATCCTGTAAATTGACATGAGTATTGCAAATCCGACAGCTGCTTCTGCTGCAGCCAGTGCAATAGAGAACAGTGCAAATACCTGCCCTGTCATGTCATCGTTGTAACTTGAGAAGGCAACCAGGTTCATGTTTGCGGAGTTTAACATAAGTTCCACACACATAAGCATCCTGATTCCGTTCTTCTGTGACATAAATCCATAGAGACCTATGGAGAACACGATAGCTGAAAGACCAAGATACCAATTTAACGGGATCATCAGTTATCATCTCCTTTTGCCAGATAGATGGCACCTATCAGTGAGGAAAGTAACACTACTGAAAGGATCTCGAATGGTATCACAAAGTCTGTAAAGATAAGGACACCCAATCCTTTGATGTTACTTGGATCAGCGATATTCTGGGGAAGCTGTTCAACAGTTGTCCATCCTGTACCATAAAGTGAAACCAGTACCACTGCAAGGAACAAGCCTGCAATGATCATCCTTGTAAATGACTTAAGGATGGTCTCGACTGAAGGAACCTCCATATCCAACAACCTCAAGATCTGCCTCTTTGGGTTGAATTGATGGACAATTGAATCCATAATAGTTGGACGTTCGTTAGTCATTGTTCTCACTTCCCATATTCTTCTTAGTCAACATAACTGCGAAGAGTATCAGAACTCCGATTGCTCCTACATACACAAGAATCTGGACAACACCCAGGAACTGTGCATTGAGCATAATGTATATGATAGCCACTGTGAACATCGAGAGAACGAGAGCAAGTGCTGCACGTACTATGTCCCTTGAAACTATTGTCAGGATCGCTAACGAGATTAGCGTAAGAGCGACAATAGCAAAGATGGCACCTTCAATTATACCTGTCATTTCACTCACCATTCTCCCCTACCGGAACCTCACGTGCCAGCATGTCCGGGGTATACAGTAATTCCTCATGTGTCCACCTGATCACACCTGTGGTGTAGACCTTTGTGCTTGAAAGAGCATCCTGTGGACATTGATCAATACAGAGACCGCAGAACAGACAGTGACCGATATCAATGGCAGGGAACCATCTTGTCTTTTCACTGTCCGGACTAACCCTTGCCCTTACGATCTTTATCGCACTGTTAGGGCAGGTATTAGCACAAATTCCACAACCTATACATTTACTTTTATCAAGTTTTTGAAGCCCTCTGAACCTGTCAGGCAACTCAGTTGGAACCTCAGGATACCTTCTGGTAATAGGGGGCTTGTAGATGTTTTTAACAGCTCTAGCAATATTTTTCAATACCATGGTATCACACTCCCAGGTAAATACCCAAAATTATTGCCCATCCAAGGTTCAATAATGATAATGGGAGAAGTCTTTTCCAGCTAAGGTCAACAACCTGATCGATCCTGAACCTTGGTACTGCCCATCTCAGCATGATTATTCCGAGAATGACAAGAGCAACCTTCAACAAGAAATATAATGTTGGAAGGAAAATTCCAAGGATAGTGATGTCGGTCAGGAATGCAGGTAAATTCCATCCGCCGAGGAACAATAGTACAACAAGCATTGAACCAAGGATCAGGTGGATATATTCCGCAAAGAAACCAAGACCGAATCTCATACCACTGTATTCAGTGATCCAACCTGCCACCAGTTCTTCTTCAGACTCGTTCTGGTCGAATGGAAGACGTCCCATATCGGCCATCAAAGCAACGAAGAAGACAAGGAAACCAAGAGGTTGAAGGAATACGAACCAGATCGGGCTCTGTGCCTGTGCGATCTCAACAATGTTCAGTGAACCTACCATGATAGCTATACTTACCATAGTGATACCGAGTGGAACCTCGTATCCGATCATCCTTGCAAAGTTCCTGAAAGCACCCAGAAGTGAGTACTTGTTGTTTGAACTGTATGCATACATGAACGCACCGATAATAGAGATAGAAGATACCGCTTCAATGTAAAGAAGACTTATATCCATCTCAGTTGCCACGATCGGGTACTCTACGCCATTAACGACAATAGCACCAAATGGTATCGCAACAAGCATCATGAATACAGATCCCATAAGAGCGATTGGTGCAGAAACGAAAAGCAACTTATCAGCTTTTGAAGGAATCAGATCTTCTTTGGTCATCAGTTTGATAGCATCAGCAACAAGCTGGAAAATACCAAAAGGACCTACATATTTAGGACCAAGCCTGAACTGGATATCACCTGATAGTTTACGCTCGAACCATACAACTAACATTGCGCCGCCGAAAACCGCGCCAATCAAACAGAGGCCAAGTAAAGTACGGAGCCAGGGGTTGAATATAATATCAATACTTTCTGCTGACATTGTAATCACCTGTCCGCCTCACTGGTACAACCGTCCATACTACCTGCAATAGCTGCCACATCAGCAACAGTGGTTCCTGTTATGAGTGGAGGCAATGCCTGCATGGTCGGATAGACCGGTCCCCTTATCTTTACACGATGAGGTTTATCTGAGCCATCTGAAACTACATAGAAGCCCATCTCTCCACGTGGGTCTTCTACCCTGTGGAAAACATCGCCTTCAGGAACCCTCATTGTAGGGGTCCTAACACCATACAGGGAATCCTCATAGAAGAGTGGTCCACTTGGCATCTGATCCAGGCACTGTTCTATAATGTACATAGCCTCTAACATCTCATCGAGCCTTACTTCGATACGAGCTGCAATGTCACCATCTGTAGCTGTGCACACCTTGAAATCAAGGTCCTTGTAAACAAGATATGGTTCATCTTTCCTTATATCAAAAGCAACACCTGTTGCACGAAGAGCTGGTCCGGAAACACCCAGATCCCTTGCGGTCTTTGCCTCAAGGATACCGACCCCGAAACAACGCTGCTTGTAGATCTCATCGCCATTGAACAGTCTCCTGTATTCAGCGATCTGTTCCTTAAGACCAGCGAATATGACAGCAGATTTTTCCCTGAATCCTTCAGGAAGATCGCCACGTACACCGCCGTACTTTAGGAACGTGTGTGTAACACGTGCTCCTGTTACCATGTCCATCAAAGACAGAATATCTTCCCTTTCCTTGATGGTGTACATGAACATTGATACAAAACCAATGAACTCACCGAACTCACCCATACCAAGCAGGTGGCTCTGAAGTCTTGAGAGCTCCTCGAGGATGACCCTGATATATTGGGACCTTTCCGGAACTTCGATGTCTGCAAGTTTCTCTACAGCACCAACGTACGCTTCTTCGTTGGTCATTGCTGTCAGGTAGCAGATCCTATCAACGATAGGAATACCCTGAAGATATGTCTTGCTCTCTAAAATCTTTTCAATACCCTTGTGAATGAAGCCTAACTCGACCTCAGCATCAACTACAGTTTCTCCCCTAAGCCTCAGGTTCAACCTGAAAGGTCCGGGCTGCATTGGGTGCTGTGGTCCGAGGTGGACTATCATTTCTGATGGGCCTACATTTTCATCCATATTTAAGCCTCACACCAAATTTCTGGCAGTCGTGTTCGGGAAGCCTTCATAATCTTTTCTCAAAGGCCAATCCCCTAACAGCTCCTCTGGAAGAACAAGCTGTCTGAGGTCAGGGTGGTTGTTGAACTTAACACCGAACAGTTCGTAAGTTTCTCTTTCGTACCAGTTAGCATTCCAATAGACAGGAACAATGGACTCGATCTCAGGAGCATCCCTTGGAAGCTTCACCTTAATGGTAAGCAATACAGGATGGTCGTATGAAGCTATGTGATAAACAACCACGATCTCGTCCTTTTTAGGATAGTCTATTGCAGTTTCGCTTGAAAGATGGCCAAATGCAAGTTCATCTTTCAGGTACTGGCAAACGTCTTTGATCTTTTCAGGTTCCAGATAAGCAGAGATCCTTATGTCAGAATCTACCTTTGCGTCCGTAAGGGAATCCTGGAACTTGTTGACCAATGAATCAATAATGCTTTTTGCATCCATGATATAACCTCAATAATCCGTTCCATGGTCCTTTTTGGCCATGATCTTCTTCTGAAGCTCAAGGAATCCCTGGAGCAGGGCTTCCGGCCTTGGTGGACATCCTGGAATAAAAACGTCTATAGGGAACAATTTGTCAATGTTCTGCACTGTGCTGTAGGATTCATAGAAAGGACCACCACTAATAGAGCAGTCACCCATGCATATTACCCACTTTGGTGCAGCCATCTGTTCCCAGAGTTTCTGAAGTGCAGGAAGGTACTTCCTTGTCACATATCCACTGATGATCATGACATCTGCATGCCTTGGGGAATTACGTGGAATGATACCGAACCTGTCAGTATCATAGTGAGCACAACCTGTAGCGATCATTTCCACACCACAGCAACCCATTGGCTGAGTCATGAACCATAGGGAGTTCTTCCTACCCCAGTTTATTGCATCCTGTGCTTTTGTCTTTTTCAAGAAATCAGTGATAGCCATGGAAGTGGTGGTAATGACACCTGGAATCTCTTCCACGTACTCTTCCTGATCCTCAACTGGTACATTATCGTTTAATTCATCCATTTAAGAGCACCCTTCTTCCATAAGTAGGCATATCCAAACAACAAAACGAAAATGAAGATCAACATCTCAACGATCGCTGTTACCATATCGACACCATTGCCTATGTATACCATAGCCCATGGGTAAAGGAAAAGAACTTCGATATCGAACAGAACGAATGCGATCGCATAAAGATAATACTCAACATTGAACTGTATTCGCGCATCTCCTAACGGATCGGAACCACATTCATAGGTCGCATATTTATTAGGTGATTTGCTTCTGGGGCTCAACAACTTGACCATAGCCATTGTTGCAGGTGGCATCAGAAGCGAAACAACAAGAAACACAGCAACCGGAATGTAACTATTGATAATATTGCTACTATCGATTATTACTGACATGATGAATCACCTGATGATTACTAATCGTAGATATTACAATCGTAGATATAGTATTCTCTATATAACTATTTCCAAATACTAGTCATTCATGATAAAACATGACGATATATAGAATAGGCAGTATACATAATTAAAGAATAAAATAGATAATATATATTTCTATTTTAAGTTATAATAAACGAAATTTGCAATAAATAATAGAAATGATAAAAAAGCTGATCAAAAAAATAGTCATTAAAATAAGAATGCTGAGAAGCAGGTGATGCCCTGCTCCTCCAACCATCAGACCAGTTTAGGTGAGAAGTATTTCTTGATCATGGCACCACAGTTTGAACAGGAAATAACAAGCCATTCACCAACTTCTTCCGATTCATACTTGTCAAAGATGGATGAGCCGCAACTGGGGCACATATAGTGCTCCTTAAAGTAGTAATGATAGAACTGAGGAGTCTGCTCAAGCCAGTCAAGAACTTCATGCATGCGCTCAAAATAACGCTGTTTAGAAGGGTTCTTGCTTTCCTGAATAGCATCTTCAGCACGCTCAGTCACACCTTTTGCATATTTATGCGATTTAGAGGTTATCTTCTTATAATCGCTTACATAGCGGGTAGTATTGTCCAGATAGTGCAGATAGCCCTCATGTGCTTTTGGCTTTGAAGCATCCTGCACAGTCTTCATGAAATACTCGCCCATTACATCTTCCATGATATCTGCACATGCAGTACAGATATTATAGCCCTCATATTGCTTATAGTCCTGATCTTCTCCGCAGATCACACATTTTTCCATATAGGACACCCCCTGCAGTTATTCTTATTTGATCAGTACAGGCTTCATAGCTTCCCTTGTGAACATGATCGGGAAGATGTTAAGCACACCAAGCAGATCTCCTGCCCGAACCTTTCCTGTTTCCTGCCCGAAAACATAGACATATTTGATCGTTCTTGGCTTCTCAACGAGGCAGTTACCTTCCTTGGAAGCTACCTTCAGGACAGAAGCTACCGCATGGTAAGTAAAAGCACACGGAATTGCGAGAGTATCCGCATCCAATGTGACCTCCTGAATAGCGATCTTCTTGTATTCGCCGGCACGGAGTTCTACATCCTCCTCGGAGATCATCATCCCCCACTTCGCACGGGTGGCGATAGTGAATTCATAGGGTGCGGCCTTGAACTTCTTTGAAATCAATTCACCGTCTTTACGAGCTACTACTTGTATCGTTTCCGTGGACATAAAATCACCATACTAGATGTTAGCATGTTTAGTATAAATAGATTGTCATTATTGTTAATGAACAATTTAAAGTTGACACTAGCAGAAGTTAAGAAAAGAAGAGAATCAAACCAGATACCCAAAATAATAACTATAAGATAATATGGCATTTCAATATTAATAATTACTTAAAGAATACTACAAAAGAGCAGGACAAAATATGAAGCTTCAATTAATTACTGACATATGAATTGAACAAAATCCTTTTGAGCATTGAAGGAATTAAAAGAACAAAACTCGAGGGAAATTAATGAAAGTCAATGAAAACTGTGTTGGATGTGGCCAGTGCACTGCATTTTGTAAGAAAGATGCGATCATTGTTAAAAGTAAGGCATATATCACAGACAAATGCGTAGAATGTGGGATATGTGCAGCGTACTGCCCCATGAAAGCTATAGAGGTAGCTGAATGAAGGTCATAGTAATAGGCGCGGGACTTGGCGGTTTGCTAAGCGCAGCAAAATTGTCAGGAGCAGGGTATGAAGTAGAGGTATTTGAGCGCTTGCCCATGACAGGAGGCAGGTTCACCAATATTGATATCAAAGGGTACCAACTGACCACAGGCGCACTACACATGTTACCACATGGACCTACCGGACCATTGGCACAGCTCCTCGAGGAAGTGGGCGCAGATGTTACCATCAAGCGCGATGAAGGAAAGGCTTTCATGCGCATTTTCGAAGACATTGACAACAACATTTATGAAGACTTACCCTTTGGAAAGTTCGGAAAGGTATTCTCAATCTGGAACAGGATAAAACTTGCATATTTCATGATGAACACCAGGAGAAATCCCCCCAGGGACTGCTCCTTTGCAGAATGGCTTTCAAAGCACCTCGATGAACCTCTTGCACATCAAATGGCAGACTCATTCTGCGGCTGGGCCCTTAGCCTGAAAGCAGCCGATGTTCCTGTGGAAGAAGCATTTGAGATATTTGAGAACCTGTACCGCCACGGTGGTCCCGGAGTACCAATTGGAGGATGTAAAGCTGTTACTGATGCGCTGGCGGATGTCGTCAGGAACAATGGTGGAACCATACACACGGACAAAGAAGTCTCAGAGATCATCATCGAAGATGGAAAAGCTTCAGGCGTCATTATAGACGGTCTAAAATATCCTGCAGACCTTGTGCTCAGCAATATCGGACATCATTACACAAACGACCTTTGCAAAGATGTACAGTCCGATGAAGAATACAAAAAGTACCAGAACAAGATAAAAATTGTCAAACCATCTGCAGGAGTTAAGATCTGCCTTGCAGCAAACGAACCTTTGATCGGACATGGAGGCGTTCTGTTCACACCCTCAGCCAGACGTGTGAATGGCATTAACGAGGTCACCAACATTGATCCGAACCTGGCACCACAAGGAAAACACCTTGTAATGGCTCACCAGACAACCCAGTGGGACAGGATCCCTTACCTCGAGGACGAGATAGACCTGGGCATCAAGGATCTTGAAGAGATCTTTGCAGGCAAGGACTACGAAGTACTTCTTACACAATCCTATTACAACGGCTGGCCTGTCAACAGATCATCATCAGGTTCAGACATTGGCAATACAACACCCATAGAAGGGCTGTACGTAGTTGGTGATGGCGCAAAAGGCAAAGGTGGAATTGAAGTTGAAGGCGTAGCCCTTGGTGTTAAGAACACCATGAACCTCATTCTGGGCAATTAAAACCTGACAAAACTTATTTTGATGACGGATCACTGACCCTCATCAATATTTGATCACAGATATTCAGCAGGGACCCACTAATCCCCTACACTTTTATTTTTACCTTGACCTATGAAAAAACGTTGTTAATTTTTTAAACAAGTTGACAGTTATGACCAAACCTTACCCTCACAGATCCCATCTGACACACAAATGTACCTTCGATTAAACTTATGTACTAATTCCTTCATTCATTGACCAATTATGCCCGAATTTGTTACATTCTCACGCAATGTTTTCATTCCTGTTACGAATATTTGCAGGAACCGTTGCGGATACTGCACATTCAGACGCGATCCGGAGCATCCGGAAGCCCGCCTCATGAGTGTGGAGGAGATAATACCGATCCTGAAAAACGGAAAAGAAGCAGGATGTACTGAAGCACTTTTTGTTTTTGGAGAATATGCCGAAGAGGTTCCCGAATACAGAAAGGAACTCGAAAAGATGGGGTATTCCAGCACCATCGAGTATGTCACTAAGCTTTGTGAACTTGCCATAGAAATAGGAATATTGCCGCATACCAATGCAGGCATTCTTGACCGGCATGAACTGGAGATGCTAAAGCCACTTAACGTCAGCATGGGCCTTATGCTGGAAACCACTGCAGAACTGAAAGCCCACAGCGAATCTCCAGGGAAAGCCCCTTCAAAGCGGATCGAGATGATACGCACTGCCGGAGAACTGCAGATACCATTCACAACGGGCATACTGGTAGGAATCGGAGAAAGCATCGAGGACAGGAAGCATTCCCTGGAAACCATCGCAGCGATCCATGAGGAGTTCGGACATATCCAGGAAGTCATCATCCAGAACTTCATGCCAAAACCAGACACTCCAATGGCGGATCAGATCCCACCTACAAAGGAAGAGATGATACAGACAGTATCCCTCGCAAGAGAACTACTGCCGGAGGATGTTTCTGTTCAGGTCGCACCAAACCTTATCGAACCCCATATACTGATACAAAATGGAGCCACCGACCTTGGAGGAATTTCTCCCACCACCATCGACTGGATCAATCCCGAGGCTGAATGGCCAAGTGTGGTCGACCTTCAGAAGATGACAGGAAAAATACCCCTGAAAGAAAGATTACCGATCTATCCACATCATATTAAGAAAGGATGGTACAGCAGTAACCTTTCCGACCTTATACAAACACTTACCGACAAAAACGGATTCAAGAGGAAACAGTAATGATCCCCGAAGATATCATAGAAAGAGCATACATGGGCACCACTACCAAAGAAGATGCTCTTAAACTACTGGAAGTGAGACCCTTTGAACTATATGCACTGGCAGACCAGCTAAGATATGAGGCAGTTGGAGATAACGTCACATACGTTGTTAACCGTAACATCAATTTCACAGACAAATGTGTTGGAACGTGTGGATTTTGTGCATTCAAGGATAAAAAGGGATACCTGCTCTCACCTGAACAGATCAGGGAAAAAATTGATGAAGCAGTTGCATCAGGTGCCACCGAGCTGTGCATCCAGGGAGGATTGATGGAGGATGTAAAACTCGACCTCTACCTGGATATCCTCAGGGCAGTAAAAGAAGACCACAACCACATTCATACTCACTGTTTCTCACCAATGGAAGTTTACCATGCTGCCACATCAAGTGGACTTACCATTGACGAAACTCTTACTGAACTTAAGAAGAACGGATTGAACACCATGCCCGGGACCGCTGCAGAGATACTGGCAGACCGGGTACGTGAGATCATCTGCCCGAGAAAGATCACAAGACAGCAGTGGATAGACATAGTAACAGCCGCACACCAGGCAGGGATCCGTACAACTGCCACCATGATGTACGGACATGTGGAAACGTGGGAAGAACGGATTGATCATATACTCACCATCCGCGATATCCAGAAAAACACCGGTGGTTTCACAGAATTCGTGCCACTTCCATTCATGCCTTACAATAACCGTATCGGGGAAGAGATACTTAAAAACGGCCAGTTCATGACAACAGGAGTTGAAGACCTGAAAGTCTACTCCCTGGCACGTATTTTACTCAACACTCACATCGAGAATATTCAGGTAAGCTGGGTAAAACTTGGAAAGAAGCTTGCACAGGTTGCCCTGCTATGCGGTGGCAATGATCTTGGAGGCACACTAATGGAAGAAAGTATCTCAAGATCAGCAGGAGCATCTAATGGGGAGGTCATTACTGTGGAAGAGCTCGAATGGCTCATCAGGGCTGCAGAAAGGACACCTGTCCAGAGAGACACACTTTACAGGAGCATATTATAATGACCATTCCCGAAGAGATTATTGAACGGGCATACGAAGGAACCGCAACAAAAGAAGATGCACTTGCACTTCTGAATGTCAATCCCTTCGAGCTTTACGCATTCGCAGATGACCTGCGCAAAGAGGCAGTTGGCGATACAGTGACCTATGTAACCAACCGGAACATCTACATCACCAATATGTGCAAAGGAAACTGCGGATTCTGTGCTTTCCGGGAAGGAGACGGATACATACTTACCATTGAAGAGATACTCGAGCAGGTCGGTCAGGCAGAAAAGGCCGGTGCTGTTGAGATCTGCATCCAGGGAGGCTACCTTCCACAGCTTGATCTTGAATTTTACAATGAGATCGTAAAGAGCATACACACCACCTATCCAAATATGACCATACATGGATTTTCACCCATGGAGATCCACTATGCATCATCCCTTTCAAAAACACCCCTGGAAGATGCTTTTGCCGAACTCAAGAAGAACGGACTGGGCACGCTTACAGGAACATCTGCAGAGATACTTTCGGACCGTGTACGAAAGATCATCTGCGAGGATAAGATAACAACAGACCAGTGGATAGAGACCATCAAAGCTTCCCACAGGGTCGGCCTGCGTACCAATGCCACCATAATGTACGGGCATGTGGAGACATGGGAAGAACGTTTCGACCACATACTTACAGTGCGAAATATCCAGCAAGAGACGGGAGCGTTCACCGAACTGATAACAATGCCTTTCATGCCTTACAACAACCGTGTTGGCGAAGAAATGCTGAGTTCAGGAAAGTTCATGACCACCGGCATGGATGACCTCAAACTAATAGCAATTGCAAGAATACTGCTAAACAAGCATGTCGATAACCTTCAGGCATGCTGGGTCAAGCTCGGCAAGAAGCTTGCACAGGTAGCTTTATCCTGCGGGGCAAATGACATGGGAGGCACTCTTATGGAAGATCAGATCACCCTGGCATCCGGAGGAGCGAACGGGGAATACCTATCACCGGAAGAACTTGAATGGATCATCACAAGTGAAGGCCGCAAACCAATGAGAAGGAATGCATTATACGAGGAAATATAATATGCGGGCAGTGATCCCATATAAGAAAGAGAATGCCAAATCAAGGCTATCTCCGGTACTTTCACAGAACGAACGCGAGGAGTTCGTGGAGCTCATGTTAAGGGATGTAGTCAGCTCATTGAACTCTGCGGGGATCACAGAAATAGATATACTGACCACATCCAGCGAAGGAGTGCCCGAGGATCTGGATGTGAACCTTATCGTAGCCGATCCCGGACTTAATACATCCATAAACTCATACCTACAAAATGTTGATGAACCAACCATGATCATCATGGCAGATCTGCCCCTTGTGAGAAGCAGTCACATCAAAAAGATAGTATCGTATCCAGAAGATATTGTCATCGTTCCCGGAAAAGGCGGCGGTACGAATATATTGTTCATACGGCAACCAAAAGATTTTACTGTTAAATATCATGGATGCAGCTTTATAAGCCATTATGAGATCACAGAAGACCTTGGGAAGAGCAGAAGGGTCTTTGACTCATTCCTTGCAAGTATCGATATCGATGAACCTCATGATATTGTAGAGTTACTCCTATACGGAAATGGCCTTTCAAAAGAATATGCTGAAAAAAGGTTTTGTGCCGAGACCGGGAAAGGGCGCGTGAAGATATCACCCCTTTCAAAGCTGTCCGGTTTCATCTGAGATCCACTGGAGATACTTATTTTCACCAGTGATCCCCCATGAGATTATACATGGGAGATCATAGCTGTGAAGCGATACAATGGTTTCTTTTAGTTCATCGAACATTTCAGAGGTCGTTTTCAATATAACTACAACCTCATTGTCCTCCACCATTTCACCATTCCACCTATAAATGGAATTTATAGGATGGATATTTGCACAGGCAGCAAGCCTCCTTGACACAAGCTCTTTTCCAAGCATGCGCGCTTCTTCCATACTTCCGGTTGTAATGTAAACTATAATATGTTGCATAACACAAAATATTAGCAGAGAACATATTTAGATATCGTCTGCTCATCTGCAGATCCCATATGGCACCGGGCACGAGAATATATAATAGCTAAATTTTAATAAAAATATGATTTAAGTTGAATTCATTAGCCTCAAAGGTCACAACTGTTCACAACAGTGTCCAAAAATGACGTGTTTTTTACTACTATTGGCTTCCCAGAAATAATCACATATAAGAATTTCTATAAGCCAGTGAGCAGCTCACGAAACATATATTATTATCGAAGTAATAATGGTAATCACATCTGACTATCGGTGATAATGAATGAGCATCATTGTAAATAAATATAAATGTGGGTACTGCGGTGCATGTGTGGGCGTCTGCCCAACTGGAGCATTAGAGCTCATCGAAACATGGATAGAAGTAGACAATAAATGCACAAGCTGTGGTATCTGCCAGAAGATATGCCCGCTTGGAGCCATCGAGGTGGACAGATGAAAAAGGAGTACGATCTTATTGTGGTCGGCGCAGGTCCCGGAGGATCCATTGCTGCCAAAACCGCTGCAAAGGAAGGACTTGACGTACTTTTAATAGAGAAGAGACAAGAGATCGGAGATCCGATCAGATGTGCTGAAGGTGTGGGCAAATACAATCTGAAGCAACATATTGAACCCGACCCCAGATGGATATGTGCTGACCTGAAAGGTTCACGCATCTTTTCACCAGATGGAACTGAGATCGAAATGGCAGAGGAGATCGCCGGCGGAGAGGTTGGATATGTACTTGAAAGAAAGATATTCGACCGGGCACTTGCTAATGAAAGTGCTATTGCCGGAGCAGAAGTTATGGTCAAGACCAGAGCTACCGACCTCATAATTGAGAATGATACAGTCTGTGGTATCAAGCTCATGCACATGGGTGAAGAATATGAAGTGCGCTCAAAGATAGTCATCGGTGCAGATGGAATGGAATCAAAGGTAGGGCGCTGGGCAGGTATCGACACATCGGTAAAACCTGCAGACATGGAAACATGTGCGCAATATCTGGTGTCCAATGCAAATATTGACCAGGAATTCTGTTATTTCTACCTTGGAAATGAGATCGCTCCTGCAGGATATATCTGGTTGTTCCCAAAAGGTGGCAACAAAGCCAATGTTGGAATTGGAATACTTGGCAGTAAATCCAGAAAAAAAATGCCCATTGATCTTTTGAATGAGTTCATGGAAAAGAACATGCCCGACGCAAAGATCATTGAAATGGTCGTAGGAGGAGTACCAGTATCAGGTTCCATTGAGAGGACCATTGCCAATGGCCTTATGCTCGTCGGCGATGCTGCCAGGCAGTCCGACCCTATCACCGGCGGAGGCATCATTAACGCCATGGATGCCGGAAAGATAGCCGGTGAGATTGCTGTAAAAGCAATAAGGAAAGAAGATTGTTCTACAGCGACATTGCAGGAATATGAAGACCTCTGGAGAGAGACAATTGGCAAAGAGATCGATAACAGTCTGTTAGTCAAGGAGACATTTGTCAATTTCACAGACGATGACCTGAACTCACTTGCTAACTCACTCAAGAACGTTAACTTCACAAGCATGAGCCTTCTGGACCTCTTACTTGCTCTTTTCAAGGCAAATAAGAAACTACTCTGGAATCTCAGAGGACTCTTCAAGGACATTGTTAAGAACGATATTGACTTTAAATACAGGTCCTGATCCGACATTTTATTGTTCCGTCCAAAAATGGATGGAGCAAACTTCATTTTATTTTATTTTGTATTGTTTTATATTGTTCTGTATTGTATTGTTTTTATATTCACCTTCTCCAGAACTCCGGAGTGAGCATAACTATAACAGTGAATACTTCAAGCCTGCCTATCCACATATTAGCGATGAGCACAAGCTTTCCAATTGCAGGAACAGTACTGAAATTTGCCATTGGTCCGACCACATTGAAACCGGGCCCTATATTACCAAGAGTTGCGATGGATGCTGTGACAGAACTGGTAAGATCCATTCCAAATATGGAAAGGATAGCCGAACTTATCAAAAAGATAAGGAAATAGATCACAACAAAAGAGATGATCGCATGCATAATATCCCCAGGCACACTTTTCCCATTAAATTTGATAGGCCTCACAGCTTTAGGGTGAACCGCTTTGAAAAGTTCACTTCGTGCATATTTTAACAAAAGAAGAAGACGTACGACTTTTATGCCACCTGCAGTAGAACCAGCACATCCACCAATGAACATCATCGCCAGTAAGACGACCTTCCCTGAATCCGTCCACAGGTTGAAGTCAGTGGTCGCATACCCTGTTGTCGTCAGTATCGAGACAACCTGGAAAACAGCATATCTGAAAGAGGTAGGAATAGAATCAGGCGTGTCCCTCCAGAGGAGCAATGTCAGAAGGACAGTCGCAAGTCCTACGATCACAAAATAGAACTTGAACTCGTTATCCTTTAGAAGACTTTTTTTATCAGAATATAAGGTCTTGTAATGCAGAGCAAAATTCGCACCTGCAATGAACATAAAGAGCGTAATGATACCCTCGATCAGAGGACTATTAAAAGCTGCAACACTGTCTGCATAAGGTGAAAAGCCCCCACATGCCATGGTAGTAAAAGTATGTGTACAGGCATCATAGAAGGACATTCCTGCAATAAGCAGAAGAAGAAGCTCTAATACGGAAATAGATACGTAGACTGCCCAGAGTATCTTTGCAGTTTCCCTTATCCTTGGCTTGAGCTGGTCCTCTTTGGGGCCCGGAGCCTCTGCACGGAACATCTGACGACCCGCAACTCCAAGCTTTGGGAGAATGGCAATGAACAACATGATAATTCCCATGCCACCGATCCATTGGGTCATACTTCGCCAGAACAGGAGACTTCTTGAATGGGTCTCAATATTTATGAAGACCGTTGCACCGGTCGTTGTAAACCCTGACATTGACTCGAACAGGGCATTAAGAGGAGTTACTCCATCAAACATGTAAGGAATAGAACCAAAGAGTGCTGCTGCAAACCATCCAAAAGCAACTATAGCAAAACCTTCACGCTTCTCCCAGTCCCCTTCATCTGCTGAGGAATACTGGAATGAAAGCATAGCCCCAACGATCGTGGTCAATGAAAAAGCGACTGCGAAAGGATATGGAGATTCACCATAATAGAGAGCAACTCCAAGCGGGATCAGCATCATAGGACCAAGAAGACGTAGAAGTAATCCCAGTACACTAAGTATAATCCTGAAGTTCATCAAATCACGTCTTTTTGAATTACTTGAACAATCTTTCGACGGCCTGATGTGCAGAAGGTAATGAGAAAATTAGTACACGATCGCCTTCTTTTATGATGTAGTTCCCACGGGGTACGAATGTATCGCCTTTATGGACCACCATACTGACAAGTGCACCTTCAGGGAACTTAACGTTCTTCAGCGGTTTACCCACTATCTTTGAATTGCCAGATGCAGTATATTCAATGATCTCAGCCTTTTCACCCTCGATCATGGTCAGGGCTTCAATACCAGTCCCCATGGTCAGTTTCAGTACTTCGTTAATGGTAGCTTCCCTTGGACTTACTGCACGATCCACACCTACAAGTTCGAATAGTGGAACATAATCAAGATGATCAGCACGTACAACAACCTTTTTGGCGCCAAGCTGCTTTGCAAGCAGAGCACATAAAAGGTTCTTTTCATCACTGTCCGTCACAGAGATAACAACATCCATATCCTGAACACCCTCTTCTCTGAGAAGGTTGATGTCCGTCCCATTACCTTTCAGAACAAGTACTTTTGGAAGTGCCTCAGCAATGAACTCGCACCGTTCCCGTTTCTTTTCGATTATCTTTATAGTGGCATGGCTTTTTTCAATAAGCTTTGCAAGATAGAAACCAACAGTACCTCCACCGATGATCATTACCCTGCTAACGTTTTCCTCGTGCCCTGCAAAGAGGCTTCCAACATTTGCCATGGCATCAGATTTTCCAATGACAACAACATGATCAGCACCATGTATCACATCATCCCCATGAGGAATGATAATGTCCGACTGCCTGTAAATAGCACTAACTATACAGCAATCAGAGAGATCCAGGTCCTTCATATTTTTGTCAACAAGGTCGCTCTCCGGAGATACAACAAATTCCATCATCTTTATCTTGCCATCTGCAAAGATCTCAGCATCAATCGCCGATGGTATGGAAAGGATCTCGGCAACCTCAGAAGCAAGTGAGAGTTCCGGGCAGATCATGACATCAATGCCTATCTGTGTGCGAGTTGCAACCGGCCTGTCAATATAATCAGGATTTGTGACCCTTGACATTGTTTTGAATGGTCTGTAAGAAGGAGCCAGCAGCTTGGCTGCTGTACATGCAACAATGTTCACTTCATCTGAACCGGTCACAGCAACAAGGAGATCAGCATCATTGATCACCTGACCCAATATGGAGATATTAGCACCATTTCCATGAATGACCTGTACATCGAGCTCATCTGCCCTTGCACATGCATCTTCATCATTATCAATGACAATAACATCATTGTTGAGATAAAGGGATTTTGCTATATGATACCCTACCTCACCGGCTCCGACGATTATGATTTTCATAATGATCACACAAACCTATGAAAATAAATTGGAAGTATAAGATATGGTTAATAACAGGTATCTGTGTTAAAGGTTACTCCACAGAAATGGAGACGTACAAAAAAAATAAGAAATTTCCCGCCCTGTTATCAGGAGTCAACAGGACCGGAAACAGTATTAGAAATAGCAGTTTCAAAAGCATCTTTAACCTTGTCAAAGAAGCCTTTACCACCTTTTGATCCGTTGGATCGAGTACCGCTGAGCTTATCAAGTTCTTCCAGCAGACCCTTCTGTTTTTCCGTGAGATCCGTAGGAGTCTCAACAACAACCTTCACAAGCTGGTCACCCTGACCGTGGCCATGAAGATGTGGCATACCTTTGCCTTTCAGACGCAGTATTGAATGTGTCTGGGTTCCTGCTTTGATCTTCATCTTGACCTTGCCATGAAGTGTCGGGACCATTACTTCAGAGCCAAGAGCTGCCTGAGAGAATGTTATCGGGACCTCATAGACAATATCATCACCTATGCGATCGAACTTCTCATGAGGTTTTATATGGATCACAACATAAAGGTCACCTGATGGTGCACCCGGACTTCCTGCTTCACCCTCCCCGCTGACCTTCAGACGCAAACCGGTATCAGAACCTTTTGGAACCCTTACTTCGATCTTGCGTACTTTCTTCTGCTTGCCTGAACCTTTACAGACAGGACACGGAGATTCGATGATCTGACCCCTACCGTGACAATTGTCACATGTAGTAGTGGTCATGAAGTTACCAAGAGGTGTCCTTCGTGAATGTGTCATCTGACCGCTGCCACGACATTTCGGACAGGTGGTCGGACTTGTGCCCTCCTTTGCACCTGTGCCCCCACAGGTTTCACAGTTCTCTGCCCTTGGAATATTGATCTTCACCTGTTCACCAAAAGCAGCCTGCTCCAGAGTTACAGCCAGATCATACCTCAGATCAGAACCCCTTGTAGGACCCTGCCTGCGATGACCTCCGCCGCCAAAACCTCCGAAACCGCCAAAGCCGCCTCCGAAGATACTGCCAAAGATATCACCAAGGTCTTCGAAACCGCCAAAATCAGCATTCCTGAAAATATCTTCTGTGCTATATCGACCGTCTATACCTGCATGGCCAAACCGATCATACTGTGATCTTTTCTCATCATCGGACAGCACAGCATAAGCTTCGGATATTTCCTTGAACTTCTCTTCAGCACCATCATCCTTATTCTTATCAGGATGGAATTTCATCGCAAGTTTGCGATATGCTTTCTTGATCTCGGTCTCAGAGGCATCCTTGGCTACACCAAGTATTTCGTAATAATCACGTGTGGTCGACATTAAATCTCCTTCATGGATAAATTAAAGTGCAGATGGAAAGCATCTGCACCTATACCTTCAAGATATTTATTTGTCTTCGTCGACAACCTCATAGTCCGCATCGACAACAGTTTCATCGGATCCGGAATCTGAAGTGGATGCACCTGCATCTTCGGAAGCTTCAGCACCTGCAGCTGCTTCCTGCTGTGCCTTCTCATACATTGCAGCGGAGACCTTATAAACAGCTTCCTGCAATGCTTCGGTCTTAGCTTTGATAGCTTCGAGATCTTCGCCTTCAAGAGCCTCTTTCAGATCTGCCATAGCCTTTTCGATGGTGGTCTTCTGCTCATCGGTTGCGACATCCCCAGCCTCTTTCAGGGTCTTCTCAGAAGCATTGATAAGGGATTCTGCGTTGTTCCTGACATCAACCTCTTCCTTACGTGCCTTGTCCTCTTCTGCATGAGCTTCAGCATCCTTCACCATCTGGTCGATCTCCTCATCGGATAATCCACCAGGTTTCTGGATAGAGATAGACTGTTCCTTACCGGTACCAAGATCCTTTGCATTCACATGAAGGATACCATTGGAATCAATGTCAAAGGTCACTTCGATCTGTGGCATTCCCCTTGGTGCAGGTGGTATACCATCCAGTACAAAACGGCCAAGTGTCTTGTTAGCAGAAGCAATTCCTCGCTCACCCTGCAGGATATGGATCTCCACAGATGGCTGGCTGTCTGCAGCAGTTGAGAATATCTGGCTCTTCTTTGTAGGGATGGTAGTGTTCCTCTCGATAAGCGGTGTTGCAACGCCTCCAAGGGTCTCAAT
The DNA here is from genome assembly GCF_000765475.1 of Methanococcoides methylutens. Classification (NCBI taxonomy): domain Archaea; kingdom Methanobacteriati; phylum Methanobacteriota; class Methanomicrobia; order Methanosarcinales; family Methanosarcinaceae; genus Methanococcoides; species Methanococcoides methylutens. The sequence goes on from NZ_JRHO01000014.1 coordinate 466,401, forward strand.
ACCAAGTGTCAGAGGTGTGACATCGAGCAGCAGAACATCATGGACCTCACCGCCAAGCACACCTGCCTGAATAGCTGCACCGACTGCAACTGCCTCATCAGGATTGATGTTCTTATATGGGTCCTTTCCGATGAAGTTCTTCACAAGATCATATACTGCAGGGATCCTGGTAGAACCACCGATAAGAAGTACCCTGTCAATGTCCTTTGAAGTGACCTTTGCATCACTTAGAGCCTGTTTCATGGAAACAAGTGTCTTCTCTACAAGATCTTCGGTCATCTTCTCGAACTGTGCCCTTGTAACATCAATATCAATGTGTTTTGGCTGGCCGTTAGAATCTGCTGTAATGAAAGGCAGGTTCACGTTAGTTGAAGTAACGCCTGAAAGCTCGATCTTTGCCTTCTCAGCAGCATCACTGAGACGCTGGAGTGCAGCCTTATCGTTTGAAAGGTCGATACCTTCTGCCTTTTTGAACTCCTCAACAAGGAATTCTGTGATCCTGTGATCAAAGTCATCGCCACCAAGATGTGTATCTCCACTTGTGGAAAGTACTTCAAAGATACCGTCCCCAAGCTCAAGAACGGACACATCAAAAGTACCGCCTCCGAGATCATAGACCAGGATCTTGTGGTCGCCTTCCTCTTTGTCAAGACCGTATGCAAGGGATGCAGCAGTAGGCTCGTTGATAATCCTCATTACCTCAAGTCCGGCGATCGTACCGGCATCTTTGGTAGCCTGCCTCTGAGAATCATTGAAGTAAGCAGGTACAGTGATAACAGCCTGAGTAATGGGCTCACCAAGATATGCTTCAGCGTCATCCTTGAGCTTGCGAAGGATCATTGCAGAAACTTCCTGAGGAGTGTAATCCTTATCGTTCATATTTACTTTATAGTCACCCTCACCAATGTGACGCTTAATGGAGCTTACACTGTTATCAGGATTAGCGATCATCTGTCTTTTTGCGACCTGACCTACAAGTTTTTCTCCCTTCTTGGAAAAACCAACAACTGAAGGAGTTGTTCTTGCACCCTCTGCGTTAGGGACAACAGTAGGTTTTCCACCTTCGATAACAGCCATACAGGAATTAGTAGTTCCAAGATCAATACCTAATATCTTTCCCATGATAATACCTCACTTGTCTTTGATTATTAAATAGTTAATAGTAATTTGGTTCTCTTTATGATATTAATAAAGCGATAAACTCATAATATCAAATGTTAGTTCTCATCCGGATTATCTGCAATTGTTACCATTGCGTGGCGTATGACCTTCGAGTTGAGCTCATAACCAGGCTTGCAGACATCAACAACATGACCTTCAGGGTGTTCCGAGGTCTGCACATGCATCATTGCCTCATGAAGGTGCGGATCGAATTCCTGGCCTGTGCAATCGATCTTTTTCAGGCCTTCTTTCTCAAGGATAGAGACAAATTGCCTGAATACCATCTCGACGCCCTCGATAACTGAGTTCACGTCGTCGGTCTTCTTTGCAGATTCAAGAGCACGCTCAAAGTTATCATACACTTCCAGCATTTCGACCATCATATTCTCCAGAGCGAACTTGCGGAACTCTTCCTTTTCACGCACACTTCGCTTTCTGAAGTTCTCGAACTCAGCCCTCTGACGGATCAATTGTTCTTTGAGTTCTGTTATATCAGAATCCGCGGAGGCGATATCTTCATTTTGGTCATCGCCCCCATTACCGGCCAGTTTTTCCGACAGATCGTCGTTTTTGCAGCCAGTACATGAATCCTTCTCTTCTTTAACTTTAGATTTCTTTCCAAATTTACCTGCCATTGATCACGACTCCGCCATAATTTATCAGCGGTATAATTAACATCTGATGATTGTTTGAAGTTCTATAAATACGTTACGCATTTGTTTGCATGCTACACTAAAAAAAGAATAGACCAAAAACAAGCCCCAACAAGCGCCTTTGGTCAACATGGTTCAGGCATATTCTGCCTGCATCTTATAGGAAAGTAATTTGACAAGCAACATGCTTGCTATCATACAGATGGCAAGTGCTGACACCAACCGATCCCATCCTAATACACTGAGACCGTCCTTGAGGACAAAATCAACGCCTCCAAAGAACGAAAAGATGGAGATGGTAGCTGCAAGCGACACGACACATCCGCCTATAAGTGCACCTATCTGGTCGGCACCCCTCTTCTCAAAGAATACTGAACCCACTATGAACACCACAGCAAATATCAGCAATATGACAGAAGAAGGCATTGGACTGATGCCGCTGGAAACAATGTTCATAACTCCAAGAGCCATACCTATCATAAAAATGGACATGGTACTTGAAACAGCAAGCGCCTGTAAAAAAGGATTATCTGAAATTTCTGCATTCATCCTTTGTATCCCTCGCGTTGTAATTTGTATTGCTGATATATATAGTAATTGTCGAGGACACACAATGTATAGATAATACAGTCAGTACACCATGATCACAGTAAATAACAAATAATATGATAGAATCTCACCTTACATGAAAATACTTCTTTCGGAATATGCCGTCAGCACCGGCATGGGTGGAACCTATCTTTTGGAAGGTAAAGCAATGCTTCACACCCTTGCATCAAGTTTTTCACGCCTTGGACACGAAGTGGTATACACATCGTCCGGACCAACGATAGAATATGGAACTTCGATTGCCTCCAGCGAAGAAAATATCAATGAGATCCTGAAGGAACAGGCAAAGGATTGTGATGCAGCCCTTGTGATCGCACCTGAAGAGCTTCTACCCGACATCACAGCCATAATCGATGATAATACACTGAACCTCGGCTGCCCCTTTGAGTCAGTAGCCATTTGCTCGGATAAGCTGGAATGCACCAGAAAGATGGAAGCTGCATCAATTGCGATCCCGGAGACCTATTCTGCTGACCAGGAAATACCTAAGGACAAGCGATGGATAGTAAAACCAAGATACGGGTGTGCATCAGAAGATACATTCGTATCCCACGATCCGAAACTGAAAGAAGAACAGATCGCAACTGAGTATATCGAAGGAGAACACCTAAGTGTCAGCCTTATCTGTGGAAAGAAGACACTCCCATTAACAGTGAATAAGCAGATGATGAAAATCAATCCCGGAAAGGATGGATCTTCTGTTGATTACTGCGGCTGTACGACACCATACCCTACCGGAAGGAAGCAGGAACTTTACGAAACTGCAATCGAGGCAACACGTATCCTGAACTGCAATGGTTACACCGGAGTGGACATAATACTTGGGGACAGGCCATACATAATAGATATTAATCCAAGACCTACAACATCACTTGTGGGCATTACTAAGATAATGGACAGGGAGATAGCAGAGCTTCTGATAGCTAATGCTCTTGGACAGACACTCCCGGAGATAAATATTACAGGAAATTACTCGTTCACCAAAGAGGAATTGATATGAGATATATTGGAATAGATATTGGCGGAGCCAATACAAAGGTTGCCTCCTCTGATGGGGAAATTAAAGAACTCCTCTACATCCCGTTATGGAAAGATACAACACTTCCATCAGCCCTGAAGGAACTCGGAGAAAGGCTCAACCCCGATGGGCTGGCTGTTGTTATGACAGGAGAACTTGCAGACTGTTTTGTTGACAAGGACGAGGGGATCAGCTTCATCATGAACGCTGTGAACAACGCTTTTGACTGCAAGATCGAATATGTGAACAACAGCGGACACTTCCAGGACAGCACCCGGAACGCAAGGGACCTTGCTGCTGCCAATTGGGCTGCATCTGCCCGCCTGATAGGAAAAGAGGTCGGAGATTGCATCTTTGTGGATGTAGGCAGCACCACCAGTGACATAATTCCTATTAAAAGCGGTAAACATGTGGCAGGACATACAGATTTTTCCAGGCTGCTTCGCAGTGAGCTGGTATATGCAGGAACCCTGCGCACGAACCTTGCAGCCCTGCTTAAGACCGTGGAACTAAAGGAAGGTACATGCCGCGTCTCCTCCGAGCTTTTTGCAACCACTGCTGATGCATACATGCTTCTTGGCGATATCGACAAAGAGCTGTTCACATGCGAGACCTCGGATGGTGCCGGCAGGGACAGAATTGATTGCATGAGAAGACTTGCTCGTGTAGTATGTGCTGACCTTGCAGAGATATCCGAGGAAGATCTGCTTATGATAGCAAAGGATGTGAAAGAAACACAAATATCCCTGCTTTGTGAAGCCATCTCAACAGTGGCCGAGAAGGACGGCCTTGACACTATTGTCTCAGCCGGACTGGGAGAATTCATGATAGAAGAAGCTGCAAAGCGTCTTGGTCTTGATTGCTTCTCAACTTCCGACAAGTGGGGACCGGAAATATCCAAGGTATTCCCTGCTTACGCTGCTGCAAAGCTGCTTGAAGAAGAGGAAGAAGAAAATAAATAAGAACCAAGTCCTTCGAGAAGAAATGAAAGTTGTCCTTAAGATCGGCGGAAGCCTTATAGAGCAAGCCGATGAGCTGTTAAAAACAGTCGTTGAACACATTTCCAGCACCAAGAGCAAAGTAAAGATAGTGGTGGTGCCAGGAGGAGGTCCTTTTGCCAATGGCATTAGAGAAGCAAGCAGCACACATTCGATCGGAGATGAGGCTGCCCACTGGATGGCTGTGGCAGCAATGGAACAATATGCATACCTTCTTATGGACAAGAGTGGCGTGCCTTTGATAGATGATACGGATGATCTGACCGAAGGAGTCTCCATCCTGTTGCCATACCAGTTACTAAGAACCACTGATGAGCTCGAACATTCATGGGACGTCACTTCCGACACCATAGCTGCATGGGTTGCACATAGGATCGATGCAATCCTTGTTAAAGCCACAGATGTTGATGGCGTGCTGAATGAAGACGGACTTATCGAAGAGATCACTGCTAAAGAGCTTAAGAGCATGGGAGAGACATGCACTGACCGGATACTACCATCCATATTAGATAAATATGGCATGGACTGTGTCATCGTTGACGGAACCTATCCGGAAAGAGTGGTTGCTGCTATCGAAGGGAAAGTGGTAAGGAGTACATACATCAAGGGGAATATTTAAATTATATACCACGCATGTACAGAAACCGTTATAGCTTATCGCGACACGAACAGTTTCGTTCAAGCATTATACATATTTACAGAATCAAAAGGAGTATTACAATGGCAAAAGTTGAACAATGCACATCATGTGGAGTTCGCCTTGCTGAGAAGGGATACACAAGATTCCCATGCCCAGCATGTGACACCGAGCTTGGAAGATGTACCAAGTGCAGACAACAGAGCAACCCTTACACATGCCCTAAATGCGGCTTTGTAGGACCCTGAGGAATCCATATGGGAGAAGTAGCAGCAACAATAAAGATCATGCCAGAAGGTGTCGACACCGACCTGGATGACCTTAAGAACAAACTCGAAGCAGTATTGCCAGAAGGCTCATCAATGTTTGGTTCAGAGATCGAACCTGTTGCTTTTGGTCTGAAAGCACTCAAGGTAGTAATCCTTGTAGGCGACCTTGAAGGCGGCACCGAATCCGTTGAAGAGGCTTTTGCAACAGTTCCTGGCGTAGAAAGCGTACAGGTTACTGAATTAGGCAGACCTGTATAATCACAGCAAACCTATTCTTTTTTCTTTTTTCTTTTCTTTTAATCAGTCATAATACCTAGTAATTACTCTAATATCATCGCGGGCTCGTAGATCAGGGGGAGATCGTTACGTTCGCAACGTAAAGGCCGCGGGTTCAAATCCCGCCGAGTCCAGTAAGAAAGTTTAGATAGACCTAAGAAAATAGCGATATTTTATAAAATTTCGGCACTAATCCTCTGATTTTTTTGTACTGAGCATCAATGGCATTCTTTTTACTGACACATACTGAATTATTCCAAAAATAGCAAAGGGTCAGTCCAGATCATCAAGGATCGAGCTGATGGATGTGCCCAGAGATAGAAGGTCCTGTTGTATCGTGTCCCATACAATTCGTGTATCGACACCAAAATAAGCATGGATGAGCCTGTCACGCATTGATGCCATCTCCCTCCATGGAACGGAAGGATACTGTGACCTTACATCGGAAGATACGTTCTTGGAAGCTTCACCAATCACTTCCAGAGCTCTTATAACAGCATACTGGGTCTTTTTGTCATCTTCAAAATGTTCATAGGTATATCCCTCCACAAAGGTCAGGATATCATCAATAGCACTCCGAATATCCTCAAGGTGATCAACACTACTGCGGATCATGCTTCTACCACCTCTGCAAGAATATGCCGGCCGATGCGTGGTTTTAAAGCATTTTTGGATACGAGGTCCACATGCACGCCAAAAGCCTGTGAGAGCTCTTCTTCCAGACGTGCATAGCCAAGCAATGTAATGGTCCCATTGAACTCTACAAGGATATCAAGATCACTCGAAGAGGTCTGCTCACCCCGTACAACAGATCCAAAGATTCCCATATAACTGATGGGATACCTTTGCTTAAGGTCCGGGAGCATCTCATGCAATTTGTGCAGATATGTTCCAATTTCCTCATTCTTTTTCGGATCAAACATATTGATCAAATCTATGCTGATACTGATATATAAAACATATCAAAAGTCCATAACCGGAAAAATGATCAGAGAAGGATCGACAGAAACCTGCTGATGATAGATCTGCAATTGGTTATGGCTAAGAGCATATCAACAGATGCCCATTCTATTTTCGAAATGTGCCGCCTGCGGCGGGATAGTTACATCGGTTCTAAAAGAATGGCCATCTCGATCTTATCCCGGACCTGTTATTTGATGATCCACCCGATACACACGACATCTCCGACCACCTCACCCGGGAGAAGGATCTCACTGACCTGATCAGAGAGCCAGATATCTCAGGATCGTCAGGACAGACCATGACATGGTCGATGATGACATCCCGGCTCCTTCCACAGGGATGGTACACTGAGAGAGATGTATACCTTATGTTAGAGATATCGACCTCAGGTGGCTTTTCCGGGGTCTTCATATAATGCACTCCGTATTCTAATTACTAATTTTAACAAAATTAGTGATCATTGGTGATTGGAAATTAATTATAAGCCATCCCGCAGATCGCACTAAAAGCACAACTGATATATACTTACTTTCCAGTAAGTTACTGTATGGTAAGATTCTTTGGCCGTGAGAATGAACTGGATATGCTCAAGGATATATACGACGCCCCGGGATCGTCAATGGTGGTCCTTTACGGGAGGAGGCGAGTTGGTAAGACAGAGCTTAGCAGGGAATTCCTCAAAGACAGGAAGGGATTGTATTTTTTCATCGAGACGAAAAGCGAGGAGCTCCTGTTAAATGATCTTGAGGCAGGTATAGAGACCATTACAGGCATGCGACCGCGCCTTGAGAGCTTTGATGACCTGTTCCCGGTACTGTTCGGCATAGAGGAGAAGCTTGTGATCGTGTTCGATGAGTTCCAGAACCTTGCAAAGGTCAATCCGGACCTGTTCTCAAAGTTCCAGAAACACTGGGATTCGTATCACAGGGAGAACGATCACATGTTCATAATGATCGGCTCGTATATCGGAATGATGAAAAAGATATTCGAGGAGAGCAAGGAACCTTTGTTCGGCAGGGCAACTTCGATACTGAACATAAGGCCGTTCACGTTCGCAGAAAGCTATTCGTTCCTCAGTGGCATGAACCCGATGGACTTTGAGGAGGCCATGAAGACATACTTCATTCTTGGAGGAGTGCCGAAATACCTGTTGCTTTCAGGACAGTTCCACCAGCCAGATGCTATGCAGATGTTCAGGAAGCTCTTTGTGGAGATGAAGATCCTCCTGGAGGAGGCTAAGAACATTCTCATACTGGAATTCGGCTCAGAGCATAAGGGATATTTCTCGATACTTGAGGGGATCGCATCAGGCAAGAGCACACCGAAAGAGATCTCTGATTATACAGCGATCCCGCCGGCCACGGTATCCAAGTACCTTCATGAGCTGGTCCACAGGTATGAGATCGTAAGAAAGGAAGAGCCTGTGACCGGCGGTGGAAAAAGGAACGGACGCTATTTCCTGGACGATAATTTCTTTACCTTCTGGTTCAGGTTCATTCACAAATACTACGGAGTGTTTGAGATCGATCCCGAAAGAGCAGAACAGCTTGTCCTGAAGGACATAAACACCTATTTCGGATATGCCTTTGAGGATGTTGCAAAGGAGATACTGATATCCTGCAACAAACAGGGACTTCTCCCTCTGAGGTTCACCGACATCGGCAGATGGTGGAGCAAGGACACCGAGATAGACCTGATCGCCTTTGACAGGATAGAGCATGAAGCGCTCTTCTGTGAGGTTAAATGGAAGCATCTGACAGAAACGGACGCCCGGAAGATCGTCACCAGCCTGAAGAAGAAATCGGAGAAGGTCAGCGGTAAATGGAACAGCCACTACTGCTTGATAGGAAAAAGCATCGAAAACAAAGAGGAGCTGCCATTCCTGACCCTCGACCTGGCTGACCTGGAAGAGCATCTTAAAGCCAGGATATAAAAGATGAATTAATATCTGCAAGCAGTGGGATCGAAAAGCGATGAGAAGGACTTACATCACCCTGCTTATGACAATTCTGCAAGTGACTATGGCTAAGAGCATATCAACAAGTTATTACTATTTTTTTAAAGAATGTGCCGCCTGCACCGGGATGGTTGCACCTTTTTTTAAAAACTGCACTTCTCGCTCTTATGCCGGACCTGTTATCTGATGATCCACCCCACATTCCCGACTACTCCACCCGCGAAAAGAACTTCCCCGATTTTCTAAAAGAGCTCGGCATCCCAAAATCCCGCTACCAGATCCAGATGTTCACCACCCCCCACGAAACCATCCTGGAAGACGACTACGATGCGATGTTGGTCTCCCCCGAGACCTATCCCGTGGCCCTGAAGATCAACGAGCTGAGAAAGGCCAACGGCAGGCCCGAGATCAAGATAATCAGGATAGAGTACGTCATGGCCGCTGATGATATTCCTATTTCATCCACAAGGGTCGTACACGGAGAGATCGATGTACACGGACATTTGAAGGAATCACAGAGTTAACCTAGACGATGATGTTTGGAGGGCAGGACAAAATGCTGCCCTAAATACAGAAAAGCAGGTCATTCTCAGATTTTTCCTACAAAACAGTTACAGGGTAATGTACATACACATTAAAAAAACCAGACCAATCGACTTAAATATTTTTGAGACATTTGAAGTCTCGAATCTAAAACAAGTCAGCTTTATCATAGTTTCAATGAGTACAAAATAAAGGGTGTTAGTATTGAGTTATGTTGAAAAAACCTGTTCTGTGTGTGGGAATAAGTTCATAGTTAGTGGAAAGATAGCAGACAGGGAGTTGTTCTGCACGCTTGGATGTTTTTCAAGGGCTATGAAGGATGAGCCGCAGAGTACTGTTCTGGAAGCTTGAATTGATAACCTGCCATTTTACTAAAAAACGTCACAAATTCTATTTTTAATTCATTCAGGATGAGAGTTGTCATTTGTTTTAGCAGAAACGGATTGGAGAGATCATCGTTGAAGAGATGGGACTGAAAGATGTTAAGTTCAGTTATACCAGTGGAAGCAGAGGTTGGAAAGGAGATGTTCCTAAGATGATGCTTTCGATCAACAAGTTGAAAGTTCTTGGATGGGACCTAAATACAGGATCAGAGGACTTTGTGAGGGAAACTGTGAACTCATTGCTGAATGGCAATTATTGAAAGAGGTAGAGCAGTATGATACAACTAATAAAAAAGGTATTTATCATCTTTTTTTCTTAAACCAAAATTATTGAGATCCAAAAGAGGTTATTTTTTGAATTATATGAATTATTTGCATTCAATTACTGTGTTAATCAAGAGAATGATATTAATTAATTAATTAATTAATTTGCAAGGGGATTTTTAAGATGGAACAAATAAAAGGGAAAAAAATTTTAATCACTGGCGGTACAGGCTCTTTTGGCAATGCATTCATTGATTTTTCTAAAGATTGTGACATAAAATTTATTGTTTTTAGTCGAGATGAGAAGAAACAACATGATATGTTTGTTGAAAGAAATGATAGCAATATCGAATATGTTGTTGGCGACATAAGAGATAAAAGCAAAATATTGGATTACTGTCAGGACGTTGACTACGTATTACATGCCGCTGCTCTAAAACATGTTCCAACCGGGGAAAACTTCCCAGAGGAAGTTATCAATACAAATGTACTGGGTACAAAAAATGTAATTGAAGCTGCAGAAAAATGTGGTGTGGAAAAGATTGTAAATTTAAGCACAGACAAAGCAGTCTACCCAGTTAATGCCTATGGGATGAGTAAAGCTCTTGCTGAAAAATTGATGAGTGCACATAGAGGAGATACAGTCTGCGTAAATTTAAGATACGGAAATGTGATCGGTTCCAGAGGATCCGTCATACCCTTGTTCATCAATAAAATAAAAGAGGGACTTCCACTTACAATAACAAATGCTAATATGACACGATTTTTGCTGCCTCTAAGTCATGCAGTTGCTTTGTCTAAAAAATGTATTGAAGTCGGAGAACGAGGTGATCTTTTCGTTATGAGACCTCCAGCAGCAACAATCAGCACAGTAATCGAAGCACTTGAGTTACATTTTGAAGATTCTTTTGAAAAGCAAATTATTGGAATCCGTCCAGGCGAAAAAATGGATGAAGCTCTCCTCACACCTGAAGAAATACACAGAGCATTCAGATTTACAGATGATGGAATTGATTATATGAAAATTCCACATTTGGATGCAAATATTGGAGACTTCTTCTACCATGGTGAAGAGTCTAAAGTCCCTGATGCTTTTACTTCAGGAAATACGACCCAACTAAATGCTGAAGAAACATTGAACCTAATCAAGGAAGCAGGAATTTTGTAAACGGTGTACTCTTATGAAAGTTGGGATCACTGGAGGAAATGGATTTATTGGCAGGCATTTAGCAGATGCTCTGGAAGATCCAATCATTTTTCATGGAAATCTTAATGAAATAGATAATGTAAGAGAATTTGTTTTAGATTGTGATCGAATCTATCATCTAGCAGGGAAAAATAGAGCAGATACAGGAGACATATTGAAGAATAATATTGTTTCAACAGCAAATCTTATTCTTTCAATGAAATTAGAAAATAAGTATCCAGAGCTAATTTTTGCCTCATCTCAGCAAACTGTTTGGAATGCAGATTCTGAATATGGCTTCACAAAGACATTAGAGGAAGAAATAATCAAAAAAGCAGATAGATGGTGTATCTATAGAATCCCTAATGTTTATGGACCCGATTGTAAGCCTTTCTATAATTCTGTTGTAGCAACATTCTGTTACCAGGTATCAAAAGGAGAAAAAGTAACAATCAATAATCCAGATGTACAAAGGGAATTCATCTATATTGAGAATCTAATTCAAGATCTGCTAAGTCCAGAATTTAGTACATACAAGTCTCCAAATGGGGAAGTATTGACTATTGGCGAGATTTATTCATTCCTAACAGACAGGGCAGGAGAACACAAAAAATTGAAAATGTGTTTAGACCACTACAAAAGAGAGGAAGATTAATGTATCCAATTCATGAAAATGAAACTGGAAGTTTTCAGGAACTTGCAAGATTTGATGACGTTAAATTCGGACAATTGAGCTATTTAACTATTGTACCAGATTGTTCACGAGGTAATCACTATCATAAAAGGAAAGAAGAATGGTTCTGTTGTCTTCATGGAAAATGTGAAATGGAGTTGACAGATGTCAGATCAAACTCATCAAGATCCATTATAATGGATAGCTCGAGAAGAGAGTTTGTTAAAGTAAATCCATTTGAAAGCCATATGGTCACTAATTTGGACTCCAAAATAACCTGCGAGCTATTGATAATAATAAGTGAAGAATATGATGAAAGCGACCCAGATACATTCAAACCAGAGGAGCCTGTGAATTTATGACTAACTTAAAAGTGATGACCATTCTGGGAACACGTCCCGAAATAATCCGTCTGTCCGAAGTAATAAAGAAGTTAGATAAATATGTTGACCATATTCTTGTGCACACCAATCAGAATTACGACTATGAGTTGAATCAGATCTTTTTTGAAGAGCTTAACTTAAGGAATCCCGATTATGTACTTAATGTTAAAAGTTCTTCAATAGGGGGACAGATCGGGAACATCCTGTCTCAAACTGAGGAAGTAGTCTTAAAGGAAAAACCGGATGCGATTTTGATATTAGGTGACACAAACAGTGCCCTTTCCTGTATTGTTGCAAAACGATTGAAAATCCCTATTTTTCATATGGAAGCGGGGAACAGATGTTTTGATGACAGGGTTCCTGAAGAGATAAACAGAAGGATCGTTGACCATACCGCGGATATCAACCTACCTTACACAGAGCACGCAAGAAGAAATTTGCTGAGAGAAGGTTTGAGTCCAGATAGCATTTATGTCAGTGGATCTCCAATGGCTGAAGTTCTTGAAACAAATATGGAAAAGATAGAAAATTCGTCGATATTGGATAAACTGGCACTTGAAAAAGAGAAGTATTTCCTTGTAAGTATTCACAGGGAAGAAAATGTGGACAATACAGATAATTTGAAAAATATCTTTAATGCTCTAGAATCTATAGCGGACAAATATGACTATCCGATCATAATATCCACACATCCAAGGACAAGGAAGCGCATTGATGATCTAAAAATAAAGATACATGATCAGTTCATTCTCCATAAGCCCTTTGGAATGTTCGATTTTGTAAAATTGCAAAAAAAATCGTTTTGTGTGTTATCAGATAGTGGAACCATCCACGAAGATGCTGGAATTATGGGCATCCCTTCACTGGTCGTAAGGGAAAGTTCCGAAAGACCAGAGGCTTACGATACAGGGAATGTTATTTTGACAGGCACTGATCCCAAAACGATACTCATGTCTGTTGATATTGTAAGGAGACAATCTGAAGAAAATATCAAATTCTCAAACCCTTATGACTATCAAGAATTAAATGTATCTGATAAAGTAGTCAGATTAATTGTAGGCATGAGCAAAATAGTTCCTAAAAAGAAATATTATTTGCCTTTGGAATGACAAAGGAAATCCTATCACCAATTTCTAGATAAGTGGAAGGAATAAAAATATGAATATTATAATTATTGTACCTAATTTTGTTCCAGAAATTGGGAGTACATCACATATTTACTTTGATTTAGCGAAAGCTTTCGTTCAAAAAGGACATGAGGTTGATGTAATTACATCTTACCCAAGAAAATATAACTTGGATAAAATTAATTCAAATAGCACTTTTTTAGTTGAAGAAACACTGCAAGGTGTTAGAATACATCGATGTAAACATACAACAATTAGAGATAATATTGTTATTCGAGGTCTAGAACATTTTTTATTGCCAATTTATTATTTTAACACATATCGAAAATTGAAGAAGAAATTTGATGTTTGCATTGTATCCATCCCACCACTTCCCCTACATTACTTAGCAAAAAAGATTAAGAATTATGATGGAACTCCGACAATTTTAAACTTTCAGGATTTCCATCCACAAGAGCTAACTGATGTAGGAGTTCTGAAAAACCCCCTAATAATCAAAATGATGGAACATATAGAAAAGAAATCTTACAGGAATGCAGATATTATAACCGTCTTATCTCAGGGAGGAATAAATTATGTTACCAAAAGAGGGGGTGACATAAATAAAATCTACCATATTTATAATGGAGTTTCACTTTCCGATTTTGACAACTATGCAACTAAAAACGATTTTAAAGAAAAGGAAGGAATCAAAAATAAATTCTTAATAACCTATGCGGGCATACTATCTCCTTTTCAAAAAATAGAGAGTATATTAGACGTGGCAAAAATATTGGACAGTCACGAAGATATAATATTCTACATCGTTGGCGATGGAATGGTAAAAGACAACATAGAAAGAAGAATTAAAGACGAAATGATTTCCAATGTAAGATTGTTGCCTTTACAACCACGTGAAGAATATTTAAACATCATTAATTCATCTGATCTTTCTTTAATTTTACTTGATGAGCGGATGAAAGCGCCATGTATACCTGGGAAAACTATCAGCCTAATGGCCAGCAAACAACCAATAATTGCAATTGTTGCTAAGGATAGTGAAACTGCATATGTAGTAAATAAAGCACAATGTGGTTGCATAGTAGAACCTGACAACATCGAAAAATTTAAAAACACCATATTGGAATTGAAAAATAGTGAGAATAAAAGAAAAAATTATGGATGTAATGGAAGACGATTTCTCGAGGAGAATATGAACTTAAACAATATTATTGACGATTATGAAAAAGTGTTTAGTATTTTGCATGAAGAAGGGGAAAATTAATATAAGCATCTTAATGTGGTTGTGATAAAATGAAGTTAGCTTTCTTTGGTCGTCATGGTTCTTTTAACTATACTCATATAGGTGGAACCAATTCACTTGTTCGTCGCCTTTCAACTGAACTAATAAACCGCTGGAATTTTCAAATTGATTATATTATATATGGAAACAGTTGTGATAATGAGGTTACACACTTTCCAGGTCTTCGCTCAAAGTACTATCAAAGATTGGATAGAGCACTAGAATCACTCAAAGATTATGACCATATAGTTGCAATTTATTTCCCACCAAACGATCTTCCAGCTTATTTGTATTATCGAACTAAACAATTAAGAAAAAACCATTTCAGCAAACTCCATCAGACTTGGCCCGATTCAACTGTCATACGCAAATTAATGTTCACCATAAATAGAGTCATTTCTATAAATAGCAACTCATTTGCAGTATCTCCAAGACTTGTACAAAGTATAAAAAAATGGAGCCATAGGGCAGAATTGTTATGGCCACCAGTTCCATCAAATTACTTTGTAAATCCATCTCAAAAAAGTGTTTCAAACAAAACACGTGTTACCTTTATAGGAAGAATTGATGTGGGAAAAGGTGTTTTGGAAACAATTGATATATTCAACGCTCTTGCAGATCGTCCAGAAATTGAGCTTGCATTCTATGGTATGTACTGGGAAAGTGACCCTAAAGCAGTGCAACTTCACCAGCAACTTTTAGAACAGACAAATTTTAATTATGTGCCCATCAATTTTGCAGAATACTCAAGCCACATTGAAAAAATGGTCCAATCAGTTCTCCGTGATACAGATATTTTTATTCAGCCTTATCGCAAATTGAGCAGTACAATTGATACACCACTTCTTATATTAGAAGCAATGGCATCGCTTTGCGCTGTGATTACCAAACCATATGGAAATATTCCCTATGTTTATGGAAAAAGTCCATGTTTAATAGATGATCCACATTTGTGTGAAAAAGCCACAGAACTTATCCTTTCAGCAAATGAGTGGCTTCCTTCCGAGCGTAAACGTATCGAACTTCAAAATGATAAATTAAAATTTGATGTTTCATCTGTTGCTGAACAATTTGTCAAATCAATTAATTTTTAAAAATAAAATGGGGGTAAATCTATGAATAATCAAACATGTGCATCTGAAAGTCATTTTATAGTCAACGTATTTAATGAACTTGAAAAACAAAAACTGCCATATATCGTCTTGCGAAATTATGAAAACCTCCCTCAAGATGCAGGTCATGATATAGACGTTCTTGTAGGAGAAGAAGATTTAGACAGATATAGCACTTTATTATGTGAAACTGCAAAAAAAGAAGGATGGTGTCTAGTACAATATGCCAAACGCTATGGATTTCATTCTTTCACCTTTGTATCGACCCTTGGCACAAAAGAAATGATTAGTTTAAAATGGGATGTTTGGGCTCCAATTAGTTGGAAAGGATTCACTTGGATAGATACAGGAGTAGCATTAAAAACTCGTAAAGCCCATCAAAATGGATTCTATACACCAGCACCTGGCGTTGAAGCTGCAACACTTCTTTTAAAAGAAGTATTGCAACTTGGAAAAATTAAAGACAAATACCTAAACCTAATAAAAAGATATGCACAAAATGATTCAGACAACTTTGTAAATGTTTTAGAAAAACCTTTTGGCAAAAATACAGCAAATCGATTACTGGATTATGCACAAAATGGTAATTGGAAACAGGTTGAGAAAGCCCATAAAGAATTGCGTCTGATTTTAGTCAAAAATGCAATTAAAAAAAGCCCCATCTCTCCTTTAATTGGATTGTACAAATTTATAAAAGGACATTTAACTGAGCGAATTAAAGGAAGACCACACATATTTTTATGCCTGATTGGCCCAGACGGATCTGGTAAATCAACTTTATCTTCAGAAATTATTAAATCATTAGAAGATATTTTTGAAGAAAAGTGTTATTACCATGGTCATTTTGCCATATTACCTGAGTTAAAAAAGTTTGTCCCATGGATGAAAACTAAAGAAAATGAAATTGATGTCCATGGTATAGTAACAAAATCTCAAAAACCCAGCCGTTTAATAACCTCTATCTTAATGACATACTATGCTATTGATTATATAATTGGTTATGCATGTATTTTTCAAAATAGAGGCAAAGGAAATTTAATCCTATTTGATCGATACTTTTATGATTATATCATACAGCCAAGTAAATTTGGAACAAATAACATTCTTTTCCGCATATTATCTCAAATAGTTCCTTCTCCCGATTTAATTATCTACCCACATGCTCCTTCAGAACTAATTTACAATAGAAAGCCAGAACTTACAATTCATGAAATTAATCGCCAAGAGAACATTTGCAATCAATTAATCAAAGTTTTACCTGCTGCTCATCGTGTAGACAATTCCTTGCCTCTAGAAAATGTAGTATTCCAAATTCGTGAAATCATTTTAGAGAAAATGGAAACCTATTCAACTACCAATCGGAGATAAATATGGATGAAAAAATAATTGTTGGTAGTTTGCAATACAGCCCAATTTATAAATCTCATTGCTGTGCACTTGGAAAACAATGTGAAAAACAGGGCTATTCTGTAGTTTATCTATTTAGCCATGAGTATAAGTGGATGTTATCAGAAGAAATTAAGGAAAAAACCATATTCGTTGGTAAATCAAAAAGTATAAAGTCTGCTATAATTGATGGATTTGATATTAGAAACATTCTTAAATTAAAAAATATCCTTTTAGGAACAAATCCCGACTATATATATATGTACAATTATCATCCTTTTTTAAACTATTACATAGCAAAGTTAGCAAAAAAATATGGTTGTAATTTTATACAGCATGTCCAAGAGCCTTATGTAGAAAACAAATCTATCTATCAAGGATTTAAACAATACTGGCTTTGTATTTTTGAATTAATGCAAGAAAAATTAATAATGAATGCAGATACTGCCATAGTGTCTTCAGAAATATCTTCAAATTTATTCTCTAAAAGATATAAAAAATATATAGGGAAAAAAAGTATAATTCCATTAATGTATGAAGATTTAGGAGATGTAAATAAAAATATCAAATTTAGAAAATATATTACTTTTATTGGACCACCAGTTCCAGCAAAGGGACCTGAAACATTCTTAAAAATAGTTCAATATTCTGAAGAACATAACTTAGATTATAAATTTTTATTAATTTCACGTTCAAAAATAAATGATCCTATCTACCACAAATGGAAAAATTTAAAGATTCATTATAAAGACAAAATAAGCGATGAGGAGATAGGAGAATTTATGAAACAAAGTCTTATGACGATTACGCCATATAAAATTGCAACTCAAAGCTCAGTAGTATTAACTTCTTATATGCACGGAACACCAGCCATATCTACCAATGTAGGAGGATTGCCTGAAGTTGTCCACCACCTCAAAAGTGGGTATCTCGTAGACAAAAAGTCTAGTGTTGAAGAGTGGGTAAAAGGAATTAATTATATCGCAAATAATCATTCAAAGATATCTAAATATTGTAGGGATTATTTTGTCAAAAATTATTCGGAACAAAACTGGCCAAAATATTTCGATGATGTTTTAAAGTAAATTATTGAAAAGATGGAATACATCGAGTTTCACCAAAATAATTAATTTATTTAATAATAATTGCTTAATTAAATAAATTGTGCAATCAGAGTAAAATTAAGCACTGCTAAATAATAAAAAATGATGAGGTTTAATATGAAAATCGCACAAGTCATTTCTACGCCACCATTTGCATGGGCAACAGGAGGTTGTGCCAGAATTGCTCACGAATTATCTAAAGAATTGGCTAATAAAGGACATGAAGTTACGATAATAACAACCGATTTATATAAACCAGACCAACGTTATATAAATACTAAAAATCCTGAATATATTGATGGAATACGCTTTTTTAGATTTAGATGTGCCAGTAATTGGTTAGCTTGGAAGCACAAATTATACATATCCCCAAAATTGTTAAGATATTTAAAGATAAATTTGCAAGAGTACGAAGTGGTTCATTTACAAGATTTAATATCTATTCAAGCAATAATAACTTCCAAATACTGCAAAAAATACAAAATCCCATATATCCTTACAGCGCACGGATCAATTCCTTGGCTATATAAAAAAAGCATATTAAGTTGGGTTTTCAACAGGCTGTGGGGACATAATATTCTAACGAATGCTGACAAGATCACTGTCTTTACCGAAGAAGAAGCTGAACAATGCAGATATATGAAAGTTAGCGAAGACAAAATAAAGCTAATCCCAAATGGGATTGATTTGAATAAATACAAGAATCTTCCAGAAAAAATGGAATTTAGAAATAAATATACAATCAATAAAAATAAAAAAATTATATTATATATAGGTCGAATCGAACAAAGCAAAGGAATTGACTTACTGATAGAATCATTTTCGTTATTAGCCCCGGAAATGGATGATGTACTTCTTTTGATCACAGGTCCAGATGATGGATACCTAAATACCCTAAATAAATTAGTTTTAGCTTCAGGCATTGAAGATAAAGTCATATTCACTGGATTTCTAGAAGAAAAAGATAAAATCAGAGCATATGTCGATGCCGATGTACACGTGTCCCCTCGTCAATGGGAACCTTTCGGCTTAACTTTATTAGAATCATGTGCTTGTGGAACTCCTGTTATATGTAGCAAAGGATGTGGCATAGCCAACGTAATAGATAATCAAGTGGGAATCGCTGTTCCTTACAATAAATATGATATGAAAACTGCACTTATGCGCGTGCTAAAAGATGATGAAACTAAAAGAAAGTTTGGCGAAAACGGAAAATTGATTGTTCAAGAGCAGTTCAGCTTCGAAAAAATAGTAGAAGAAGTAGAAAAAACCTATAAGGAATTCAAGAGGTAATATCACTTGAAAATAGTATTTATATGCCAAAGTGCATCTCATTCAAAAACTCGCCCATTTGGGCGTGGCGGTACTGACAGTCAAATATATGGACTTTCATCTAAAATGGCAATGCAAGGACATGATATCTATGTACTAGGCAAATTCAATGGTGATGATTGGAAAGACGATGGAATTCTAACTGATCACATCAAATTTATCAATATCAAATCCCCTTACCTCAAAGATGCAATTATAGGTGAAACATTTTCTGCACTATTACTTTCATATCAAATGAGAAAAGCAATTAAAAAAAATAAACCAGATGTTCTGGTTTTAAGTAGTCGGTTTACAGCATATTTCCCATCAAAGTTAAAAATTCCTAAAATATTTGTAACGCATAATCCCGATGCAATGGAGTTTTTTAAAAATTTTTCAGTAGAAAGCCATTGGTTTAATAACATATATTATTATTTCAAGAAATATATCGAAGAGAGGGTCATGCATAATTCAAATATGATAGTTGCATTAAACAAAGACATACAGAATTATTTAAATGAAAATGGACATTCTAATGTCTGCATAATCCCAAATGCCATAGACGTGAATAAATATAAAAATGAAACTGACAAAAATTTCATATTGTATGCAGGAGGGTTTCGTAAAGTTAAAGGATTGGAATGTTTATTAGAAGCATTTTTAAACTTATGGCAAAATTATAATACAGATTTAGTGCTTATTGGATCGGGACCTGAAGAAGAGAAACTAAAAAATATAGTTCATTCAAAAGGTATTGAAGATCGCGTACATTTTCTACCCCTTGTAAGTAATAGTAAACTCCGAGAATATTTATCGAAGTGCTCGATTTTTGTTTTGCCATCGTTTTTTGAGACATTTGGGATAGTAACTATTGAAGCAATGGCATCAAGTAAACCAATAATTGCAACCAATATCCCAGGTCCACAAGATATTATAACACATGGTTTTGATGGATTCTTATTTGAAAAAGGAAATGTTGATGACTTAACAAAATATATGGATTTGTGCATTTCAAATAAAAATATAAGAGAAGAAATAGGGGTAAATGCGAAGTATACTGTTGAAACTTCATATACATTTGACATAATTTCTACAAAATATATTGAAATGTGTAAATTGCTTATTATGAATATGGAAAAGTATAGGGGGAACTCATAAATGAAAATATTAATGCTGTGCCATAGCCTCCCCAATCCAAGAAGAGGAGATACACTTCGACCTTTCAATTTAATTAAAATTTATTCAGAGATATATCAGCACGAAATCACTTTAGTTTGCTTTAAAGAAAACGAACTAAATCAAACATTTAATAGTGATTTAGCTAATTTAAACCAATATTGCCACAAAATCCATACGGTAAACCTAGAGTCTGGTAATTTAATATCAAAATTTAAATCGTCGTTCAAAAATACAATTTCTATACGAAATATACTATCTGGTAATTTTAGTTTTTTAAATTATTATTATGCTCCAAAAATGCAGCATTTAATAAACAAACTTCTTGAAAGTAAAGAATTTGATGCAATATATACAGATGGAGGAATGGCTCACAACGTCTACAATACAAATTTGCCCAAAATAGTAGAGCCTTTAGATGCAGTATCAAAAAGTTGTAAAGAGTTATACTCAAAAGAAAATAAAATAATTAAAAAGGCATTATATTTAATGCAATATATAAAAACAAAGAGAAGAGAAACAAAAGGTTATAAAATGTTTGATTACTGCATAGTAGTCACAGAAGAAGATAAAAGAATATTAGAATTTGATGCGAAGCTTCAAAATGTAAAAGTAATTCCAAACGGAATCGACCTTTCATATTTTAAACCTATGGATCTCAAAGAAGATTTTCCTTCTTTAATATTTGTGGGAGTAATGAATAGCATAAAAAATGTAAATACTGTGCTCCATTTTTACAAAAATATCTATCCAATGGTGTTGAAAGAATATCCAAATATCAAATTTTATATTGTAGGTTCAAACCCTCCAAATGAAATAAAGCAATTAGCTGTCGACAAATCTATAATTGTAACAGGATTTGTTGATGATATAAGACCTTATTTAGCAAAAGCCACTGTTGCAATCATTCCAATGAAAGAAGGAACTGGTATCAAAAATAAAGTATTGGAAGCCATGTCTATGGAAAAGCCAGTTGTTACAACATCAATTGGTTCAATGGGAATAAAAGTGAAAACAGGAGAAAATATATTTATTTCTGATGAGCCGAATGAATTTGCTATTAATATATTGAAACTTCTAAATGATGCACATTTAAGAGATAAAATCGCAGCAAATGGGAAAAAGCTTGTCGAAAATAAATATTCTTGGGAAATGACCGCTATCAAAATAAATAGACTATATGAAAACTTAGTTGAAAAACATGAAAGTAAATAACTTTTTCCAAATTAATTGGAATATTAAGAAGTACCTTGTATTTGTGGTAGCAATTCAACTCGCAATGTTGGGAGTTATAGGATTAGACTTTATCGGATTGGAAATTCCACTATTAAGAGAGCTTGTTGCTTTTATTTACATTACATTTTTACCAGGATCAATAATTCTAAAAATATTAAAATTACACAAACTTAATAAAATTGATGCACTATTATATACAGTAGGATTAAGTATTTCAACTTCGATGTTAGTTGGATTTTTCATCAATTTATCATATCCACATTTAGGCATATATAAACCAATATCAACAATTAGTCTATTAATTTCAATGGGTATATTAATAGCTTTGTCATGCCCCATATGTTACTTAAGAAATAGAGAGGATACTAATCTAATTTATATAGATTTCAATAAAAACATATCTCCAGTTGCTTTAATTTTACTGCTAATTCCCTTTTTTTCTATTTATGGGACATATTTGATGAATAACTATCAGAATAATGTTCTTTTGTTGGCCTTGATAGTTACAATTATTTTATTAATATTAATCGTAAGCTTCACCAAATTAATTCCTGGAAGCATCTATCCTTTAGTTGTTTTCATCATTTCAATTTCATTGTTATATCACCACTCGTTGATCTCAATGAATTTGACTGGTTGGGACATTCAAACTGAATATTTTTTGAGCAAGTCGGTAATTACGAATGGTATATGGAACTCAAACATACCCTCAACAATTAATGCTATGCTAAGCATAGTATTTCTCGCTCCGATTTATTCAATATTATGTGATATGAACACAATATGGGTTTTCAAAATAATCTATCCGTTTGTATTTTCATTAGTACCAGTTGGATTATATAGAATCTATAAAAAACAGACAAACGATATGATTGGATTTTTAGCATCCATTTTTTTCATCTCACTTTATACATTTTATACAGAAATGTTAGGGTTAGCAAGACAACAAATCGCGGAACTATTCTTAGTATTATTAATTCTTCTGATGATTGATCACAAGATACACAAAACACAGAAGGCATTATTATCAATTGTATTTGGTTTATCTCTTGTGGTATCACACTACGTCCTATCATATATTTACATATACACAATTATCGTAACGTGGTTAATTTTAATTTTACTTGAAAATTCTAAGATACAGATATTTGGAAATAACATAAAATCAAGAATTCAAAAATATAGAAAAGAAAAAAAAGTATATATTGATAATCAAAATTTAGATAATTCATACGATAAGAGTATAAGTTTCACATTTTTGATATTAATATCAGTGTTTACTATGGCATGGTACATGTACGCTTCAAATCTCATTTTCGAGTCGTTTGTGTATATCAATAATGACATAATGAACAGTGTATACAGTGATTTTTTGAATCCAGAAGAAGTACAAGCACTTTCTATGCTAATGGTAGATAAAAAATCAACATTTCAACATGTACATGAATACCTAAATATAATTCCTTTGATTTTAATTGTATTTGGAATTATAGAGATAATTTTAAATGGAAAATTCATGAAGCTTAAAAAACAATATATCGCTTTATCTTACGTTAATTTATCCTTATGTTTAGCAGCAGTTACAGTTCCACATCTATCTGAAAAATTGAACACTATCAGGCTATATCAAATTACACTCATTATATTAGCTCCTTTTTTTGTTATCGGAGCAATATCATTATTCAAATATCTAAGATTTTTAGCTACAAGATCTTACAGTAATCATATAGCTGGAACACCTTTGAAAGTTATAACTATTTTTATAGTAACATACCTACTGTTTAATACAGGAATTATATATGAAACCACAGGAGATTCAAAATCAATTTCATTAAATGATACAATAGATTATCCCCGTTTTAACGAATACGAAATAAAAAGTGTTACATGGATAACAGACAATTCAAATGAAGCACAAATATATGCTGATTATTATGGGAGTTTGCTATTAAATGGATATAAATTCGGACAAACAAAAACGTTTTGGGGATATGATGGAAAAGAAAACATAACCGAAAGTGATTATATTTATTTCAGGTCTCTGAACACAAAGGCAGAATTAATTATAGAACATGAAAACTTACCGTATAACTATATAGGTCTACAAGAATCAACATTATACAAAGAGGTAATTGTAAATAAAAACAAGATTTACGATAATGAACAATCTGAGGTATATATATAAAAGAAACCTCAATTCCGGCTCTGTAGAAATCCTATTTCTAATCCTACTGAGTCAGTACACTTTTTATAAGAATAAGTCCCCTGTGATTGTTTGCAACCAAAAACACAAGGGGATGATTGTGTTTTGTCTAACAAGTACTTAAATTTTATTGATATAGCATTGCAAGTAACACGGTATTCACACCTGCCACTCTACAGTTGCAAATATTCCAAACAAACATACACACAATACCAGCTATTGACGTTGGTTTTGTTTAAGGAATATTTAGGAGAAGATTATAGGGATTTTGTTGATCTTGTTGAATTGATGAGTTCTATCCAGACTAAACTTGGATTAACCAAAGTGCCTCATTTTACTACACTTCAAAAATTTGTTACTCGGATCTATTCAGCAATACTCGATCGTATTTTCAAGAAGACTTTAGACTTATTTTACAAGAATGGAGAGTCAGTTGAAGTTACTGGTATCGATTTAACTGGTTTTACAAGTGGGTATTGTAGCAACTACTATTCCTGGAGAATCAAAAAGTGGAGACGAAGCTATGTTAAAACCAGTATTTCAGTTGATGTTCACAAATTTGTGATCACGGGATACAAGATTTCTGGAAAACCTGTTCATGATGCAAAGCATGCAAAGACATTGCTATCGCAATGTCATCGTAACAGGAAATCAAGATATTATGTAATGGATAAAGCGTATGATTCTGAAGGCAACCATAAATTGACTAGAGAAAAACTCAGATCAATAGCAATTGTTCCACTGAGACAGCGTGAAAGAAAGAGGATAAAAGGACATTATAGGAAGAAAATGTTACGAGAATTTGATGATGAAATTTACTCGCTGCGAAATTTGAGTGAAACAATGTTCTCTCTATTGAAAAGAAAATATGGAGAAAATCTGAGAGCTAGGAAATATAGAAACCAAGTAAAAGAAGTAAAATTCAAGGTGTTAATACACAATCTTGACAGATATGTCAAGATTGTATGTTTAGTCTGGTTGAGGATTTCTACAAAGCCTCAATTCCAAAAGTTCATTTCAAAACTCAAAATGTTACCTTTATAAATCATAGTATGTTAATAGAATGAATTGCACGACCGAATCATATTGGATATTTTTATCACCAAAACCAATATACAGTCGGAAGGGAGCTGATTATTTATAATAATCAATGCAATTCTGTTTATTATAAATACAAAGTAATAGATCGTGAGATATGTTTACTTGTTATGGATTTTGCTAAATGAATAATGAGAAAATAGAAAACTGGGATTTGGATTTAAATCATGGATAGCTTCAAGGACTTTAATTCTAACGAAAGTCCGTTCTCACTTAAGTTCATTAGCATTTGCAACCAATCTGTGAAAATGCCAGGAAGTATCTGCCTATAGTAGAACAATAATCATGCTATTGTGATGTGCGATGCATTTCCTTTGAAATTGACTTTTCTTCCAAAAATGAGCACTATAGTAAAAAGTTCATAGAGGATATTTATATAGGTTTCTCATCGGAAAAAGTTAAAACCTAATTTTTTTTTAATCAATGATGTAATTATTACGTCTTCATCATCCAATATATGTGCAAATAATAATGATAAAACGAATGTCAGCATAAATGTAAAACTAATTACTAGAAAAGTCCAAAAAGATGCTACAGTATGATCATTTATAGTGCTAAAAATCGAGATTAGAATAATCGATAAAATTGTCAACTTTAAGTATGTAGTAGTAAAAGGATGAATTTTGAGAATTGTATATAGTTTAATACTCATTAATATTTCGATAAATACAAAAGACAGAGTTGATGCGATTGCAGCACCTGCAACACCCCATATAGGAATTAAAATTATATTTAACAATATGTTCATCACAGCACCAACCAAAGAACAATTCATTAAAAATTTAGATTTGCCAACTGTCATTAATGTATAATAATTAAGGCCAAAATAAGAGTTAATAATAAATTCTAATGACAGTATTTGCAAAACAATGCTTGCACTTATGTAACGAGGCCCAAAGAATAAATTCAAAATAAAATCAGGAAATACGAATAAAATGAAAAAAAGAGGAAGAGTCCCAATAAAGCACCATTTTGTTGAGACTACATAGCTTCTTCCCAACTCTCTGATTTGGTTTTTACCATATAATTGCGACATAACCGGCACATAAACGAAGCTCAAAGAACCTATTATTATCGTAAGAAGATTAGCTAAAGGTACCGCAGAGTTATAAATCCCCACATCTTTTGCTGTTTTGAAGTAACCAAGCATTAGTGTATCTGTCCATGACATTAAAGTTAAAATAATGCTAACTGCCAAGAGAGGAATTGAAAAAGTTAGTAATTCTTTAATCATTGATTTGTCAATAAATTGAAAATCCTCTACACCAAATAACTTATGCTTTTTTAGGAAATATATTGAAATAATTATAGAAGGTATTATTATTGACATTAAGTAAGCAGAAGCCATCCCAGATAAAGATCGAGCAAAAAAGACCACTATCCCTAAAAATATAATATGAATAATTGGTTTCATAATGTCATTAAAATATACTTTTATAGTAAATTGATCAAAACTTCTGAAAATTGAAATGATGATACCTGAAAATGCTGTAAATGGAATTGTAATTAAAAAAATATTAATTATATTCGATAATTCTGATGAATGAAATATATTTGTTGCAATAAAATCTGAGAAAAAAAAAGCAATTATAAATATTAAAGCACTTGACGATAAGGTTATTACAATAGATGAAATAATAGCATTCGGTATCAGTTTATTTTTACTTTTCCCTTTTAAGTAAGCAATATATCTCGTAGACCCTTCACCTAATCCCATCGTAGATATCGTTGTGAGTATACTAACAAGCGTTAGTGCTAAACAATAAATACCAAAATCATATTGAGTTGTAAATCTAATCAATATCAATCTTCCAATAAATCCCAAAAGCAAGCTAACCATTGTCCCAATAAGAATAATTGTTGAACCTTTTGCTATTTTTTCAAGAGAATTGTTGACTGTTTCTGACATGAACCCTCAAAAATTTAGACATATATTATATTCAAATCCTGATATATATGCATTATAAATCAAATGATATGTTAAATAAAGATGAATTCTATTTCGAGTAAATAACCATAAACAAATAATTTTTTATTTTTTAGTTAAATTGCTCTAAGTCTAGAGTTCATCATATTTTCAATATTTAATATATTCCCCATATCGCCACATAAATAATTGCAATATCGAGAAAGAGTTTAAGCATAAATTGTCAAATTATTTTCTACCATACACATCATCAAACCTGACAATATCATCCTCATCAACATGTTCTCCTAACTGAACCTCGATTATCTCAAGAGGAATCTGACTTGGATTGGAAAGTCTGTGCTTCTCACCTGCCTTTATGAAGGTACTCTCACCAGGCCTTACAAAAAATTGATCATTCTTTACCTGAACGGAAGCCATTCCCTTTACAACAACCCAATGTTCGCTTCTATGATAATGCATCTGCAGGCTTAACTTCCTACTAGGAAGCACTGTTATGTTCTTGATAACATGGTTCTGGGATTTTTCAAGTACCGTGTATGAACCCCATGGTCTGTAGACCGTCTGGCCAATCTCTACCCTCTGATCATCCTTATCCTTGAGCTCAGAAACAATATCCTTTACCTTCTGACTGCTTCCTTTTGGACAGACTAAGAGAGCATCAGGAGTGTCAACAACAACCATGGCATTGACATCAATTAGTGAAACTGCCTTGCCAGTTTTTGAGTGAACAAAGTTATTACGTGAATTCAAGGATACATGATCACAAGCGTAGACTACATTGCCTTTTGAATCCTTTTCGAGCTCATCATAGATAGCAGAAAAGTTACCGAGATCACTCCAATTATAATTTAGTTTGACAACAGCTACATTGTTAGACTTTTCCATAATGCCGTAGTCAACTGATATACTAGTAACAGCATTGTATATACTTGAGATCTCATCTGAGCCCTCAAAAGCATTGAAAATGTCGGGAGAATGCATCTTCAACTCCTTGAAAAAAACTCCCGTATCAAAAAGGAACATTCCACTATTCCAAAGACAACCTTCCTCAATGTATTTTTTGGCAGATTCAATGTCAGGTTTTTCTCTAAACTCAGAAACCCTGTGTCCTATATCTAAAGATTCTGCAGGCTTTATATACCCATATCCTATATGAGGGAACGTGGGAGCTATCCCAAACGTCACAAGATGACTAGATGACAATGCCTTTACATCTGCTATTGTCTTCATTGCAGATTTATCCAAAACATGGTCGGAAGAAAATATTCCAACAGTTGATCTTCCAAACCTACTATCTATCTCCTTCATTCCAAAACAGATGGCTGGAAGTGTGTTCCTCCCTTCTGGTTCGATCAACACATTCTCTTTGGGGATATCGTACCCAAGTTCCTGTATCTGTCCACTCACGAAAAACTTCTGGGATTCATTTGTTACCACGAAGATTTCAGAGATATCCGAAACATCAAGACAGCGAAGCACGGTTCCCTGGAAAAGGGAGTTTTCACCTAATTTGAGGAATTGTTTTGGGTATTGCTCACGGCTTAGAGGCCAGAGTCGAGTGCCAGATCCACCTGCAAGGATTATAAATCTCATGATGTGTTCCTTGAATATTATGCTTAATTTAATTTTTAAATCATCACGATTGCTAAAAGATAAAATTCCAGATTAAATGAAAGTATTATTCACTTTGTTTAATTTCGGGACTTTTTTTATCCACCCTTCCAATTCCCTTGTGAATAAACTCATCTTCAATGAGATTATCAGACTCCACAACAACCGGACTTGCATTCACATGATTAGGATAGGGTTGAGTAACTGAAAAGTTTGGAACAAGTAAATGGATAGCCCTTGAGATAGAGTGCAGTATTATACCTGTAAAAGACATGAAGATCCCAACTATAGTAAGCATCATCATTAATAGAGTTGGACCAAAAGCCAAATTACCACCTAGATAGAAATCTTGTAAAAAGCTTAACCCCATAAACATTCCTGTTGCAGAAAAGACCATTCCAGGGAAAGTAAAATAATAAAGAGGCCTCCTATACTCCATGTCTTTTAGTATTCTATACAGAACCTTTGTCCCATGTGCCACAGGATTATGAGTAGAAGCACCTTCCACATCATACCTACAGTGAATTTGAACCTCATCAAATGTTAGGTTATGATCCTTAATCTGAAGCAGGATCTCGGAACCTGCCGACATGCAGTTATTGTTTATCCTGATCTTCTGGATGGCATTCTTGCTGTAGGATCTGAAACCGCTCTGGGAATCAGTTACATTGATCCCACCGACAAAATTTGTTGCGGTATCAAGGACCTTCATGCCGACCTTCCTGTATGAAGGAATGTGTTCGCTCTTGTTTTCCAGGAATCTTGAGCCAATAACCATATCCACTCCTTTTTCAAGAGGTTCTAGGAGTCTTGGTATATCAGCAGGGTTGTGCTGACCATCGGAATCTATAATCACCATGCGCCTTACATTGAGGTAGCGTGCAGTCTCAAAGCAACTCCTTATTGCTCCACCGTAGCCTAGATTTTGTGGATGCTTGACCACATAGGCCCCGGCAGATTCCGCAACTTCGGCAGTATTGTCACTGCTCCCATCATCTATGACAATGACAGAATCCGCGTGCTTTTTGCATTCCAATACTATATTGTGGATAGATTTTGCTTCATTATAAGCAGGCATAGCAACTACTGTGGGACACATTCAAACTACACCTCTTACGGACTCACTATTTTCACTCATACTATCCACCCTGAGAATACCAAACACACAATTATAGTACCCTATGCGAAGTGTAGCATATGAGAACATATTATATATATATTAGTATTTCCAATAATACTTTCTTAAAAAACAACAATAAGTTGATGTTAACTGACATTGATTTTTGCCCCCTCCACTTTTAATTATGTATTTCATAAATACGTATTATCACGTGTTCCAAAAAAGCAGACCATTCGGGAAAATAAAAAACTGACATCTGTCGATGTCTTAAAAACAGCCTTAATTAACGACCCATCGGAGATTCGTTAAAGCTGATACCCCCATATACAGATAAGCTGCCCGAGGTTATTAAGAAAGGATGCTACGGTCCTATTGGCAGGGATGGTCTTTTCCGGATTCTGCTTCTGCCACAAGCGGCACCTGGGAATGATCTTGATGCTATTGACTTCCCTGACCACACATGCCTGAAAGGGGGGTCTTCCGGCATATTTTCCAGCTTCTTGTTGAATTCCTGTTCAACTACAGAGAAAAGTGGCGCTGCAAGATATATTTTCTTACTTGCCCATTTTATCTCCTTTGTCTTAATTCTACCCTCTACTAATGTAAGTTAAGATCCGTAAATCATTCCAGAGATGTATCATTTTTGATATTGTGTAAATATTTCACAATTTCGCTTTTAATAGCAACTATTAATTACAAAGAAAACATCTAATGAACAAAAATATAAAAGATTGTATAGTTCCCTGAGTTTTCCAGTAATTCAAATAAAATTAATCAATAAATCAATCAATATGGTGATGTAATGTTCAAATCAATGGTCAGATGTATCTTGTTTCTATCTGTGATACTTACTTTGATGTGCTTCCTAACAGCTTCTGCAGGTACTATGAACGATGAGTTCATAATGCAGGTCAGCATCGGAGAAACCAATGTAAGTTTTGCAGATCATACAAATTCCCTTACAGAAGGTAATTGGATAGGTTTAAGCGGCGGTTCATCATTCTCTTTACCGTATCCGCTGACATTTACGTATAATGGTATTAATTCTAAAGAGATAACCACAAGCAGTAGAGATATTAGTGTATATTTGAACGTTGACAACTTTACTGACCATGTTATTACTTATCCATATGATACTCACCAGATGTACACCAATGTTTCCGGCATGAACGATGTTACATTTGATTTCAAGGGTTCCTCGTATTTTGCTGGCGATACTGTGGATGTATATCTTCTGGAAAGCAGCATCTCGGAACTTGAAATGAATGTGGATGTTCTGTACGATAAATTCTCCGATCCAACAGTCTCCTTTTCTGAGGAACTTGATGCAAATGGGGACCTATCATACAATTTTGGTCCGCTGGATGCAGGTACCTATTGTATCGTACTTATGATAGCTGACGATATTACCGAAGAGAACGTTCTGCTTTCATTTACTGCATTTGAGGTTCTTGATCACGATCTTGATGTAAGCATCTTAAAAGATGGTTCCACGCTTACTGTTAATAACCATCTGCTAGGTGCTCCTTCAGGCAGTTACACATATAACACAATACTCATAAAGGAAAGCGAATATGAGGCAGATGTCAGGGTAAACTTCAACGGTACAACAACAGGTCTTAACAGTTCCATTAACGGATATCCTGTTCTCGGTGCAACCGAAATAATGGACCTTGGTCTACCGACAATCGATACATCTTATGTCAATGAGAATTTTGAAGGAATATTCAGCAGTGATGATTCTTCATTAATTTCAACCCCTTCAACTTCGAACACTTCATCCACTGCTTTTGATACATTCCAGTTGTCCTCCGGAAATTACATCGTTTTAACATATGCAATGTCCGACGGAAACATTATGGGATTTGATGAGAAGATGGTAACCCTCTTCAATGAACATGTGGAACTTACATCAGACAAGCTTTCAGAAACTGCAGAGAAGAATACAACAGTAGACTATACGATCACTGTTTGGAACAAGAAGGACAACGCAAGGGATATTTCTCTAAGCCTGGTAGCTCCGGATGACCTGATAACTGATCTTGGAACGAATTCCGTATCATTGGGTCCGAGCAGTTCAACAACGGTCCCACTCTCTGTCAGAAGTGAGGGTGTAGGTTCCCAGATCCCTGTCATGATTACAGCTTCCAGCGGGGATGATCAGGACTCAATCACTTTGAAGACATCTTTCATTGACCCACTCGCTGCAAGCGTTGATTCCACAAAGAAAGCGGTTCATACTAACAACGATGCAACATACACATTCAATGTAGAGAATGTTGGTGTTGCTACTCATACTTTCGTTATTAGTGCTACAAGTAGTGCTGATGATAGTTTGAGTGTTCCATCAGTGACGTTACTTCCTGGGACTTCCACTTCATTCACATATAATGTCAGCAGTGCTTCTCCAGGCAAATATCCTTCCGAAGTTCTTATTGAAGACCAGGATGATGCGTCCATATCAAGGACCTTCAATGTTGTAACTGACATATCACAGGAGCCTGTGTATGATGTATCTGTTTCCAGTGACATCAGCAGTTCATCTATAGGAGATGGTGAAGATGCTGTCTACAATATAACGATCACTAATACAGGTAATGTTCAGGACACCTATGATATCATATTGGTCAATCCGATGGCTGATAGTGCAATTCTTGATGATGATTCTGATGTGTCACTGCAAGCCGGTGAGAAAGCTGTCAGGAAACTGACCGTATCCTCATCACCTGGTACCTATGATGTAACCTTCATTGCAATGTCACAGAACTCTTCTGCAGTATCGGTCAAGACCACTACAAAAGTTCTGGAACGAGGGGTAATACTAACTTCTGACCTTTACGATAGTGTATCTATTCCATATGGTGCCTTGACATGTACCCTTACGGTGAAGAACATTGGAAATTCTGCAGACGACTTCACCATCAGTGCGATATCAAATGGAACCATTGATATTGCAACATCAACAATAGTTGATCTTGAAAGCGGAGCCAGTGAGGATGTTGAAGTGACACTCGAAGGTGCAGATGTAGGTCTCTACAATTCCACCATTACTGTGGTGTCTGACAATGATGCAAGTGCTGAAAGTTCTGTAACACTCAACCTTCGCATAATTGAAGAGCCGGTTTATGCTTTCGACTTGTCAATGGATTCATTATCAAAGACGATGGAGAGGACGGATGATGCGTACTTTGTCCTTTCCATAAAGAATAAGGGTAACAGAGCTGATGATTACAACGTTTCTTCCGTATCTCCTTATGTAAGTCTCGATAAAGATTCTCTCTTCCTGGAAGCAGGAGAGTCCGGAGACATTATTATGGATGTTTCTGGTCTTCCTGACTATGATACTTATCCTCTAAGGGTGGATGTAACTTCACAGCAGTCTTCAGAAACTATAGGTAAGGCACCTTCCATAACAGTGGTTCCTGCCCTGTCGATAAGTGCAAACCCTGCTTCACAAGCCGTTGGACTTGGTAATTCCTCTCTTTATAGGATAACTGTGACAAACACAGGTACCAATGTGCACGATTATGATATCAGCATTGCACAGAGTTCATCAGACACAACTGCAGAACTTGTAACGTCAACTATAAACGATCTGGATGTTGGCGGATCGTCTACGGTAGATATGATCTTTAACAGTACTATCTCTCAGGAGAGAAGTATCGAAGCACTGGTCAAAGCAGAAGTTTCTGACAGCCCGCTGAAGAACAGGTCTGTTTCAGTAACAACCCTTTATCTTGAAGATGATGTGTTCGGTGTTTCAGCTAAAGCAGATGCTTTATTGCAAAGTATTTCCCCTGGCAAGGATGCTATCCACTTGATGAGCGTCAAGAACCTTGGAAATACGCAGGATAATTTCTCAGTGACCATATTAGGTGATAATGCGATATCAGATGTTTCATACCTTCTCCTCGAACCCAGTGGTTCAACCGGTGATTCAGGAACAGTGGTCCTGACGCATACTCCACCATCCTCTGCAGGAGACTATTCGTTTGAGGTTAAGGTGGGATCCGCAAATGCAAGGGATTCTGTTAAATATACTACCAGGGTGGTCGAGGTTCAGGAAGATAACATAATCAAGAGTTATGTAGATTCCACTTCCAGTATCGTTGGTTCTGAAGTCCACAATTCATCGATCTATAATTCTTTCATAAACGGATCTGTATTGAGCGATTCTGAGATAAAGGATTCCAGTATAGGTAACAGTACCATCGAGAGTTCTGTTATTCGGGATATGGTTCTAATAGACGCCAGTATCGTTGAAAACAAGATATATTATGGAACCATTACTCTTGATGATAGGGATTATGATATTGATCCTGCAAAATATCCTGATGGAATATATACTGATGAGCTTTTGATCGCTTCCAGTGCAACTGCTAACGATCTTGCTGGGGTTGCCAATGATTCCATAGATGTCGGTCTTGAAGATTCTGAAATGTCTGTAAGCCTTGGTGTTAACAGCAGCTTTGTTGGAGGGGAATTGAAGGTCCAAAAGACATTTGTTCCGCCAAGTGATGTCGAAACATCATCATTCTCTGATGTTGGTGTCTATGTTACTTTCGAGGAAAGTGAGAACATCAAAGATGTACTTTCTCACGCGAACATAAGCATAGATTATGATGAGGATGCTCTTGGTGATATCAATGAGACTGATCTCTTCATATACTGGTACGATGAAGATTCATCTGAATGGGTTCCTCTGGTAGGGGCTGGTGAACCATCTTTCTGTCTTGATGCAGGAAGGGATACTGTGAACAATATTCTCTGGGCAAATGTAACACACTTTTCGACATATGCTATTGGTGAAGCTGAAGAAGAAGAGGTGCCGCCTGAAGACGATAGCAAGAAGTCCTCCGGATCAAGTGGTGGCGGTGGAAGCGGAGCAAGCGGTGAAGCTTTCGAAAACATCGCATTTAAGGATGTGAAAACAGAAAACATTGTAGGTGGACTTACAATTAGTTATTTCTTCGATGATGGACAGAATGCAATTCAATACATCAATTTCTCTGCACTCAGGAATAGCGGAAGAGTTTCAACAACCATCGAAGTGCTTAAGAACAGATCATCGATGGTCGATGAAAGTGCTCCGGGACTTGTTTACCAGAACATGAACATATGGGTTGGAAAAGCAGGATTTGCTACAGAAGATAACATTGCTGATCCTGTAATAGGCTTCCGTGTAGCAAAAGATTGGTTGACAGAGAATGGAATTGATGAAAATTCAATAGCAATCTATCACCACAGTGAAGGAAAATGGAATGCTCTCAATACAGAGAAGGTTGGAGAAGATGGATCATACATCTACTTCGAAGCGGAAACTCCGGGATTCTCACCATTTGCTATTGCAGCTGATGTTGCTGATAGTGTGGTAACAGACAATACTGGCTCAATAGAAGAAGATTCCAGCACTCTTATTATCACTGAACCATCAGGAGAATATATGAATGCAACCGTGTCTGACGGAAAATCCGGTTTAGGACTAAAAGAGCTGTTCTTTGTACTAGGAGTGCTCATGTTTTTTGGGCTTATATACGCCACGTATGCAACAGCTAAAAAGAATGAAGAGAATGCAGATATCAGAACTGATGATCTCCCGGAGGATATGCAAAATGCAGAGGGTGATGTTTCTGAAACTGCTTCAGATAGCACAAATGCTGAGGAAACATCAGGTCAGCCTGCTGAAACAATACCTTCTGTTGATGAAGTATCAGATCAGCCCGCTGAAACAATACCTACTGCTGAGGAAATATTAGGTCACCCTGCCAAAACAATATCTCCTGCTGAGGAAAATGAAGTCCGGCCAGTTGATACTGAACAGAAT
Source organism: Methanococcoides methylutens (assembly GCF_000765475.1). NCBI lineage: Archaea > Methanobacteriati > Methanobacteriota > Methanomicrobia > Methanosarcinales > Methanosarcinaceae > Methanococcoides > Methanococcoides methylutens. The sequence goes on from NZ_JRHO01000014.1 coordinate 501,893, forward strand.
ATCAAAAAGATGAAAAAGTCCAGAAATTTCTCAGATGACGGATGGTCAACCTCTACTACTAAGAAAATATCAGGGGAATCTGCTGAGACAACATCTACTGGTGAGGAATATGAAGTCCAGTTAGATGATACTGAACAAGAAGACGAGGAGACGAAAGACTTCAGAAATTTGCCAGATAGTAAATGGTGATGATAGCATTCAGGGGGTTACTAAACTAAGTAAGAATAAATGAGTCAAAGGAAACCATTTCCTTTGACCTGTTTTAGATATAGGTTGAACTTAAATTACTGGTTTGACTTCTAAAAGCAAATGTTAAATTCATAAAGTTTTTATAATATACTACAATTACATATAATAATCAAAGGAGAATGTGTGTAAAATGCTGACTAGCATAATTTCAACTACTAGCGCGGTATCATCTGCGGCTTCAAGCGCTGCATCATCCGCTGCAATATCAATGACAACCGGTATAGGATTGCCGGAATATGGCGTACTTGCAGTTATCGCGCTTATATTCCTATTGTCTGCAAAAGAGATTCTGTCTGCTTCAAAATACTGGAAAAAATCAGTATGTGCTTCTCTTAATATAGGCATATTCCCGTTACTTCTAGCCTTTGCAGGAATTGTGATCTTCAAGGTTGCAGAAATAATTTAAATTACTGTCAAATTAACGGTAAAGCCCTTTCCTTTACCTACTTTCTATTTTTATTATTTTCCCACTTCAATGTTGCACCATATGAGGCAATATTCCAAAGAGCAGGATGTTCACAAATCCGTGTACCATCGTCACGAGTAACAGATCCCTTCTTATTATGTATATTCCACCCATTATAAATCCTGCAAAAGCAGTGAATGCTATCTCATGGAAGGTACCATATCCGGAGTGCATAAAGCCGAAAAGGATACTTGCAAGTATAAGTCCCTGGTACTTGCCAATCATTTCTTCAAGTTTTGTCTGAAGGATTGACCTGAATACGAGTTCTTCAACCAGACCGACGAAAAAGATCATTATTATGGATAACTTGAGCAAGTTAAATACTGAAAGGTCCGGAATCAGGTAACCGGGTTTGATGATTAAGAATTCTCCTACTGCGATCACAACACTTGCGATCAATGCAACAGGCAGTTCATAGTACCTTATATTTCTGGTAATTCCAATATCTGAATATGAGAGTTCCTGGTCCTTTACAACAACATATGTCGAAATTATCAGTGGTGCATAGATAAATGCATAGGAATAAAGTGTCATTTCAAAGAACACGGGCATTGACAGATTCAGTATCCTTAGCAGTGAAAGGAGAATAAATGCACGCAATATATGTTTCCTGTTCCTGTCATCAAATACCATTGTAGACAAAGTTAAAAATATCAGCAGGATCAAATGCATCCACATCGCAAGCTTTGTCCTGCCAGCAAACAATGACATCTCTGCAATTATTATCATTAATGAAGGAATGGCTATAGCAAGGAGGTCAATTCGGGATTGGTCAATTCCCCTTATTTTGCTAAAAAAATCGTTTTCCACGACAATATCTCCAACTTCAGTTCCTGCCTCCATTTCAGGACTCCCCTACATCGATCCATAAATGAAGATCTCGATATGGCTCAGTCATGTTATTGTCTTTGTAGAGAAGGAATTGCAGTTTCATATCATCTCCAACAGACTCAGGCGTAAAAGTTACCTCTTTTTCCCAGGTTTGATTGTGTTGAAGGGTTATATGTTGCAATTCCTGCCCCATGGGAATTGAATTATTCCCCAGGACCAGCTCTATGGAATATTCCGTATCTGCATATTCATGGTTTACGATGCCAATTATTACGTTACCACTCTGACCATTCCGGAGTTCCGTAGGATAGCCATCTGCCATTCCCTCAGGTCCGAGGACGTAGAATTCAGTGAACTTTTCGCCTTCTTTTGGTGTGACAACTACGTATGCAAGGGTTACTACTGAAGCTAATATTGAGATTACCAGAAGAATTGTCAGGATCCTGTCAAGTTTGTTCTCCGGTTTCCCCGAGACCTCTTCTTTTATTGAAGCATATGCCGAGGAAAAAGGTACACTAAACTTATCATCCACAGGAAGGGATCCCCTCCTGAGCACTGCTACTGCACACATAAGGATCGTAAAGGCTGAAAGTGATATCAATATGGGTAAAAGTCTGATCCCCCATGGCGTATAGTTGAGCGCAAGGCCAATGAGTGGAACTACTGCAATACTCAGACCAAAACTAAGAGCCAGTCTCTCGATCCCGTCCAGGTCATCCCTGGATGGAAAAAGTGCTGCTATCAATGCATAACCCGGTAAGAACAACACCATTGGAAGCCCGAGAACCGTTCGTATTGGTGTGTGGCTCAAATCGGGGACAGTTATGAATATACAGGTAAGCAGGACAAGTGCGATGACGACCTGAATATCGGAGGGGATTTTATTCCTGTTGGGCATTATTATTTCTCATTTGTTTATGTTTTGGTGCGTTCCTAAAGAGGTGACATGATTTATAAATATGCTTGAAATGAGTTATGCAACATCCAGCCTTTGATGGCATTTAGATATTACCATTTTATTTATATCAGACGACTTATTCTATTTTTGAGCTCCTTTTGGATAGCCCCATATAGGTTTGTAACCGACACAAAAACTGTAGGCATTATTTGTGCATATACCAGAAACATTTATGTATAGTACAATATCTGTTACAATGAACGAACTTACATAAATATTCAGATGTCGGTACGGTGGTATATTTGACAAAAAAGATATTTCAGTCAGGCCTTTTATTCTTTGCAGTTTTACTTATCTGTTTGCTAGTTCCTATTGCAGGTGCTTTTGAAGTTTCCCCTTCAAGCCCGTCAGTTGGCGACAAGATCACTGTAAGTGGATATACGGATAAGGCAGGATCAGTCCCTGCTAAAGTTGTTTTTACTTCGGTTGTACCGGTAAACGATGGAACTTATCTTTATGATGCCGGGAAGGTAGAAATTCCGGAGGGTCCGAACAGTTTCCATGTGAAGGCAGTTGGCGTTGATGATCTTGAGGTTAAAGTTAAGTTCGTCTTATGGGTAACTGCAGCTCATCCACAGGCTACAGATGGAGTTGCTTCCTATTCAATGTCAGGTGTACCCGAGGGCACGTATCCTATAAAACTAAGAGGGCAGGCACAATCGGGGGAAAAATCTGTCGATATCACTATTACTGCATCAAGCAGTATTGATGTTGAAGATGGTTACTATGAATATTCTTACTCCACCAGTTCGATACCGGCAGGTGATTTCACGTTGACCATCGATGGTGAAAGCAAGACAATAAATCTTGCTGGCGCTTCCACTTCTTCCGGAAGCAGTGGGGGAAGTTCCGGTGGTGGTAGTATTGGAATAAGTCCTGATGTGGCTGCAAATAACGTTGTAGCTTCGGAACATGCCAATTCCAGAGCTGTCAGTGGCATGCCTGTAGAATTCAATTTCAAAGAACCTCAGAACCCGATAACATATATTGATTTTACATCTGGCATTACTTCTAGTGATGTGCCGGTAACTATCGAAATATTAGAACATACATCTGCATCGGCATCGAAACCCCCTGAAGGCATCGTATACAAGAATATTAATATCTGGATGGGTTATACTGGTTTTTCAAGACCTGAAAATATAATAGATGCATCTTTGAAGTTCAAGGTTGCTTCCTCCTGGATCGAAGATAATAATCTTGATCCGGAAAAACTGGCCTTTATGCATTATGATGAAACCAGCAATGTATGGGAACCGGTGTCTACTGAATTGATAGAAATTCTTGATGGATACGCATATTATCAGTCAAGCCCTGAATGCTTCTCACCTTTTGCCATTGTTGGGACTGAGGAACTAAAACCGCAAGTTGTAGAAGGGTTACCATCTGAAGATGATGTAAATGAAAATCATACGTCAGTTGATGATGTACCTAATTCAGTAATCAATGAACCGAAAAATCCAAATTTCGGAAAAAGTCTTCTTTTCATAGTGGTAGCATCAATGTTAGGCATGTTCCTATTCTTTAAACTACGAAAATAATTTGTACTCAAAATCTCTAAAATTACATCCGAACTCGAAATAGCTATAGTATATCTCTAAAAGATAGGTAGATAACGATAAGCGTTAAGGATTTTACTAAAAGAGTTAAGCTTAATGATGCCTGGAATGAGAGAGCTTGATGATCTCAACGATACTAATGTCCCCACATGCCGCCTCGAGCAGTTTCAGTCTTGCCTTGATATCCTCAAGTTCAGCATATTTCAAGACCGCATTATGAGTTTGTATAGCAGTCACAAGAACTCGGAGGTACTTTAAAGATGAAGTTGAAAAAATAATAACGAACTATTGAAAAAGAAGACTCACAGGAGTATTTTGCACATCTATTAGAATACATCGAAGAAAACATCATATGCACATATACAGCCACCATCAAGATACTGTAAAGCTACCAAAGATCCACTGTAAAGCCACTGTCAAAAAAGAAGGAGTGATGAAATAAAAAAACATCACTCATTACCTACGAAAAATGATCTTGCGTTAGTGACCGAGTCCTCCACCATTTCTTCAATGTTCAGCTTTTCCTCTTCTCTGACCATCAGATCGAATGCAGCATTGATCTCCGGCCTGTCAGGAACTGCACCACATCCGGATGTCGGCATAATGGAAATATCATAGGTACCTATACGCCTTGCAAGGTCAATGATCTCAGTCTTATCAAGTCCGATCAAAGGATGATAAAGGGGTATACCAAGTCCATATATCTCAGCATGCATGTTAGCAGCTGTCTGTGAAGCGACCTGCCCAATGGAAGAGCCAGTAACAATACCATCAGCACCTTCTTTTTTCATGATTTTATATGCCATGCGATACATAGTACGTTTGCACAGAAGACAGGTATTCTTCTCATTGCAGTTGTTAATGAATGTGTCAAGATTCTTGCCATGCGGAACTTCATACATCTTGAGGTCATCTGCAGGCGACCACCTCTTTAATACTTCCACACATTTGATTGCCCTTTCAAGGGCACTATCTTCAGCAAATGGATTATTGTTGGCATAAACCGGTATTATTTTTACACCACGCCTCATCATAAGCCAGGCTGCTACCGGAGAATCGATTCCACCAGACATTAGAACGATCATTTTGCCCTGAGTACCAAGAGGTAATCCACCCACACCTTTCACGATGTCAGTAAATACATATGCCTTGTTCTGCCTCATTTCAACGAAGATCTCACGATCAGGGTTGGAAAGATCCACTTTCGGAGTCCTTCCAAGAGATTCCAGACGAGCCCAGACCGCATCTCCGCAAAGGCGTCCAATATCAGTGGATGAAAGACCCTCTTTACCCGAGCGGCGTGCACGGATGCCGAATGATTCACCATCTTTGATCAGATCAGCACCAATGTCGGCACACAACTTTGCAGCAGCATCAATATCAGCTTCGACCTTTACAGCAGAAGATGTTGATACTACTCCGAAAACATCCGCAGCTGCCTTTGCAGCACCGGGATCATCTGATTCGATAAAAATACGGCCCCATTCCCTGTAAACCCTGGAGAAAGATACATCCTCCTGCTTCAGCATGGCTTCAAGGTTGCGAACCAGGACCCTTTCATACAGATTCCTGACGCCCGGACTCTTGAGAGCCAATTCGCCATATCTTACAATAACCACGTCGTACATGATGCTTACTTATTCATACATGTTTTTTAAGCTATTTGGTAAAGGCAAAAGTGACCAAAACATCAATTTGCCAAAAATTATAAATATTGATGAGATGATTATATAGGTTTACTGTCCGACCAGAAATGTGGGGCACGATATAAATTTCAGCATCAGAAGGAATAAGGACGTGTTAGGGGAGTGGGAAACTCAACACAACACTTAGAGTAATCTTTGTAAATTACATCCTGCGATGTGAAATTAATTGAAATTAGGGGAAAACGTAAAATGAGAACATTACACAAATGTCCAAAATGTAGTTCAAGATTGGAATTGAAAGGGGAAAACATACAGGTTTGCAATGTCTGTAAATACTGGACAGAAGCAGGAACTGTAAGACTCGACTCAATTACAATTCTTGAGTGAGGAGAAGACTTGAAAATTGCTTTAAAATGCCATATGTGTGATGTGGACCCGAAGATCATGAGGATTGGGGACAAAGCAATGTACTATTGTCCGAAATGTGGAAGAACGACACCAATTGACTCTGCATGCAGTGTTTCCGATCAAATTGCTTATACCGCTTGATGTGAATTGCCTGTGACAGTCATCAATTCACAAAATGTGAAAAAAGTTATCCATGTCATATATGAAGCATACCTACATATCATCTTTTTTAAGCTATTTTGCAAAGGCAAAAGTGGCCAAAACATCAATTTGCCGAAAATTATAAATACTGATGAGATGATTATATAGGTTTACTGCCCCACCAGAAAGTTGGGGTATAAAGTCAATTTCGACATCATAAGAGGTATGAGCGTGTTTGGGGAGTGGGAAACTCAACACAAAATTTAGAGAAATCTTTGTAGATCATATCCTGCGATGTGAAATATATTAGAAATTAGGGGAAGACGTAGCATGAAAACATTACACAAATGTCCAAAATGTAGTTCAAGATTGGAATTGAAAGGGGAAAACATACAGGTTTGCAATGTCTGTAAATACTGGACAGAAGCAGGAACTGCAAGACTCGACTCAATTACAATTCTTGAATGAGGTGAGATCTTGGAAATTACCTTAAAATGTCACTTGTGTGATATTGATCTGAAGATAATGAGAATTGGCGATAACGCCATGTACTATTGTCAGAAATGCGGAAGAACAACCTCCATTGATTCTGCCTGCACAATTTCCGATCAAACTGCTTACACAGCCTGATGTGAACTGCCTGCGATCTTCCTCAATTTTGCAACATAGGAATAAAGGCTTTCCACATCTTTAATCTCTTTTTTTACCATTGAACTCAAGCGTTCACGCATGTTCATATCTACATCAATACCAAAATACCGGAGGTCTTCCGATATCTTTGATGCTAGCAAGTCACCACGACGGTCCCAGTCAGTCAGGACCATAACCTTTTTACCAGTATCAACGATCCTGGCAGAAACTTCCGTCAGAGGCCGGTGAGTTGCAAGTTCAATATCCCCCTGAAAACCCAGTTTTCTCAAAGAGATAACATCTCTTTTTCCTTCAACAACAATAAGATCACCATTATTTGAATGATCCAGCATTTCTTCAAGAAGTTCCTCGATCAGTTCAAGTTTTCGTTGATATACAAAAAGAGGAGCTTTCAGATGGGGCCTGCCCACTGGCATATTTGCATTCTGTTCATGATCTGACATTAATATAGAATATTAGAACTCAAACATTTAATAATCATGCCATTAAAATGAGAACTCATCATTCCACACACATCGGATAATATTATATAGAAATGATAATTAAACTTTATACAGATGGAGATATCGACCAATCCATCAAGGAGTGGTATATATGAGTTGTATCTTTTGTGGAAAAGCTTGTACAGAAGCAGGAGTCGAAGGAGAATATGGGAAAGAGGTCGCAGAAGGCCGAATTGTCGGACACACCCACATTTGCCTGGATTGTCTGGCAGAGTTAAAAGAGATCCTCGATATTGAAGAAATTGAAAAGAAGCTCGCTGAGACAGAATACGAAATTTTTGAAGAGACAAAACACTGAAGTGGATTAATTGCCTGGCATAAATTAATAAAAAGAAGACATGCCAGACAGTACCAACTGTCTAGAACTAGCAAGAAGCAGATTATCTTTTAATAACGAATTCGGAGAGTTCATCATAAGTATCGATCCACATAACTTCGATGCCTTCAACATTGGAAAGTTCAGGACCGATGCGCAGATTATCCAATAGCTCTAATATAAGAGATCTTTTACCCTGAGCAATAACCCTTACACGACCATCTGGCAAATTCTGGGCATAGCCGACCAGACCTAATCCGGTAGCTACTTTCTGAGTGAAGCTCCTGAAGTATACACCCTGAACCCTGCCGGAGACATACATCTCCGCACAGGCATTCTCATTATTTTCTGACATGAACTCACTTCAATTACTATCTTAGAGGAACTTTGGCCTCATGGAAAGCAACTTTGCAAGAGGTAAACTGCGGTATGGCATATCGCCTATCTCGGACAGAACCCTTCCATTAAGCTCATCAGCAGTCATTTCGACTTTCTTTGGCTTCTTTGGTTCAGACTCAGCACGAATGGTCACATTGACCTTGCCGCTTTCCACTTCAGAATCACCAATAACCGCCACATATGGAATCCATTCACGGCCTGCATCGCGTATCTTCTTACCCACGGTTTCCTCGCGGTCATCAATATCCACACGACACTGAAGAGCATCGGCAACCTGATTGGCAAATTCCATATGCCTTTCAGCAATAGGGATGACACGGACCTGTGTCGGAGACACCCACACAGGTAAATTTGGAACTTTGCCAGCTTCTGCATCCATTGCGGCTTTTTCAAGGAGGGCATATATACACCTCTCAATTGCTCCGCTTGGAGAACAGTGAAGAACAACAGGACGTTGCGTCTCACCATTGGAATCAATGTAATTTATATCATAGCGCTCTGCGTTCTCCACATCGATCTGTACAGTAGACAATGCACTTGCCTTTTCGATGGCATCCACGAAATTGAACTCGAACTTAAGGACGAAATAGAAGAACCTTGTATCCCACATTTCCACAAGTACAGGCTTGTCAACCTTTCTTGCAAGTTCTGTGATAAAGTCCCTATTGCCTTCGTAAAAGTCACGTGTAAAGCGAATAGCAACTTCAAAGTCACTTACATCGATACCGATCCTGTTCAATGTATCAATACACATACTGTACTGCTCACCGAACTGGGACACGGCACCTTCCATGTCCGGACACAATGTGTGCATATCCGGCATTGTGAAAGCACGCAGCCTTCGAAGACCCACAAGCTCACCACGCTGTTCCTTCCTGAAACTGTATCTGGTAAGCTCCATCATCTTAAGAGGAAGATGGCGGTAAGAAATGGTCATATCATGGTTCATCAGGAACTGACCGAAACAGGCAGCAAACCTGAGGAACATGTGACGTTTGTCAGACTCAATGGAATACTGACGTGCAGGGAACCTGTCAAGATACTTCTTCAAAGTCGGATGGTTCATGTCATACATCAATGGGGTTTCTACCTCCATTGCACCGATCTTTGCAGACTCATCGAGAACAAAATTCTCAATAAGTGACTTCATCAGCCTTCCCTTAGGATAATAGCGCATATTACCGGAATCTGAACCAGGCTCATAATCTGCGATCTCAAGCCTGCGCATCAGCTCCACATGTGGTGGTGCCTTGTCAATGTTCCGGTTCTTGGTGATCTCATAATCCACGAACTTCCTGAGATTGTCGTAGCCGGTAAAATCAAACCCTTCTGCTTCATGAAGCTCACCATCAGGAGTGAGGATGCGCCAGTAGGACTTTGCAGTGCTTTCTGCTTTCAGTGCTTCAGAAACTACCTCATCCTTCTTCTCTTCAACTACAACTGCTTCACCACAGGTTGCAGACTCTTCCGGCCTGATAGTACGGGAAAGTTCGGAGAGCGGATGACCCTTACAGCTGATACTGAATGCTTTATACCAGCCAAATGGAGCTCTCATGACATTGTACTTGCCAGAAAGTTCTTTTTCGATGCTCTTGAGAACAGAGACCGCCACCTTCGGAGAGGAAAGGTCGGAGCTCAAGTGTGCATAAGGATAGAGCATCACATTTTCAGCTTTTACCTGCCCTGCAACCTTCTCTATTTCAGCAACAGCACGTTCAACTACCTGCTGCTGATCAGCCTCATCGAAGCTCTCAACGGCCATGAATGCCGTAAGTGCTTCCTCAAGACGTCCCTGCTTGAAGGACTCCTCGATCTTTTCAGCTACAGGAGTGCTCTTTTTTACCTCATATTCAATATAATCTGAATGGATAAGTAATAACTGCATGATCTCACCGGTTGAATAATCCTGTGCTTTAATTAAGCCAATCCTTATTAACCTTTTTCAAGTAAGTATCCCGGAAACAAAAATGGTACACAGATAAAAAGAGATTCACTTTTACTCTGCTTGCTCAACTTCAGCATTCCCTGCGTCTACCTGCTCAGCTTCAGCCTTATCCTGACACTCCACATAAACGCGGTAGGCTGCCACCAGGGACCCCAGAAGTATCGGGGCTGCAAAGAAACCGGCAATTCCCCCGACAAATGCACCGCCGAGGAATGTCAACATAATAAGGAACGGATGAATGTGCGATTTTATACCTGCAAGATATGGACGCAGGAACAACTCAGGTGGCACATAGATGACAATAGAACATATAACAAAGAATATCAGAGCACTCTCAAGTCCAAGGCTGAAGTAGCGTATGATAGAAAGAACGACCAGTACCATGTAACCGGCAAACATAGGTATCGCAGATGCAACGAAGATGAGGGTTGCCAGCGCAAGAACATGTGACAGACCAAATGCATAGAACACAATAACAGAAAGCGTACTTACTGAAAGTGCAGCATAGGCATTGCCAATAAACACGCCACTAAGGATCACATCCATGTGATGGACATATCTTTTGACAACATTCTGATCTCCATCCGGAACGATCCTGAGCATTGAGCGGTAGAGCGCATCGCCATCTGCAAGAAGGAAAAAGCACATGAAAATCGCGATCATAAGATTGATCATGAACATAGCGATCCCGCGTGCATAGGAAACGAATACAAGATTACCAAGAAGAGGAAGGACAGAGAGAGATGAATCCCATATAGTCTGCTGGATCTGTTCATAGTAGGCATGGGGGATGTTGAGATCGCGTATAAAATCGAACAGAGAACCAAGTACAACAGTTTGGTTCTCAGATATCCAGACGATCTGGTTAGCGATCTCGACAATACCCATGCCAAGTATCAGCGTAATTGGTGCCACAATGAACATCGTGGCAATGAAAGCACCTAAATGACGTTTCCTCTTCAATGGCATATAGATAGGACGTGCTATATATGCGAAAACAAGTCCCAGCATTATACCATCAGCAAGAGGCAGCAAGATATAAACAAAAATGGAAAATAGTATAACTAAAGCTATTATTACAAAGATCTTCCATCTGGAACCGATCTGCCGGGACAGCTCATTAGATATGTTTGCGACCATCAAGAACACGCATTTAATTTTAACGAATAATAATATTATTTAGCACACAATATAACTGTAACACACTATTAATACTTCACTCAAAGGAAGTTCTTCTCGCGGACCTACCATCCATATTCAGTATGTCAGAGAGAAGCCTGTCCGAATATTTCAGGACAACACAGGCATCCGTACACCTTCCACAACGTATGCAGTCATCACTTATGAACAGCTTTCCCTTTTCAGATCCAAGAGTAATGGCATTAACAGGACAGACCTTCAGGCATATGCCACATTCCGTGCACTTGTTTATCCGCATCAGTTGTTCTGCAGTCCTTTTGAGATACTCCCTTGCATCATCCTCGGTCCTTGCGGTAACCTTGAGACTGCCGGAAGAGAAGAACTTTATCGAATCACTGCCCGTCCTGACAAGCAACATGCCAAGATCTTCTGAGAGAACTGTGGTCCCCAGAATATTCAGCACTGCAGCAGCCTCGCTTAAAAGCACTCCACTAACAGCTGCTTCAACGGTGTAACCACCTTCCCTGCAAGGAGAAAACCCTGAAGTTAGAATGATAGCAAAATCCTCATCCTTCCGGACCTGTTCGGTCTCAATTCCGAGATCCTTAGCAAGATTTACCATCTTAGGCGGCAACTCCTTCCAGCGCCACAACCCATGCCTCACATATTCATCTGAAAGCCCTCTGGAACGTGCCCACTTCAGGAGATAGTCATTCCACCTGCCATATAGCGATGGATGGATCTCATGCAACCTTTCATATTCTGCAGACAATTCTGCAGGGCACAGGTAGCAGCCCACCCGCTCAAAACCCCTATCATAGAGAGGATTGTACTCCAGCCCGCGCCAGTGTATGTAAAGCCATACCTCAATAGCACGCCAGTCCCTTATCGGGAAGATGTTCAACTGGTCGGGAACAAAGGGATTCTTTTCACTGGCAGCAATATTTGCCCTGGAAAATGACTCATGCTTTCGCTTTCCATCGATGGTCAGGCACACACCACCACCTTCAGTACAACGGTCGATCACACGCCCTGCAGGAGCAAGCTTACATACCTTGCAGCACCAGCGGAAATCCTTTGCAGGAGGACCGAAGCTCTCAAGGTTATCCCAGAAAGCATTTTCTGCTTTTTCTTCGATAAGTTCAATACCCCGTTTTTCACAGTGGTCGTGCACAAAATCCACAGTCTCCGGAAACTCGATCCCGGTGTTCAGGAAGAAAGCACTTACATCCCTGCTCTTAAGAGCACTCAATGTCAGGTCCAGGACCACAAGACTGTCCTTTCCCCCACTGAAAGATACATGCACAGGCAATTTCCGGTAATCTTTCTGGTTTGCAATGCCCTTGATGGTGTTCATTGCATTCTTCCCTAATTGCCTCAGGTGAGGGAGATTGGCCTTTATTGCATCATCCATTACGGAGATCTTTGGGCTTAACATCATAGTATTGGCCAGAATTTTTCTTACCCGAATAACCGGGCCTTCTGCCTGACCCATGTCCTCACTGTTGCACAAAGCAATACCCGAACCAACGAGATTACCAGACACCACGATCACAGGATCTCCTTTTTTGATGTCATTACTAAAGTGATCCAGCAGCTCTGCCTGCACTTTCTTGCCATTGAGATGGGACCTTGTCTTCTTCAGGACAACCGTTCTGCTGTCGGTCACCGAGTGGAGTAACTGCGCACCAGTTGCAGATAGCTCGAAACGATATGCCATCACATGCATGTCATAGAACAACACACCGACCTTCAGCCCGTCGACGATCACCTCATCGGTCTTATCATCGCCGGGAATTTTGTTAAGAAGGACCAGATGCTCACCAATAGGATCGCAGCCATATTCGGACAAAAGCAGATCCCCAAGTACCCCACGTTCATAAGGCGAACAGAAACGTATGTCACCTGACCCTGAGAGTTTCACTTCAAGGATCTCGCCATCACAGGAACCACATTCTGGTTTGAGAAGAGGTACATTGCATTCCTTGCACCAGAATATACGAGGATTCTCCTGTCCGGCAGGTTTCCTGAAACCTTTTTTCTTTTCACGAGAACCTTTGTTGCTTTTATTGCCTTTTTTAGAAGGAGATTTATGCATCTGTGAGTCGGCCTTTTTTAAGTGCATTGACATAAAAATGGGAGTTGTGGTTCATAAATACTTCCATAACACATCATTAATACCTGCATCCAATCGAAACTTACAGTTAATTACTGATCGAAAAATAAATATAAAAAAATGCAGATCGCTATGACCTGCTTCAAGTATTCCTCAGACTTATTTTGAAAGGTAATCGTTGATGGTCTCTGCAGCCTGTTTGCCTGCACCCATCGCACTGATAACTGTAGCCGCACCGGTCACAGCATCCCCGCCTGCGCAGACCCCTTCAAGGGAGGTTACACCAGCCTCGTTCACAACAATGGTTCCCCATGGAGTGACCTCAAGACCTTTTGAACCATCAAAGATTATTGGATTCGGAGAAGTACCGATCGCAATTATCACAATATCTGCATCGATCACGTGCTCGGAGCCATCCACTGCCACAGGTCGCCTGCGTCCAGATTCATCCGGTTCGCCAAGCTCCATCTTGATGCATTCCACACCATTGACGGACATGTTCTCACCTTCAAGGATGCGAACAGGGTTGTTCAGAAGACGGAAGATGATACCCTCCTCCTTTGCGTGCTCGATCTCCTCGCGCCTTGCAGGAAGTTCATCATCACTGCGTCTGTACACAATGCTGACCTCATCAGCACCAAGCCTTCGAGCACTGCGTGCTGCATCCATTGCAACATTGCCGCCACCAACCACGATGACATGGCTTCCTCGTTTGATAGGAGTATCAGATTCAGGGAAACGGTATGCTTTCATCAGGTTAACGCGGGTCAGGAACTCATTTGCAGAGTAAACACCATTCAGGTTCTCCCCCTCGATACCCATGAACTTTGGAAGACCTGCACCGGTTCCAAGGAAAACTGCATCAAACTCATCTTCGAGCTGGTCAAGGGTCTTTATGCGACCGATCACATAGTCGACCTTAAGTTCCGCTCCGAGCTTCATGATGTATTCGACCTCTTCCTTTACAATTGCCTTTGGAAGCCTGAATTCAGGGATACCATAGATCAATACGCCACCGGCCTCATGCAGAGCTTCGAACATGGTCACAGAATGACCCGCCTTTGCAAGATCCGATGCTGCAGTAAGCCCGGCAGGACCGGTACCTACGATAGCAACTTTCTTGCCGGTTGGCTCGGCAACCACTGGATCCTTTACACCAGCCTCGCGCTCACGGTCCGCACAGAATCTTTCAAGACGTCCAATAGAAATAGGTTCACTCTTCTTGCCAAGGATACAGAGCTTCTCACACTGCTCTTCCTGCGGACACACACGGCCGCAAACTGCAGGAAGGGTGTTCGTTTTCTTGATAACACCGATAGCTTCCTCGAAATTGCCTTCTTTCATCTTAGAGACAAAGCCAGGAATGTCGATGTTCACAGGGCAGCCTTCCACACACTTTGGTTTTTTGCATTCGAGGCAACGTTCTGCTTCAAGCATAGCCTGATCTTCAGTGTAACCTAATGCAACCTCCTCAAAGTTATGAATACGTTCATCAGCAGGTTGTTCAGGCATTTCCTGTGTTATTGACATTTACAATCATCCCCGCAGCCTTTTTTATAAGTCTCAAGAGATTCCATTTCCTCTTTTCGATATAATGATAAGCGACTCATGAGAAGGTTGAAGTCAACGTCCTTTGCATTGAACTCAGGACCATCAACACATGCGAACTTGGTCTCGCCACCAATGTTCACACGGCATCCGCCGCACATACCGGTACCATCTACCATGATCGGGTTAAGGCTTACAATGGTCTCCACATCATAAGGATCAGTGACACCTGCAACTGCACGCATCATTATAGGAGGACCAATGGCTACGATCCTATCTATCTTCTCGTCACCATCAAGAAGTTCCTTGACAAGGTCTGTGACAAAACCGTGGTGACCTTTAGAACCATCGTCCGTTGCCACAAGAAGCTCGTCACTTACAGCATTCATCTCATCTTCAAGGATAAGCAGGCTTTCATTGCGAGCCCCAATTATGGAGATCACCTTGTTGCCGATCTCGCGGTATGCCCTTGCCTGAGGATAAACAGGAGCAATTCCAACCCCTCCACCCACAAGCACTACAGTGCCGATCTTCTCGATCTCGGATGCTTTGCCCAGAGGACCTACGAAGTCCTGAAGCTCATCCCCTGCAGCCATTTTAGCGAGTTGTTTTGTTGTCTTGCCCATTTCCTGGAAGATGATAGTAACAAAACCCTCGTCTACATCATAATCTGCAATTGTCAGAGGGATCCTTTCACCCTCTTCATCAATACGAAGAATAATGAACTGACCGGGCTTTGCAGCCGCAGCCACATCAGGAGCCTCGATGTTCATCAGGTGCACATCCGGCACCAACTGACGTTTCTCTACTATTTTGTATGCCATTAGATCACTTTCATAATGCAATAGGAAGTACGCGTACTTTTCACCAATATATTAATGTTACCCAAGAAATATTCATCTTATTTTAAGTTTTCTGTATAACTCAGAAAACAGTACCCTAAGACTCTTTCAGAGAATAATTAAAGGATGAACTGGAGGTTAATGGTAATAGTTTAAAGTTGATAAGTATTTGTAAAAATTAGAAAATATTTACCGACAAAATTTGCCGGTAAAATTGTACGCCCGAACCGGGATTCGAACCCGGGTCGGAGCCTCGACAGGGCTCCATGATAGGCCTCTACACTATTCGGACATTGCGTTTGATTGCTGTTGTGAGCACACCCTAATACGCTGCCAGATATATATACCTTTCGCGTTTTTAGGATGTTTAGTCCCGCCTCCCAGACTCGAACCGGGGACATCGCGGTGCCTGCGCGGTATGTGCGACAAGTCGCATGAACCATACTACAGCCGCGCACTCTACCACTGAGTTAAGGCGGGCCTCGCTGAACTTAGCATCCATTACACCCCACCACTGTGAGATGCAACCCCTCCATATCCATAATCATACTTATTCTTTTCGCCGACTGAGCGAAAACAAGCCAAATAATGGAATAAATGACAATGAAATCTGGCAAAAAGGAGTATTAAATACAAAAGAAAAGGACCACAAATACAAAAAACAAAAAGAAATGGCAGTTACAAGGCCTTTTACCAGTAACTGCCCACATTTTAAAGAATTATTCCGATTTTCTCAGAAGGTCATGACATCGCCGTTGACGACCATATCAGTGATCTTTGTGATGTTCTCAAGCCAGTCGTCAATGACAACTTCTGCCTCAGATCTTATGTTAGCGAAGTTTGCACCTTCTTCAGGAATAATACGGGCATTTGCCACCAATGGCTGGTCAATAGGCTGTCCTATCTGAGAGAGCAACTTCACATGAACATCGCTGACCTCATCCACTGCACTTACGACATCCCTTGCCATCTGTGTGGACAGGATATTGTAGATCTTACCAATGTGATTGATCGGATTCTTACCACTTGTTGCTTCCATGCTCATTGGCCTGTTTGGAGTGATAAGACCGTTAGAACGGTTTCCACGTCCGACTGAACCATCGTCACCCATCTCTGCAGAGGTTCCTGTAACGGTAAGGAAAACACAGTCGCATCCACCTTCAACATCATCCGCAGTATTGATGTGGGCGAATACATTCCTTTCAGTATACTTGGTAGCAAGGTCAAGGACGTACTCGGTCATCTCTTCCTTTGCATTGATATAGTGGTCCATATCATCAATGTGCTTTCCCACCATACCACAGCAGATGGTAAGGGAAATGTCATCTTTGTCCCTCAGGCCCATTACTTTGATATCCTCTCCAATTCCAGGGATCTTCTTCTTTTTAAGATCGGTAAGAAGCTGCCTCTCGGTATTGTAAACGATCTGCTCAAGTTCTGAGAAAGGAGCATGACCCACACCAAATGATGTGTCGTTTGCCATAGGCACGTGGTCCCTGTGGAAAACATCCCTGAGATCAGAAGACCCGGTTCCAAGCTTACAGTCGATGATCATGTCGCGCTCCATGTCCATATCAACAATCGTGTTTCGGACATAGTCACGTGCAGCTTCAAGAGCAACTGCCTCAACAGGGATCTCCATGCCATCGAATGTCTTGGTTGCCCTTCCTACAAGGAGAGTGTAGATTGGCTTGGTGACCTCTCCGCCACCAAACTGAGGATTAGACCTCCCTGCAACGATCTGAGTCTCATCGGTGTTGTGGTGAAGTACTGTACCGCACTTGTTGATGTATTCCTTACAAAGGGCACGGCTTACAGCCTCTGCCAGACCGTCACTGATACTGTCCGGATGACCTATACCTTTTCTTTCTACAAGTTCGATTTCCTGCTTCTCGATTGGGGTCTCGTGAAGGTGTTCAACTTTGATATTTCGTATCATATTTAGCCTCTCATAGTAAGTTTAAGACGAACAAGATTGAGATTTATATAAATTGAATGGTCTATGGAATTAGCCTATAAGATGAATAAATTATATAAAATCATTACTACTCGAGTTTTATTTAATTACTATTGGTTATAATGCCACATATATACAAGAAATATAGCAAATGAAAGAAACGGGAAAGAGGAAAGTAACTCAGAACTATCCATGCAATACTTATAAAGGATAAATGTGTTTCAGAACATAATTCCCAAAAAAATTAGACTAATCGATCATTATCAAAAATACAGATCGTTCCGATCTTCAGAAGGACTTCAAATGATACGTATTGCAATACCCAACAAAGGGAGATTACACGACCCCACAGTAGAACTGTTCAAAGAAGCAGGACTTCCGGTACTCGGAGGATCTAACAGAAAACTGTTCGCAAAGACCACAGACCCGGAAATAACATTCCTTTTCGCAAGGGCTGCAGACATTCCTGAATATGTACAGGATGGTGCCGCAGATGTAGGTATCACCGGACTTGATCTTATATCTGAGACCGAATCAGACGTAGAGATCCTGCTTGACCTGAAATATGGAGGAGCAGACCTTGTACTCGCTGTTCCGGAAGATTCGGAGATATCATCTTCAAAGGACCTTGAAGGTATGAGAGTAGCAACTGAATTCCCGGGGATCACAGCCAGATACTTTGAGAACATGGGAGTGGATATCGACGTTGTAAAGGTTAGCGGCGCCTGTGAAATGACACCACATGTCGGCATTGCTGACGCAATTGTGGACATTTCAAGCTCCGGAACCACGCTCACCATGAATCATCTGAAGATGATCGAAAAAGTATTTACTTCATCCATCTACCTCATAGCCAACCATAAAACACTGGAAACAGAGGAGAAGATCCAGCACATCAAGACAGCCCTTGAAAGTGTTCTCCATGCCAAGCAAAAGAGATACCTGATGATGAATGTGCCCTCAGACAAGCTTGAGAAAGTAAAAGAAGAGCTTCCCGGACTTGCCGGCCCTACAATAATGAAAGTGGAATCCAAGAAGGATATTATGGCAGTCCATGCTGTAGTCGATGCAGACATCATATTTGCCACCATCAACAAGCTCAAAGCTGCAGGCGCATTTGACATACTGGTCGTACCTATTGAGAGAATGATCCCCTGATGAGGCTACAAAATGAGCTTTGAAGTTATCCCTGCAGTTGATATGAAAGGTGGGAAATGTGTCCAGCTTGTCCAGGGCGTCCCAGGAAGCGAAATGGTTTCACTTGATGATCCCGTACAAGTTGCCCTTGATTGGGTGTCACAGGGAGCAAAGACATTGCACCTTATCGACCTTGACGGTGCGATCGAGGGAACTCGCACAAATGCACCAATCATCAGGAACATCGTCGAAAAATGCAAGCCACAGGGGATATACATACAGGTTGGAGGAGGCATACGTTCCTTTGAGGACGCTGCTACACTACTTGAGATCGGTGTTGACAGAGTCATCCTCAGTACCGCTGCATTAAAGGATCCCGAACTTATCAGCAGGCTTTCCACTGAGTTTGGAAGTGACAGCGTCAATGTTGCCCTGGATTCGAAGAATGGGAAGATATCCATCGAAGGCTGGACAAAAGAATCCGAGCACACAGCAGTGGAGATGGGGTCCCTGTTCGAAGAGAAAGGAGCTGGCACTATACTGTTCACCAATATAGACACAGAGGGGCTTTTGAGCGGAGTTGACCCAAAACCAACTGAAGAGCTTGTAAAAGCCGTTACCATACCAGTGATCGCATCTGGCGGGGTCACAACACTTGAGGACATAATAACCCTAAAGAACACAGGAGCCAGCGGGGTTGTTGTGGGAAGTGCCCTCTACAAGAAAAATTTCACATTGACGGAAGCAATAAATACGATCACTAATGAAATTTAAATACAGATCGGCAAGAGGAACACTATGAGAAATGCAAAGATCGAACGAAAGACGAAAGA
Source organism: Methanococcoides methylutens (assembly GCF_000765475.1). NCBI lineage: Archaea > Methanobacteriati > Methanobacteriota > Methanomicrobia > Methanosarcinales > Methanosarcinaceae > Methanococcoides > Methanococcoides methylutens. Next base: position 521,538 of record NZ_JRHO01000014.1, read on the forward strand.
GACGGACATTCGCATGGAACTTGACCTGGACGGCACAGGTTCATCAGAGATCAATACAGGGATCGGGTTCTTTGACCATATGCTCACGTCCTTTGCAAGGCATGGAAGTTTTGATCTGAAGATCGACGCAACCGGCGACCTGATCGTTGATGAACACCACCTCATAGAAGATACTGCTATTGTCCTTGGCCAGGCGATCGCAAAAGCAGTCGGCGATAAGAACGGGATCGCAAGATTCGGAGAGGCACGCATACCCATGGATGAAGCCCTGGCAGATGTGGTCCTTGATCTGGGCGGTCGAACTTACCTTGTGATTAATGCCGAATTCGAATCACCACGCGTGGGCGAGATGAATACACAGCTGGTAAGGCATTTCTTTGAGTCTTTAACAGAGAATGCAAAAATGAACCTGCATGCAACTGTTACAGGCTACAATGACCACCACAAGATAGAGGCACTTTTCAAAGCCTTTGCCTATGCACTACGCCGTGCAGTAAAAGTAGAAGGTGACGGTATTAAAAGCACAAAAGGCGTGCTTTAAAGTTAATTATCAAAATGTACTTTCCAGATAAGCCCTGAGTAACAGAGGCTTACTGGAACTTTTCTTTTAATTTCCTATAGAACTCTTGTTCAATGCCATCAGACCTTCTTGAGAGTCTTTCAACTATGAGCTCAGGCGTGCTCTTTGCCACATAATTGTATCTTGGAGTCCTCTCCACGATCAAATTAAGGTCCTTGTCAAGACCACTTGCTTCAATTCCATCAACACGCACAGGGCATTCTGTATTCTCAAGAATAAGCTCCGAAAGATGTGATACGAATATAGACATACTATTGCTGTTCTCTGAAAGGACCTCAAGAATACCACCTATGATCTTTGCAGAAGCACCCGGCTCAGTAATGGATTCAAGTTCATCCGCAAGCACGATCTTGGGAGAGTTGTTAGCAACTACCGAAAAATCAACAAGTGTAGTTTCAAATGCACCTGCATCCAATGTTCCCTTGGATTTTCCAAAATAATAGAAGCCTTCTGTAAGACCGATCTCAAGATACTTTGCAGGAGTCGGGAAACCCATGTGAGCCAGAATTATACATTGTGCCACCAACTCGAGCATAGAGGTCTTACCACCGGAATTCACACCACTCAATAATACAACGCCGCTTTTGCTCCCATCGGGATCGCGTGTAGTCCCTCCAACTGAATAATCAATAGGTACCACTGAACCATGCCGTGTTTTTATGAAAAGGTTCGTAGCATCTTCAAATGCAATACCGCAACTTTCGATCAGGTCCGGCATCTGGAGATCGAACTCCCTGGCAAAACAACCTATGGAAAAACCAACATCGAAATCCAGGGCTTCACGCACCATTTTTTGTGCAATATCGTGATACCTGGAAAGTGCCTTTGCAATATTGCGTTTGTGCTGGACCTTCTTCCTCTTTATCTGGTTGGCGATCTGCTGCTTGAAAGCATAAAGGTGTTCCTGCTGCACTTCCAGTGGATGTGAGATCTCTTCGGGGAAAAAGGATTCCAGAAGCAATAACTCACCTTTCTCAAGACAAAGTTCATTTACAAGCCTAGCCTTTGCATCCTTTACAACAGAATTATAGGAATGGTAAAGCTCCTTTTCAAGCAGGTCCTTTATCTCTATTTTACCATTCATGACCTTCAGCATATCCTGTCCGCTGAGAGTAAGTTTACTTTGTTCAAGACATGAATCAAGGGTTGTGTTTGCACCGGATATTACTTCCGAAACACATTCATCTACCTTATCAGAGATAAGAACAAGGCGATCGATAGCAATATCTGACCCGGCTTTCACATCCCCGCTACCATCAATAAGAGAAAGTGTGCTTTTGAGATCCTCAAGGTCATTGTCCCCGATCTCCCCCACAAAGCCGATCCCTGATGCACGCAACATCTGTGCCATTTGGATAGTACTTTCAAGAGAAACGAGATTCTTTGCGAAGAATGCGACCTCAAGTTCAGGGACCATATACCACATATCAACTTTCTGAACATCCATTAGAAATTCAGGATCAATGTCTTCAGGAAGATCGAAAGCCATGCATTTATCATCTGCTGCCACAACATGTGAATAACCTCTTGCGACATCCACAAATTCCCCGCCCCCCTTGACAAGCTGGACGTCCATCAGTTCACCATAGATCTGCTTTGCGACCTGATACTGTTTGCTGTCGGTCGTCAATATGGCACGATCACGTATCTTCGGGACCGGACATTTACATTCAAGTGTCTTGATACATGACAGCAGGGACAACAGGTCCTCATTGTCACCCATTATGCGAGCTGTTTCCATGTAGCCTGCTGTAGCCGTGCGTACTTCCTCGATCTTATCTCTTTTACTTTCCGGATAGGGTATATAGACATGCAGCTTGTCCTTTGCATACTTTGTATGACTGAACTGCTTAATGATATCAAGAAGACGTTCATAGATATCAACACCCTCTTTTGTCTTTAGAAAATCGTTCATAGTAACCCCTTCGAACTGCGCCCGAACCTCATGCACCAGGGAGATAGCATAACGCTGACCGACACCTTCAACTTCGGATATACCTGCAATATCCCCACCCAGAATAGCTTCAAGAGCAGCATCTTCACTGCCAAAATGCTCTTCAAACCTCTTCGCCATCTTCTCCCCTATACGCGGAATATCCTGTAGACCTTTCATAATATCACCTTATAGTCAATCGATCATGCAAAACTGTCCAGCCTGCAACTGGATATACCTCTCTCGACCTTGTACCGATCCCTCTTCGCCATCTTGCTCATGGAAGCTGAGAGCTTTGGCTGCACCTTCTTTGCGAGACCTATATTTCGACGTGATTCTATCATCTGCGAATCATAATAGACATCCCACAGATCATCAACATCATCTGATCCTGATGTTGACTGGAGACTTTCAATAAAAGCTGACTTTATCTTTGCAAAGCGATCAAGTCCTATGAGATCACCATTGCCTACCCATGCCACGGAATTAACCATAACAGCAACAGGAACATCAGGGTTCTTCCTTGCCAGCCAACCGCAGAAAAGTTCGCCTATATCGTGTGGTGAATCGACCACAACAGATAATATCCCACCTTTGAACTCCGGTCGTGAGAACATGCACAGTCTTTCATATGCTCTTGACACATCACGCATGTAATTGTAGTACCTTTTTGCAAGTCTTCCCTTGCCGGAATAAAGCTGATCGGTATCCCCATTACATGAAACGATCAATTGTACCAGCTCAACCGGGTCACAGTCCTTGTGCCTGAGAAGAAGATCCACATAACGTGTCGGATTCGGATCAAAGCGTGCCATTCGTGCCTTTCGTTTGCCAAATATCTCTATTGAAAGTGATTCGGCCTTTCCGCAAGGAGTAAAACCTAATCTCCGGACTTGCGCATTAGAACCTGAAAAACTAAGTTTGCGATCAAGCTCCCCTACGTCCTTTGCAAAGATCAGTTCAGCATCTAGATCATCCCTAAAACATAAACATGCAAGAAGGATGCCATCCACAGTAGGATTAAATGCTATTATCATGAACATGCCCCCATGAAAGATGCCAGATTTGACTGGCCTGAACCATTTATCGATATATAGGGCCTTGCATGAGTAACAACAACACCCATACGTGCGAGTTCCTGTTCAGAAGCTATGGGCCGTGTACGTATTATCCTGTTCGCACTTATCGGACCGATACCGGGTACCAGAAGCAGATCGGACATGTCCGCAGAATTGATGTCCACCGGGAATCGATCAGGTTGCGATTGTGCGAGCATTACTTTAGGATCAGAATTTCCAAGAAAACCATATTCATCATAGATATCATCAAAATCATTTGCATTTAACCCATAATCTTTCAGCAGGAAAGACATTTGATACAATCTCTGTTCACGCCATTTCGGTGAGGGGGTACCGTCCTCAAGCGGAGTATCAGGAACAGGGTCAAAGCTCATAAAATATGGTCTTCGAAGCTCATATTTGTCCATGAACTTATCAACGGTTCTCACAATATCCTTATCAGATTCCGACACCGCACCAACCACGAACTGGGTATCGTTAGCCCCGACCAACCTGCCCATCCCGGAATATTCTTTCCTCTTCTTTTGTATGAGGTCCTTTGTCCATTTGAGTCTCTGGAGAACATCGTTCTTGTAATCAAAATTCGGGCAGATCTCCGAATAGTTAATTGAATTTGTGGTCTCTGCATTTACACCGAACTTATTTGCATGTTCAGCTATCTGCTCAAGTAAGTATTTGGGAGTACCTGGCATCACCCGTATGTTGATGTAACCCTTGAAACCCTGCCCCCTCAAAAGTTCAACAACTTCCAGTTGCTTCTGCGAAGTCTGCTCGGCATCGCCCATTATACCAGAAGAAAGGAACAATCCCTCGATAGCGTTCCTTCTGTAAAAAGACCAGGTGATCTTTGCGATCTCCTCAGGAGAAATTGTTGCCCTCATAGTATCCCGTTCACAGCGATTAGGGCAATAAGCACACTCGCCTGAACAGGAATTTGATAATAACGTCTTATAAAGTTGTATGCATCTTCCATCGGGACCGAACGCATGGCAGACTGCACTCTGGTTGCAACTGTCATATTTAGTTCCTGAGGAGAGTAATTTCATTCTCTCCGATAATGTCAGGTGTTGTTCGTTCCTTCCCTCAGCAATCATCAATTGATAGATTGCAGCGTAGCTATATAACCGACAGCCAAGCGGAGTGAAAGTATTATTACCAAAAAAAAGAGAAGGTTATTCCTTCACATGTATGTCAAGTTTGATCTTTGTGACAGGTTCCAGCTTCTTCCATTCTATTGTCGTGTCTTCATCAAGAACACAGTTCTGAACAGATTTTTCTGAGAACTCACCGTTTATCTCATAGACATAAAGACCTTCTTCGCCATCTGTCGAAACGATAACTTCACGGTCACCTTTCTTCTGGACTTTGATGGCCGCAACCCCTCGAAGAGCGTCAAGTAACGTTGTACCTTTTTCTACCTCTATTGATTTTGTAGGTGCGAACACATTCATAGCAAGGTAGATATTCTCCCTGTTTGGCTTCAGAACATGTGTTTTACCGAAGATCTTTCGCTCAACAAGGTCAGCCTCTTCCAGTATCTTAACATGTTTTGCAGCCACAGGCACGGAAATACCTAACATTCTGGCAAGTTCAGAGATGTGCTTCTCCCCTTCATCAAGCAATTCAAGCATCCTGACACGTGTATCGCTTCCCAGGGCATGGAATACTTTATTATCTAACTGACTCATAAGTTTAAAGGGAGTTTTATCATATATAAACTTGTTGTCACAGCGTGAACTCTATGCTTGTTTTTCTAATGTCCGTTGAGCAGAGTTTCATTTAATACCCATTAGATGAAGTGCTTCCAAACTTTTGAGAACATCCTCTTCACACTTATTTTCTATGACCTTAATCGCTTTATTTTTGTTAAGCAAATCTGAAAATGATGGAAAATCAATATTCCCCCCACCAATAAAGAGATGCTCATCAATTGCCCCATTGTTGTCGTGTAAGTGAAAATGTGAAATAGAGTCCCCCATTTCAAGGAAATCATTCAGGTTTCCCAGTGTATTCGCATGCCCGATATCCAAAGTGAAACCATTACCTCCCAGATCAAGATCCGGATTCCTGAGCAAAAAGCAATCCCATTTTGGCATGTTCTCAATACACATCATGACACCCGTATCCCTTGATATATCCTCAAGATCAACAATTGACCTCTCAAATGCCCTCTGTGCATGCACCATATCCACAGGATAAGAAAAATATCCGGGATGAACAACCAGAACATCAGAATCCAGCTCATTGCATATGTCAGCCATCCCTTTGGCCAGACCAATGGCTGCAAGGCGTATAGGTTCTCTCAGGCTGGACAGGTTCATATCAGTACTTGGGGCATGAACAGTGTATTTCAAGTCATAGGAATATGCCAGTTCTTCCTCACGGAAAAGATCATGTGCCCCTTCAGAAAAGATCTCGGCACAATCTGCAATTGGTTCTATTTTTTCCAGTGCCTCCGAAAGTGGGAGCTCGTGAAAAGCAAAGGATGATACGCCTATCATGTTAAAAGTTACTCCTTATAGACCTCAAAACTGTGAACCTATTTATGTCTACTTAAAAAAACAAGGAGAATTAGGATATTACAATAATCATTCCGACCAAATGGTGTACTCTTATTGAACAACACAGAGTTCCTTGTTAATGATACCATCCCCGAGGGATTATCTCGAACTAGTAGCAACAGATGGAATAATGACAACATCAAGGAAGTATTACCTCGACCTGTCTTGTTGTTATCCATACCGTCCTATTGTGGAAAGATGAATAAACCGTATCATCCTCGATCCTCGTATCATTAGCCATTGATATAAAGAATTTGTTCCACGCATCGGCCTGTTCTGAACTTATTTCCATGCTTGTGTTGCTGACATTGGAATAAAAATAATCCACAGCCCCAACAACTCGAAGATTTACGATCGAATTCCCATTTCCACTAATACTGGATTTTTTACCGGTAATATTAAAGACAGACATATGGAGTAAAGAACCATTGTTCTCAAACGATATGAAAGGATAGGATCTTATCTCCGAATTACGACCTTGTTTCAGTATTACTGCACCATTCTCAAAGATCAGCTCCTGATCGATCCAATAATTGTTAGATGCCCGGTATTTGAAATATCCTGTACTTATGTTCAACGTTTCGTTTACCGGTGTGTAAGTTACCTGAAAGGATCCGTTGAAAGTTAAAGAGAAAGGAGAAGGACCAGTGTGGTTGTTGTAAGTGTTGTTCAGTATCACAGGAAATTCAGATTGGTTCATATTCAAAAGATCCATACCAAACGTATTTCCGAGTATCAGGGAGTTAGACGAACCTCCGTACCTTAAGTTAATCGGAAGAAGGGTTGAATTATTAGCAAATGTTTCAGTTCTCAGGCCACCGTCCGGATCCACAAATATTGAAGTCCTGTTCTCAGTATTATTATTGATAAAGACCGTATACTCACCCGGTTCCAGATTATCGGTCCACATCCTTAAGGACGAGACATTGGTGATATTGTGGATAGTAGTGACACCATCAACATCCTTACTGACCTCAGAGATATTTTCCAGGGATATATTGATGCTACTACCACCTGGGTCCAGAGTCATCATACCGCTTGAAGAAAGTGATGAATAGAAAGGCAAACCGCCATCTCCAAGGGGCATATGGACAACACCGCTTGAAGTATCCGAACATGCTTTGGCAGCGAATTCAGTAAAGCTCTTGTGGACCTCCTGCATGTGATCGATCTCGTGCTCTGCAGCAAGAGCAGGAATATAATAAGCGCGTATGGCCGTAACAAAGGTTGTGAGAACCACCAGAATAAGAAGTACTGATACCACTGCTGTTACTGCCTGACGGTCACGGAACAAAGCAATTACCATACAGGCCTCACCTCTGCTGTTGCAAGAACTGCTCTGGGGTGTACTACAGAAATCTCTGTAATGTTCGTAAGACTGGTATTCAAGTGAAGCGTATCGCCGAACTTCCAGTATTCCATATAGGTATCATTTTCCCATGATCCCGAAGTCCGGTTCATCTTCCATATGGACTTTCTATCATTCAGTTTTATTTCAGGGTATGTCCCACTGGAATTAGATACAAGAATTGTTATATATGTGGAATGTACCGGATCACCACCAACATGCGTAATATCGGCCGAAGATGACGTTACGTTAGTTATTTCAATCTCAACATAAGGCACCCTTTCATCAGGCATGTTTCCATATACTGCTATTGAGAGCAATGATACCAGCGCTACTGCTATCGCAAGCTTCAACATTTCCCCAATTATCTCTGACACCATTTATTATCACCACTTAATAACCCATTAGCATAGTAAACGATGCATATGTCAACAACAAACAAAGAATGGAATGTTTTAATCCATGCAGGACACTACCTTCAGCCATTTCACCAAGTATAAGACCTGAAAAAAAGCCAAGTATGCCACATGTATTGAACATCGTTGTCTTTATGTGCTCCACATCAAGCAAATTCTGTCCCCCAAGACTGGTAACAGAAGGTAGGAACTGGGTAGAGAAAGAATAGCAGACATAAAGGAATGTTCCAAATGCGAGATATACAGTTGCTATGTAAATAATACTGGTTTCAAGCCTTTGTTTTCTCAAAGACAACATGTTCTCAGCATCTTCTGCAGCGATGAGGAGGACATCCCTTGTATCCTCACTTACAAGACTGGCATTTACAATAAGAGTTACCGCACGCCTTAGCGAAGGAGTGCCTATTCGGTTCTCAAAACGTACCAGCGCATCTTTCATCTCACCTCCCCACTCCATATCAAGCCATACCCTGTTTATTTCTCCTGAAAGGCGACCAATATCCGATTTTAATAGCATGCCTATTGCATTGTTCAATGTCAGACCCATTTCGTTGATCTCTGCAAGACGACGAAGGAAATCAGGAACCGCTTTATCTAGCTTTGCAAGTGTCCTCATCTTGTATTCATAAGCTGCTGCCACTGGAAAAAGTGCAAGAATTGCCGAGATCAGAATCTGCTTGTTGATGCCCAGATCAAGATAGATAAATGGTATCAGCATCAAAGGAATACTTATGACAGAAGCCTTGAGAGGTTCTCTGAGAATCGGCTCCAGTGGATTCTTCAGTTGTTTTAATATTTTCTTATAGAGCTTTTTCTTGTTATAGAATTTTAATTTTGTTGCATATTCATTTTCATTTATATCTTCTTCATCTATAGACATTGATTTTCGCAATACTACTTTCTCAACATACCTCATACCAAGATCTTCTTTGGGAGAGATGGAATCCAGCAATATTATCAATGCAATAGAGCCTACTGGCAATCCTATGTAAAGTGCCTGGAAAAGGTAAGGTGCCTGTTCCAGATTTAGCAAACCGATCGTCACAAGAGTTATTAAAAGGAATATGGGAACTGCCACAAAAGCTACAACATAGACCTCCGAGATCAGCTCAAGGGTCTTAAGGAACATCTCCTGAGTTTTTCTTGCATGCTCAAAATACTGATTGGTCTTTATTTCAAAATAATGATGGATGTTACTACCACCTTCCATCATAGGGATCAAATTTTCCAGAAAGTCTTTGAATACAGGAGAAGGACTTACATTTGCAGTATTCTTTAGTGCAGTGACAAGGTCTTTACCCATCATATCCACATCCCTGACAACATATGATGCCTCTGTTGCGATCTCACCATAAATGTGAGGGTTCTTCATAAGTTCCTTGAATATCTCATATATGGATGAACCTCCTTTGCTCATTCCAAAGCAGAATGATGCGGCATAGGGAAGAACCATGTCAATCTTTGTTTTGCGTGATTTTGCCGTAAAGGAGGGATACATTAGATAGAGGCGGAAAATCGAAACCCCGACCACAAGGGGAACAACTGCCAAAACCAGATCAGAAGTAATGATCGAACTGTATGGCTCCAAAATTAAAAAATAAGGTGTTAAGAACATATAAGGAGTCAAAAAGAAAAAAATGAACATCAGAATATATGTCTGAACTCCATAGGATACAGCCTTCTCATAAAAAGTGGAATAGTGCATGTCCATCCTTGCAGACCTGATGGACATTTGGAGATCAGTATATTTGCCAGGATACCTTCTCACATAACGACTGATAAAACTCATTCTATCCCCTGTGAGACCAGCATTTCGTTTTCGCATTCATCGATATCCAGAAGGCAATTCCCTGAAAGTATGGAATGCATTGGATCGGAACCATCCCCATCTAAAAGAGATAGCGTATCAACAGGATTTTTACAATATGCATTGATCCAGCGAACGACACTATCATAGTCCCGAATACCACGTTCAATTAGCTTTAGCAGGAACTTTGAACGCATTTGCAGGATATCTTCAATTTCTTCGGCACTCCAACCCCTGCGCCTCCCGATATCTTCGAGTACGCCAGAACCTGCAAAATTGAGACCATCTGCCACAACATCCCAGTGGAAGATATCTTTTGTATGAACATCTCTCCCTACTCCAGTAACCTCTGCAACCACTGATACTTTTCTTTTTTCAGCTCCATTTTCATAGGAATTACTCAACATGCAAATCACATCAAGAGCAGTGAACATTGCAGCAGGCACGCTGATCGGTGGGTTCGTGAACCTGTTGATGACCTCTTTGGGCGTTCCGGCATGGAAGGTCGAACAGGTTGCATGGCCTGCATTCATTGCCTGGAACAATATCTCGGCCTCCCTGCCCCTTACTTCCCCGACAAGGAGATACTCAGGCCTTTGCCTGAGGGATGCACGGAGCAGGTCTTCCAGGTCGATGGTTGCAGCATCGATGCTGGAAACACCATCCCTGGTCACAGTCGGGATCCAGTTCTCGTGAGGAAGCTGGATCTCACGCGTATCCTCCAGAGTCACAATACGTATGGTCAGGGGAATGAACATACAGATAGCATTAAGAGCAGATGTTTTGCCCGTTGCAGTTCCACCACACATCAATATGTTCTTGCGGTTCTCCATACAGAGCCAGAAATATGCCATCATTTCAGCTGAAAATGATTTCCATGCAATCAGGTCCAGGGGTGTAAGAGGAACCTTTTTCTGCCTGCGTATACTGAAAGAACTACCCAGAGGACTTATGTCATGCCCATAGGTTATATTGATACGAGACCCATCTTTCATGACCGTATCAAGAATAGGGTTGGACTTGGACAGATGTCTGCGAGCCTGTTGTGCAATGCGCATGACAAAAGAATCAAGCTCATCGTCCGTACTGAATACGATGCTCGTTGGAAGATCTCCATAACCGGAATGGTAAACATAGATCGGAATACCAACTCCATTGCACCATACATCTTCCACACTATGATCACGCATTATAGCACTGATCTTACCAAACTCTACAAAGTCACGTTTTACATAGTAGAATATCTTTTCAAAAGATCTGGTATCAAGTTTAGAATACTCCGAAAGGATGCCAGATGTTTTTTCTCTCAAAAGTTCAGATCTGTCGACACTCTCAAGCTCATCTATATTGTCAACACCCTTTAAGCTCAGAACATCCTCAAGCATCATCATGACCTCTTCAAGGAGAGTCTTCTCGAACCTGTTGAGCTTTGGCTCGACCACGACATATTTTGTGTCGCTGCGGATTGTGTCATACAGGATCGATACAAATGAATAGGGTTCATCCACCCAGTACCTTTCAAGCTCATCGAAACCTTCCGGTATATTGAAAGATAAAAGGCCCTCAGCTATCGGACAATCCTTTTCATCGGATATATTCGATTTAGTAATAGGCAAACGAAAGCTGAGATTTTTCAATGAGCCGGTTAATTTGGATGAAATACTCCCTTTTTTATTGGAATTTGGACAGTATTTTTTGACACAATCGATAATTTGATTCATAGTTAATCATGCATTCATAAATGGACAGATTGGATTTTTTAAATATCTCAAAAAAGAGGTATTAGGGTTGCATTACGATCTGTGTTGAATATATTGCCTGATCGGTTTCACGATCAACTATTGAAACCTGGAAGGGAGTGCCAATATATATCCACTGACGCGCAATATCAGCATGTTTGTCTGTGTCCTCTGTTTCAAAACTGATCTTTGCAACATTACCAGGACCCAATACTGAAGGTGCGAAGGCCGAAGATGATGAAGAATAGAAAGTTACATTCTCCCTCTCCACATAATTGGACATTTTAGGCCTCCCAGAAGTTATTTCGAACTTCACGAAATCTTCGATTATTGGGTCCCCGCCCAGATGTTCAATTGTAATGCTCTGTTCAGAATACGAAGCAGAAATCCTGAAAGTTGCCTGGGGTATTGTATCTTTTTGAGATATACTTCCTGAGAAAGAACTTACTGCTGCTGCCAGAATGACAGTAACAACTATCATAAGCATGACACCGATAACGGGACTTACACCCTTATCTTCACGGCTAAATGATCTAGATCCATCCATATCAGATCACCCTTACATCTGAGTCAAAGATCACTTTCTGACTTGGATTGTGAACGATTTTAACATTGACGTAGTCACCACTTTCAAGACTATACCAATCTGCAAACATGGCCTGCATACCTGTTATGCGATCATTTTCAGGATTTATTTCATCAGCATCCGCGTTCTCATACTTCCCCTCATCTGGAACCCATTTTGCATCGGGATTATAATTAGAATATTCATCAGCAAGCATGCTACTACCAGGTTCTAGTGTATAGTCACCAAAGAATATACCTTCTGAGTCATCATTGATGAGATCTCCCCGATTCCACATGGGCATTGCACCAGTATAAAATGGAGTGTGTGTATTATTTACATTGGGAAGAATTTCCATCATCTTTGTGTCACCACGCGCTTGGGGATTAATGGTAACTATTTTTATGTCTGCAGTATCAATCGAATCACCTGAAATGTGCCTTATGGACATATAGGACATATTGCCAGAACTACCCATGTTGCTGTTTATATTTTTAACGATCTCAACGCTAAATACAGCAGAAGGAGCCTGTTCTACTCCGTCAAGAATTCCCTGTGAAGAAGAACTTACTGCAGCAGCCAGAACTACAGTAACAACTACCATAAGCATGACACCAATAACTGGCGAAACTGCTCTGGAATCACTTATAATATTCATTTTTCTGATCATTACTAGACCGCCTCAATAATAGGTCATATCCAAATATACTAATAAGATTTACCATACAGAAGGAAGTGTGTAATCATCAAAATATATAAAGCTTAGTGTTTTTATAACATAAAAAACCTTTAAAGAATAATTTTAAATCAATAAACATTAAATATAAGTTTAAATTAAGCTATTTGCGTTAGTAATTAAAGTTATAAAAGTATATTAAACCGAATAAATATGGTTATTTTAATCGAAGCAATTTGAACCATAAGAAGGTATTTTAAAAATAATCGGTGGCTGATATGAATACTAAAACATTAAAAAACATCATAAAACTAGCAATTGTGTTGACATGCATAGTAACAATGTCATCTAATGTAATAGCTACAGACTGGACAAAGTTCCATGCAGACCCATATAATACAGGAGTTACACCCGACAAAGCACCCATTGATAAAGATCTACTGACCTTATGGGATGTTTCGACGGCATCTTCAGCAATGGCAGGCATTGATGCCGAACCTGTAATAGTAGGAGATACTATCTACGTGATAGGTGATAAGGGAACTTTACTAGCAATTGACAAGAACGATGGGACGGTTTTGTGGACAAGTAAAACAAACCATGGAAGCGATTCATGGTCACTTGGAGCCCCATGTTATGGAAATGGAAAAATTTTTGTTACAACTAATAATGGAATGATATATACATTTGATGCAGAAACAGGAGTAGAACTCTGGAATGATACTGCTATTAGCGACAATCCGAATTTCACTCAGATGAATACGCCTGTTACCTATGAGAACGGAAGGATATACTTTGGAGGATGGCTTCCTTTTGGAGGTGCCAGCCAGTATTATTGCTACGATGAGGATGGTACACGAATATGGAATAGAGAATCCACCAGTGGCGGATACTACCGTGCAGGATGCGTAATATTAGGAGATCATCTTATTTTCGGCGATGAAAACGCAAATTTGACATCAGTCTATAAATCAAATGGCACAACTGTTGATGAACTTGATGTATCTGCAGAGTTCAACATCGATGCACTAAGAATCAGATCTGCAGTTACATATGATGAAGATTCGGAGAGGATATATGCAGCTACAGAAGGTGGTTATTGTGTAGCTCTGGGAATGAACGAAGATGGAACATTCAACAGGTCAGACAAACTTCTTAGTGCACAGGTAGCTAATAAGTTCACTACAACTCCTGCAATATACAACGGAAGATTATATGTTGGCACAGGAGATAGTTATACAGATGGAACCTTTTACTGTCTTGATGCATCAGACCTGACCGAAATATGGTCATTCTATATACCTGAAGGAGGAGTTCAGGGATCAGCAGCTATCTCAACATATTATGATGACGGAGATGGTGAGGTATATGTTTATTTTACAGTGAATGATTATAACTGTAAACTTTATTGTCTTAAAGACTGGCCAAGTAATATGGAAATGCTTTCTGAAGAATGGTATTTCCAGCCAGAAGAAGAAAAACTACAATTCTCACTCCCAGGTCCGATAATCTCAGAAGGATCAGTATATTTTGCAAATGATGCAGGATATCTATTTGGAATATCTGAAAAGGAAGGAAACCCTTCAATTGAACCTGTCATGGAAGATGAATGGCACCAGTTCCAAAAGGATGCACAACACACAGGATTTACAAATTCTGATGCACCAGATACCAATACACTACTATGGGAAAGCATTGATATCGATGCAACAACTGCGTCTTCACCAGTAGTCGCCGATGGAAAGCTATATATCAATTGTGCGGACTGGGTGAAGATTCTTGATATGTATACCGGAGAATATTTAGGAGCTACACAAGTTCCAGGAAATAATCTTTTGGATTCATGGACACCTGTATCATACAATGAAGGAAGGGTATGGTGCGGTCATTCTCGAGGCATAAATGGTGGTACATTGATAGCTAATGGAAAATATTACCATGGAGACTATGAGGGCAATAAATATTATTGCTATGATGAAAGCAATGATGTAGAGCTATGGAGTTTTACAGTCGAAGGAATGGCACAGAGTACGCCGGCATATAGTGATGGAAATATCTACCTGACAGGCTGCGTATATGAAAACGGCGGAAACGTCTATTGTGTAGATGCTGAAACCGGAAATCAAGTATGGAGCATTGAAGTCGCCAATGATCCCTGCGGAAGTTTTAGTGTACAAGGAGACATAGCATACTTTACTACATATAACTGGTACACTAGTGGCGATATTTATGCATTGGATAAGAACACCGGGGAAATTCTCTGGACAAAAGTGATACAGAGAACAGATGCTGTCCCAACCATTGCATATGGTAACGTTTACGTATCATCAGGTTGCTATTCAGTTTCCGAATTGCAAACGTATTGTTTCAATGCGACTACCGGTGAAGAGATATGGAATGTTACTGGTGTTGGAGATTGGAAATGTTCAGCTGTGGTCGCTGATGGAAAGGTCTTCGTAGGAAAACCTGATTCATTCTATACATACGCATCCATGTACGCTCTAAATGCATTTGATGGAACAGAAATGTGGCATTATGGAAGAGGAGGATCAGCAGCTGCCATATCAGATGGCATTGTGTTTACGGTCGGGAGATCTGGAAAAGTCTATGCCTATGCTGAAACAGCACCGGATCTCGAAACGTCAGCCATTGTACAATCACAGGTATCTGCCGGACAATCAAATGATATAACTGTGCAGATCGCAAACCATGGTAACGTGGATGCAGGTTCTTTTGAAGTCACCATGCTAGTCGATGGTGTCACATTGGATACAAGAACAGTAACATCCCTTTCAAAGGCTTCAAACACAGAAGTCACTTTTGAATGGACGCCTGAAGCCGAAGGAGAGTATGAACTGCAGGTAGCTATGGACACACAGAATAGCATCGATGAAAGGGATGAAGCCAATAATTACTTCATCTCAACTGCTACGACTGCTATCGAAGACTGGAACCCGTGGAACGATCCTGATTCTGAAGGGTTACCTGATGGAACATACATTACTTTAACAGAAGTAATCGATGCGTACAACTGTTTCAGAAATGGAGAGCCTGCACCAGAAACTGGAGCTAGTATCGACCTCACGAGAGTGATAGATCTCTACAATGCATTCAGATACACAACAGCTATGTGATAACGAAAGCAAAGTTTGGAAATAAGGCATGGTTACAAAGCCATCCTTATTTCTCTTTTTTATTTCTAAGAAATGTCATCAGGAAATTTAGTATCAGTTCTTATTTTTTAGTTATAATTAAGAGATAGATCAATTTAATCAAAATGGCATCCAGTAATATGATGTTACCATGTAAGATAATAGATAATATCTTAAAAGCAACCTTTTTATAGGGATGTGTCGATTGATTGTAAGTTTAAGAAAATAGAGGGAAAATAATGTTCAAAGGTTGTTATGTCTTATTTTTGATCCTTATACTAATATCGACTTCATGCGCAAGTGCAGTAGAAGCCAGTATGACAGAATATCCACTTACGATAGTGGATAATATGAATAATACTATTACAATAGAAACCAAACCTGAAAGGATATTGTCCACGATGCCAAGCAACACAGAGATCCTTTTTGCTGTCGGTGCCGGGGACAATGTTGTTGGAGGCACGATCCATGATGAGTATCCACCTGAAGCTGTAAATATCTCGAAGGTAGGAGGATATACCAATCTTGACTTTGAGGCAATCGTCAACCTTGAACCTGATGTCGTGTTTGCTTCTGAAGCAAACGGTGAAGATGCTACCAATATGCTGAAGGACCTGGGATTCACTGTGATAATCCTGGAACCAAAAACTATCGATGACATCATGAGCAACATAGAACTTATAGGAGAAGTGACTGGAAATAAAGAAACAGCACTCTCTGTCACCGATGACATGAAAGCACAAATGGATGCCATCACGAGCAAAACAGAAGATGTGCCTACTGAGGAACGTCCTCGTGTACTTTATCTGATATGGCACGATCCAATGTACTCTGCCGGACTTGATTCATATCCTGATGACCTCATAGCAATGGCTGGAGGAAACAATATACAGAAAGCTGAAGGATGGCCTGTTATCAATCTTGAAGATGTCATCGCCAGCAATCCACAGATCATAATCTGTTCCGGAATGGGAGGTGGATCGTACACAATAATGGAATCGATCAAGAATAACGATGCTCTGGTTCAGACAGATGCCATAAAGAATAACAAAGTTTACCCTATCGAGGACCCCAGCATC
The DNA here is from genome assembly GCF_000765475.1 of Methanococcoides methylutens. Lineage (NCBI taxonomy): Archaea > Methanobacteriati > Methanobacteriota > Methanomicrobia > Methanosarcinales > Methanosarcinaceae > Methanococcoides > Methanococcoides methylutens. The sequence goes on from NZ_JRHO01000014.1 coordinate 538,473, forward strand.
ATCGAGATCCCTGGCCCGAGGATCGTGGAAGGACTAAAAGAATTGCACGGATACATTGGACCTGAAATCAAGGTCAATGAAGAGGAAACGGGTGAGGAAGCACCAGTGAACAACACGCCCGGATTTGGTGTTCTGGCCGCATCCTGTATGTTGGTGGCAGGCTACCTTAGGGCAAAGCGTTCCTGAATATAAATACGGAATAGGAAAAGGTAAAGATGGCAAGAGATGGAAGAACTGTAATGGTCCTGCTGTCAGTGTTGCTGGTAGCCATGATCGCCAGCAATACTGCAATAGGTAGCAGCGACATTTCCCCTATTGACACCGTAAAGATAATTGTTAATGCCATTGCTGAAAAATTAACGCTCGAAGATATCCTGTCTTTCGAGAAAGTATGGACCGATAGCCAGGGAACCATCATAATGAACATCCGACTACCAAGGGTCCTCCTTGGAGCATTAGTGGGTGCAGCACTGGCAACTGCCGGATGTGCCATGCAGGGTTTGCTTAAGAATCCCATGGCAGACCCTTATATAATAGGAATGTCATCCGGCGCCGGTCTTGGCGCAGCTCTTGCTTTTGCACTGATGTTACCCTTGCAGCTCCTTGCTTTTGTGACAGCAGCTGGATCCATATTCATAGTATACAATATATCGAGGATCGGAGAAAGAGTGCCTACAGAAACACTTTTGCTTGCAGGAATTGCTGTCGGATTCTTTCTTTCATCAGTGACATCGTTCATCATTTTTCTGTCCCAGTCACCCCACCAGATAATATACTGGTTGATGGGAGGACTATGGACTGCCAGCTGGAATAAAGTGAAGATCACATTCCTGATGATACTGGTGGGAATTTTCATGCTCTACAGGCAATCATGGAACCTGAATGTCATGCTCCTTGGTGAGGAACAGGCACAGTGCATGGGAGTGGATATAGAGAAAGTAAAACGTAGCGTACTTGTATTCTCATCACTTGTTACCGCAGCTGCTGTATCTGTTAGTGGGATCATCGGTTTTGTGGGACTTATCATACCACATATTATGAGGATCATCGTAGGACCTGATCATCGGATACTCATTCCCACATCAACCCTCATGGGCGCAATCTTCCTCGTATTTTCAGACACTATTGCAAGAACGATACTCGAATCTACCGACCTGCCTGTAGGAGTAGTGACCGCATTTTTCGGAGCTCCTTTCTTCATTTACCTATTAAGGAAGAGGAGGAAGACGATCTATGCTTGAGATCAAAGATCTTAATGTGAGCTATGGCAGCCGAAAGATACTGGAAGACATAAATATCTCTGCTGAAAAAGGCGAGTTCCTGGGCATACTTGGGCCAAACGGGTCCGGCAAGACAACGTTGGTCAAAGCCATAACCAAAGTTATCAAACCCGATTCAGGAGACATAACATTTAACGGAAGATCTATTCAACATATGAATGGCACAGAAATTGCCAGACATATAGCAGTGGTCTCACAGGTGATCTCTATCAATTTCGAGTTCGCTGTAAAGGATATCGTTATGATGGGACGCACACCCTACATACATGGTAATGAATCACCCGAAGACTTTGACATCGTTGAAGAATCCATGGAGAAAACTAAAACCGATTTCCTGAAGGATAGGCTTGTCACACAGCTGAGTGGCGGTGAACTGCAACGTGTCATCATAGCAAGGGCTCTTGCACAGCAAACAGATATCCTGCTTCTCGATGAACCTACATCACATCTTGATATCACGAACCAGATCGATATACTGAACCTTGTCAAAGATGAATCAAGAAAGGGAAAGCTTGTAGTTGCAGTGGTACATGACCTGAACCTTGCAGCATATTACTGTGATAAGATAGCCCTCATAAGGGATGGGAAACTTGTATCGCTGGGCACACCAGCAGAAGTGCTCACCCCGGAAACTATTGGAAAAGTATACAATTTGCCTGTAGAGGTTGTCACCAATGAGATCACAAATTCCCTGTATGTGATACCAAAGCTTGAGCCTTTGCCACATCCTTGAACTCTCATATTTAACAATAAAAACAGGGGCTAGCACCCCTTTCCAAAATTTTTATTTTTAAGTTTTTTGTTGTCTTTTTGCCATATAAACAGACATCAGCACTCCGCTGACTGCTAATATCATTTCAAAACCAGGGACCTTTGGTTCAGACTCTTGGTTTTCAGAATCCTGAGATTCAGTATCATCTACAGGCTGTACCACCGAATTATCCTCAGCGATCACATTTTCTATAACAATTTTACTTTCATTCCCTTCAGAAATTACCCCCGTTTCCTGCTCCACATCAGATACTTGTGGATTTATTGAAGAAGAACTGCCAGAGAATGTATTGTCCGGGATACCAGTCGTTTTAGTAAGTGAAGAGGAAGCAGCAATAACAGTAAGTTGCGTATCACCAACACCATTGTAACCAGCACTATTACTGCTATCCAAGTATCGACCTGCAAGATCATATACACCGACAACAGTGCCTGCACCTACATTGAGATCATATTTTACAGTATAATCGCTTGCAGGAAGTGCTCCACTCATGAAATTGCGTGAAAAGTAGTGAATACCATTAGAATTTTGATGAGTATCCAGTTCTGGAGGACATTCTACATTAGATACTGTCCAATCAGCCATTTCTGTTGCACTGTAATCTTCTACAAGTGCGTTTAAGCTTTCTTCATTCACATAATTTGTCAACTCAAGTGTTACATGAACAGTTTCACCCGGACTCACCATTGTATCGCTCAAAGTTCTTGTCATTATAGGATCTGCAGCGGCAGGAGATAAAATTGTGACCAGCAGCATAAGTATACATATTACAAATTTGAATGTGTTTTTATTCATAGTTTACTCCGTTGTTATTTTGTTTGTTATTATTTTGTACAAGATAGGAAAGAAACAGAACCAAACGCGCACCTTTAATTACAACATATAGAAGATGTGTAGAAAATATCTGACTTATACACATTTCCAGACCGGGAAAAATAACAAACTCCTTCCTATCAGGAATGGTTTTTCAGACATACAAATAAAAGGCAAATGAAATATATCGATAATAGCCCATGCCAAAATGATATTATCTAAATTAAAAAAGAAAGGGATAAACATCCCTTTCAGAACGTTTCATGGAAATTAGTCCATTTGCACATAAACAGACAGCAGTTCCTCTGATTTTTAAGTCTTTTAATGTCTCTTAGCCAGATATACGGACATCAACAATCCGATCACAGCAAAGATCATTTCAAAACCAGGAGTATTCGGATCAGATTCCTGCTGTGCAGGTTCCTGATATTCGCCATCACCCTGTGAATCGGAATCATCTGCATCCGGTTCTGAAGAGTCGCCATCATTGCCATTGTCTTCAACAATTACATCTGGGTCTTGCTCCTCCACAGGAGGTAATGGTGTCTCAGTGGAAGATATAATTCGAGCAGATCCTGTGCCACTACCTCCACCACCACGGGTTGACGTCTTTTCAACTACTTCAATCGTTACAACATACCTTTGGTCAAGCATGTTTGGTTCCCACATTTCACCGGTGTAAGAGGAATAGACGTATTCCAGAACATCGCTTTCATTAAGGGAATTGCTTCCAAATGAACCAGCCAATTCACCGTTGAGCCAGATAGACCAACCAGAGCTTGTTTCAGGTTCATTAGAGAAATCATTTGCAATATCGTCTATTGAATTAAGGAAATTGCCAGTTGCATTGTAATCAAGACCAGTTGCATTGAGTGCATCCATGTCATTCATATCTGAGATCAGGTAGATCTGATCATTGAATAATTCAACAGGAGGTGCAACATTAGCAGTGATTGTTACAACATACCTCTGGTCAAGCATGTTTGGTTCCCACAGATCCCCGGTATAAGAGGAATAGACGAATTCTACAACATCACTTTCATTAAGGGAATTGCTTCCAAATGAACCAGCCAGTTCACCGTTGAGCCAGATAGACCAACCTACACTCTCTTCAGGGGTAGTGCCATAAGATGCTACAATACCATCGATAGTGTCAATGAAACCACCCGGTGCATTGTAATCAAGACCAGTTGCATTGAGTGCATTCATGTCATTCATGTCTGAATAGGAAAGGTAGACTGAATCATTGAATAATTCAACAGCAGGTATAATATTGACATTGATCGTTACAACATACTGCTGATCTATCATGTTTGGTCCCATCATATCATCCATACCAATAAGGATGAATTCTACGGTATCGCCATCAGCAAGTGCTTGTGATCCAAAACCAAACAGATCATTAACCTGCACTCCGTTGATAAACGTATACCAGTTAGATCCGGTACCAGGGCCTGCAAAATTCTCGTACAGATGTCCATCAACACTAGTAAGCTGACTACCAGACACAATGTAGTCAAGTCCTGTTGCGTTGAGTGCAGCTCCATCGTTCATATCTGCATAGTAAAGGGATACTTCACCATCGTAAAGAACGATTGGAACGTTTGTAACAGTGATCAAATCTGTTTTTGTAACACTGTCTTCACCAAAATCATTGCTGATGTTCAAAGAAACAGTGTAGATCCCCTGAGTACTAAATATATGTTCCGGACTTTGTTCAGTTGAATCAACCAAACCATCGTTGTCAAAGTCCCATTCCCATGCCTCAGCATTAATTGAGTTGTCTGTGAATTGAACAGTCAGAGGTATTGAACCCGATATTACGTCTGATTCAAAGTCAGCTACAGGAAGAGGAATGTTAACAGTAAGCTGGGTGTCACCAACAGCAGGCCCGTATCCAGCAGAGTTGCCGCTGTCCTTATATGTGCCGATTAGGTCATATGTGCCAGTTTCAGTGTCTGCATCTACAGTGAGGTCATATTCTACAGTGTAATCCCCAACTGGCATCGCTCCACTCATCAAATCACGTGAGAAGTAGTGAACACCACTAGTGTTTATGTAGGCATCCAGTTCTGGAGGACATTCTACATTAGATAATGTCCAGCCAGCCATTTCTGTTGCACTGTAGTCTTCCATAAGTGCATTTAGACCTTCTTCATTTACATAACCGGTCAATTCAAGTGTCACATGAACAGTATCCCCTGGAACTACTGTTGTATCACTCAATGTTCTTGTCATTACAGGGTCTGCAGCTGCAGGAGATGCTATAAGTGCAACTGAGATCAGCAACAGAAGTGCTAGAATTCCAGATTTGAATATATTTTTATTCATCGTTTACTCCGTTGTTATTTTTAATTAGTGTGTAACCGAATTACCGCATGCGAGAACAGCTCTTTGAAAGAAGCAATTGATTATTATGATTCCAGAAATCATGGCCAAGTATAAATGACACATATTTGATTTTCCTGAAAATTTTAAAAGCCATCTTACCAAACAAACTACTAATTCTTGCATTAAAGTATCATTACATAAACTTATAATTATACAATTATAGCAAAAAACTAAGTTTAAATAAGTAAAAAAGCTTTTTACCATATTGTAAATACCATACAATTGTAATCTAATATAAACGTATCTTTTGAAGTAGCAGATATTATCTTAAAAGATAAAGGTAATAGAACATTCGCGTACAGATTACATATTCAGGGTAGATAAAAGAAAAATACAACACAAAAGAGTTGGCAGCACATCCATTATGATTGAAAAGATGAGATGAAAAGATGAAAAAATATAATAAAATAATATCCATAGGCATATTTGTGTTCATAACAATTATTGCATCCTGTACACCAGTAATTGCATCTGACTGGATGACTTTCCTTAAAGACAACTCCAACACCGGCGTCACAGCAGACGAAGCACCAATCACCACCCCGGAAAATTCGGTGAGCTGGGCTAAAAAAGTAGGTTATGCCAATACTGCTCCAATGGTAGTCGGCAACAATATCTATGTTGCAAGCAAGCAAAATGTCTTAGCAATTGATAAGATCACAGGAGATACCATCTGGCAATCTGACATGCATAATCTGGATATCATTGGAAACCCGGCATATGGTAACAACAAAATATTCATACCCACATCAAGTGGCTATATTTATACATTTGATGCTACAACCGGAGAAGAACTATGGAACATATCTGTAGGGAAGTCTAGATATCTCCTTTCACCTATAAAATATGAAGATAACAAAATATATTTTGCAGATAGTACAGACTGGAGTGGATCTGATGGTACATATTATTGCTATGATGAGACTGGAAACCAGATTTGGGCATACAGTTCCACAGCTTCTGGCAGCACTGGATATTACTTTGCAGGTGCAGCCTTAATAAATGACTATATAGTATTTGGCAATTCAAATGGGAATCTGACTTCCCTTTACAAGATCAACGGCACCACGGTTGATGAAGCAGATATTAGAACAATATGGGGTGATTCTGATGCATGTTTCATACGTTCATCCATGACATATAGTGAAAATAACAAAAGGCTGTACTTTACTTCCACAGAATCAGGCATGGAACCCGAAAAAGGTTATTGCTCTGCAATTGGATTTAATCCTAGCACAGGGACTTTCGACACTTCTGATACAGTAAGAGCTTATATTGGGCCCACAACTTCAACGCCTGTAATTTTCAATAACAGGGTTTACGTTGGAAATGCAACTACATGGGGCTCAGCAACGGGAACCGTGTTCTGCCTTGATGGAACAGATCTTTCGAAAATATGGACATTTACTCCGGAAGGAGATGCTAAATTCCAATCATCAGCTGCCATATCAACAAGATATGTCGATACTGACGGAAGCGTTTACATATACTTTACAAGCAATACCGCGGATGGAAGCCTCTACTGCCTGAAAGATTACGAAGGGAACACAAATCCGATCCATAGATATACATATCTGCCTTCTTCCACAATGCAACAATTTACACTCGGAAGCCCGGTTATATCCGATGGAAGAGTATATTATACTAATAATGAAGTGGTAGGAAATGGTGGATACCTGTTCTCACTCGCAACAGCAGAATCTTTGGATCCGGACACTGTGGACTGGAACCCATGGAATGATCCTGATTCTGAAGGTATGCCAGATGGAACATACATCACTTTAACAGAGGTAATCGATGCATACAACTGTTTCAGAAATGGAAAGCCTGCACCGATAACAGGAGCCAGTATCGACCTCACAAAAGTGATCGATATGTACAACAATTTCAGGTATTCCACATCGATGTGAGATAGGCAATGAAAGCATAAGGTCAGAAACTGCTGACCTTACTATTTTGTAACCCATTATAGAAACGATTAAAGCTAGTTTGGCAAAGCAAAAATCAGTAACATCATCTTTTTTACTAATATATATTATGTTACCATAAATTATTAATAAAATAATTCCTTGTTTTCATTATCTTTTTAACAAATATGAGTAAGCTAAAGCGCAAATTCTCAATAAATTACAGGCAGCAAAAATAAAGTATTGCAGATAAAAAGTTCTAAAACTGGAACCTCAATTCTGAACAGTATCTTTCTGCCACCTGAGAAACGGTGAGAAAATGATCGAAACATTTAAAAAATCTAGCAAACTATTTTGTTTTGGAATAGCCATAGCTATTCTGATAATGACTGCAAGCACAGCAGTAGCAGAAACTCCGGAAATGTATTTAGTAATAGAAGACGGTGCTGGAGATGGTAGCGGAGATTCATACTCCGAAGTGGTTAATGTCTACATGGCTAACACGGCAGAAGATCTTTATATTGATATTGAAATGGAAAATGGACCTTATACTAATGCGTATATGAGCCTTCGCCCTGAATTCGACCTTGATATGAATTCTTCTACAGGTGATCAGGATTGGTCTTATACGTTTGGTGCTGACTATTCAGGTTCATTTGCTTTTATGCATGGTTATATGCGTCTGATCAATGAATCAAACGGTGAATACATAAGTATCCCTTATACAACTGAAGGATCCACATACAAGATAATAATACCATTTTCTGAATTGGAAAACAAGAAATATTTTGGTTTTAAAGTTCACTGTAGCGCCCCAACTGGTGGAGATGAGACCCAGATTATTACATATCGTGACCAAACTTCATGGAACCAGTTCCTGAATAGTGCACAACATACCGGATCACCACTTCGCAGCGCTCCGGATACGAACAACATGCTATGGTCAGCCAAACCGCTCAATGCAGATCAGTCATTGGTATCTGGCTCATCAGTAGCCATTGCTGAGGGAAAGGTCTTTGCAAATTGTGTTGGAGAAATTGATATGTACGGGAACCCACTAGGCGAAATTGGAGCTCTTGTTGCTTTTGATAAAGATACAGGAAAAGAGATATGGAATGCAACCATTGATGTTGCTGAATGGGGATCCTGGTCAGCACCAGCTTACAACGATGGAAAAGTATTCACCTCAACCGGACAGGATACAAACTGTATCGATGCTGCTACCGGTAATATTCTGTGGACATTCACAAACCCTACCGGAGAAGCATCATGTAATGGAGGACCTGCAATAGCAGATGGTAAAGTAATATGCAGTGATTGGCAGGGAAATCACTATTATTGTCTTGATGAGAATACAGGTAACGAACTTTGGAATCATACCGTTAGCGGCAATGCTCAATCCACACCAGCGATCTTTGATGGAAAGATAGTTCTGACAGGCTGGAATGAGGTATACTGTCTGGACATGGATGGAAACCTTTTGTGGACAGTACCAAATCCTTCAAAATCAGGCAATCTTTGTGGAAGTCCTTCAATTTCTGATAGTAGTCACCCGACTACACAGCTAACCGATTATATCAAGGGAGATTATGATTCCTATGGATATTCTATGGTCTACCTGACCACATATGATTTCTATGGAGATTCAAACCCTGCATTATTCGCATTGAATTTAACTGATGGTAGCCAGATATGGAATGCAACCATACAGAGGACAGACAATACGCCCACAATTGCTTATGGTAACCTCTATGTCAGCGGCGGATGTTCTGGATTTTCTGAAAGCCAAACATTTTGCTTTAACGCTACTAGTGGAGAACTTATCTGGAGTACAGCCAAAGAGATGAATGGAATTGGGGACTGGACATGTTCACCCACCGTAGCTGATGGAAAAGTATTCATTGGAAAGCCATCCGGGGCTTACGTGGGACAGAATGGACTCGTGGCACTGAATGCATTTACAGGAGAGATTATATGGGAATCTCCTAATGGAGGGGGAACTTCAGCTATTGCCGATGGTGTTGTCTACTCCATCGGAGGATCAGCAACAGACGTTACACTGTATGCTTTTGGTGAAGAAACAGGAGATTGGAACCCATGGAACGATCCTGATTCAGAAGGATTGCCTGACGGGACATACATAACTTTGACAGAGGTAATTGATGCATACAACTGTTTCAGAAATGGAACACCTGCACCAGGAACCGAAGCTAGCATAGATCTCACAAAAGTGATCGACATGTACAATGCATTCAGATACGAATCCCCTATGTAACATAGATAAAAAATACAGAATGGAATAAAGGATAGTAAGGCAACTATCCTTGTTTTTTATTTTTAAAATGTGGTGGTAAATAATGATCACTAAATTGAAAATACCTTATCTAAAGACTTTTATTTTCTGTGCCATACTCCTTCTTTCAACATTGCCAATGGCATCAGCAAACATTTCAGATGAAGATCCGGATGTTTTCTGGACACAGTTCCAGCATAATGCATTGAAAACAGGTACTACATACTCTTCCGCACCATATTCGGACCCGGCAGTACTATGGAGAGGAACTACGAACCCGTCACAATCTGCTGTCAGTGTCACGCCGGTGATAACAGATGAAATGGCATACATACTCATATCAGGAGGAAATGTATGTGCTTACAATAAGACCAGCGGGGATCTTGTCTGGAGCTCAGGAACAAAGGACGGATCACTTCAAACATCGATCCCGGCCTATGGAAACGGAAAAGTGATTGTTGCTGTGAACGATCATTATAACAGCGGTTACCTTTTCGCTTTTAATGCAACTAATGGTGACGAACTCTGGAACGTTTCAGTAACAGAAGGGAATTTTGCATGTCCTGTGACATATTTCGACCATCGCATATATGTTGCAGATGGGCTTAAAGGTGGAATTTCCACAAAATATTATTACTGTTATGATGACAACGGAAACCTACTCTGGAAACATGCAAACAATGATACTGCGGGCTTCCTCTGGTGTGGTGCTTCAATTGTTGAAGATTACATTATCTATCCAACCCATGAAGGAAAGCTTGTCAGCCTTTACAGGACCAACGGGACATTTGTCGATGAAGTAGATATTACAACAGACCTTTCATTCTCCAAACCGGATCTGGGAAGGATAAGAGCATCGGTTTCTTACAGTGACGGATATATATACACGACTTCAGAAGATACATTCACAGAAGGTTATATCTGGAAAGTTGGATTTGACCCTGTAAATGGAGTTTTCATCGATGATGGGTGGGGTATCAGGCGAGGATTCAGCACATCAACCCCGGTAGTACACGATGGAAAAGTCTATGTGGGTCAGGGAGAGCATGGATATACAGGCGATCTTACATGTCTTAACGATTCAGATGGCAGCCTGTTATGGTCATATCCTACAGATGCAGGAGTAAAATGTTCACCTGTGATATCAATACAGAAAAATTCCGCATACGTGTACTTTACAGGTGCAAAGACTAACAGTAGTCTCTATTGCGTGGATCAGGACGGACAGCTTGCATGGCAGTATAATCCACTTGATGATTATGGATATATCCTGCAGGGAGCTGCCATATCTGACGAAAAGGTCTTTTTCGGAACAGATGGAGGATATCTTTATTGTCTTGAAGAAGCCCCACACGAACCACCTATACCGGATTTTACTGCAGATCCCACATCAGGATATGACAAGCTTTCTGTTGATTTCACCGACCATTCAACGAATTATCCAACCTCATGGAACTGGGATATGGATAATGACGGTATCATTGATCATACTGATCAAAACCCGACACATTACTATGATACTTCTGGCGTTTATACCGTGACCCTCAACGTTAGTAATGTCTATGGTAACAATATTCTCTCAAAAACTGACTACATTGTTGTGGAAGCGGACTGGAACCCCTGGAACGATCCAGATTCTGAAGGATTGCCTGACGGGACATACATCACTTTAACAGAGGTTATCGATGCGTACAACTGTTTCAGAAATGGAACACCTGCACCAGGAACCGGATCTATTATAGACCTTACAAAAGTGATCGATATGTACAATGCATTCAGATATGAAAATCCGATATAAGGAGTAGAAACAATTGAATTTGGGAATGGTCAGGTTATCATTCCCTTCTTTTTGGTTTTGTAGAACTTCTTTTTTCCAAATCCATTCAATTATCTAAGTTTACAGATGAAAGTTTACCCGCATATGTTTGCATCACAAACATAAGGGATTGGTTGTGATTTTTAACCATTTATACTTAATTCTTGCAGATATTGCAATTCAAGCAACAGGATAATCAGATTTCTTACTTTATTATTTTTAAATACTCAAAATAAACATACACAACATAAGTTATTGACACTTATTTGTTTATAAAATATGGTTCTCTTTAAGGTCGTGTGGGTAAACTGAGTTTACCTGCCATCAAGAATATCATTGAATTCCTATTATTCTCAGTTTTTAACCTACATGCCAATTGAATTGAGAAGACAAATATTAAATAAACAGCTCAATGTTGAGGAGATCTATTTTTATTATTTATTAGCATTGTTATTGAATTGAATAATTTATGTATTCTATATAGGTAACTATATATAGCATTGTGTTGGAGTGCCTATGACTGTGTAATTTATTGGGATGGAGATTTGTTAATGTATACAGGAGTATAAATTAATTATTCGTATCCATTTAGATAACATAGATCAGAGCCATTAGTCCATATCTCTGGAAATACTCCGAAAAATCCGGAGATGAAAAGCTACTATGAAATGGTCAACACTGAATTAATGGTCAGGTGGAAACGTTAGTTCTCATTAATGGCATAGCGTAAGCTGTCTAAAAATGAGAGGCAGACAAAGGACACAAACATTTAAAGCTGAGTCCATGCCCTTAAAATGCGTTTCACCTTCGACTGAAAAAATAGATCGAGAAGTGAGAATTTAATGAATCAATTAAAAAAACCCAACACGGTAAAAATTTTTGTTGGGATGTTGCTTGTAATGTTATTAATACCAGCAGCATCTGCAACGGATTGGAGTTCTTTTCAAGAGGACAACTACAATAAAGGATTGACATCAGACAAAGCTCCTATAACCGATCCATATGGAAACGGCATCTCATGGGAGAGCTCGTATACACTCGGAAGCTCATGGTCAGGTTTCGATAATGCACCTCTGGTAATAGGTAACATTGTATACGTGGCCGGTGACGATAACAGGTTACGGGCACTGTACAAGACCAACGGCACTGAAAAATGGGTGACCGCCACAAGCGGTGGCCGCGTGCTCGGAAACATGGCTGCAGGCAACGGCAGTATATTTGTTCCGACCAGCGATGGAAAGGTGTACGCTATCGATATGAACACAGGTGTTGAGCAGTGGCGGGCAATTGAATCAGGTCAACTGATCACTCCTGTGGTCTATGAAGACAATAAGATATACTTCGGTAGCTGGGAAAGCAAGAAATATTATTGCTACCACGACAACGGAACAATGTGTTGGAACCGCACTTCTACCAGTGGGGACGGTTACTACTGGGCAGGTGCTGCGATAGTAGGCGATTACCTGATCTATGGAGACGATGCTGGCGTCCTAACTTCCGTGTATAAAGTTGATGGCACCACTAAGGACACGCTGGACGTATCCACTGAATTTGGCGTCACGGCAAATCAGATCAGGTCATCCATCAATTATGTTGAGGATCTGGAACGCATATACTTCACATCCAAAGGCGGCTATATATACGCTCTCGGTATGAATCCGGACGGAACCTTCAATACCGCTGACAAGGCTAATGCAAACATCGGTTACAGCACATCCACACCTGCTGTCTATAACGGCAAGGTGTATGTCGGTAGCAGCAGCTACTTTACCTGCCTTTTCGCAAACGATCTTACGATGGACTGGTGTTTTTCAGTAGATGGACAGATCCAGTCATCCCCTGTGATCAGTACGGCATACGATGACGGTGATGGCGAGATCTATATCTACTTCACCGAGAACTGGGGAGGAGTAGGCGTACACTGCCTCAACGAAAATGGAGTTGAGCAGTGGTCCTGGGGTCCGACTGCAAAGACGGAGTTTACCCTGGCCGGTGTGGCAATATCGGACGGCTGGATCTTCTTCGGCACCGATGCCGATTATGTGTTCGGATTTGCAACAGATGAGTCACTGCGTGAACCCATAATGCTCAACCCGGGAGATTCCCTGCAGGAAGCGATCTATGGTGCAAACAACGGTGACACCATCATGATGGCACCGGGTACCTACAGTGTCTCGTACATAAACAAGAGTGACCTGACCTTCATGGCTGACGGCGGTGAAGTTATCATAACAGGTGGCTCCAGCATTGCTTTTGGCCTGGCAGACGCAGATGATACTATAGGTTGCGATGCTTCAGGAATAACTTTCAACGGAATTACTTTTAGTGGTTTCAACATGTTAGTCAAAGACCTTGACTACCCGAAGCCCAATCAGATTGTTAACAATCTGACATATGATGGATGTACATTCTCTGGCAATGATTATTTGTATCTGTATGATGACTCAGCTGTACTGGGTTGTACAGTCGATGATCTTGGTCTCAGGGTGTATGGAGACAATGTAAGATTTGAGGACAACATAGGTAGCGCTGGAAGCATAGGTGACGGGAAAACATGCTCTGGTTTAATCGTAAGGAACAACTCGATCAGTTCATTTGGTATATCCGTAACTTATTCAGAAATGTTAATGGAAGACAATGTTTTTGAGGCGATTTCGAGTCTTTCCTCCAATGAGGCGGCTATTATTCATGATAATGTGTTCGCCAACAGCAGTGAGTATTTAGATATGGGTGGGCAGGTTTACGAGAATACATTTTTGAGTTGTACTATGCTTTCAGGTTCTTACTATACGTCTGGATCTTACTACCTCAATAACTTCATAGACTGCGGCACTATATATATGTGTGATTGCGATACGAGTGCTGAAGATATTGGAATTTATAACACGTCCACACCAGTAACCTACACCTATGGCGGTGCAAGTTACACCGGCTATCTCGGCAACTACTACTCCGAGTATGCAGGCAGTGATGCCGATGGCGATGGCGTTGGTGATAATCCAGTCTCATCCACAAGTACTTTTAGTGAGACTAGCGGTGTTGATTCCTATCCACTCATGGGTGCATGGGACGTCGCAACTGACACGATTGAAGAACCGGAAATAGTTCCACAGCCACCTGAAGCCCCCACAGCTTTAGAATGTTCAGGGGTTGACAGATGCGTATGTCTTAGCTGGGATACACCTGCAAGCGATGAAGCAATAACTTCATTCAATGTTTACAGGGCTACCATTTCAGGAGCAGAAACACTGTACGAAACAGTTTCTGCAGACACAACTGTATTCGCAGATCATGACGTTACCAACGATCAGACATACTACTATCAGGTAAGTGCTGTCAGCAGCATTGGAGAAGGAGATATTTCAACAGAGATCACCGGTACGCCTGTTGCAGAGGTTATCAGTGACAGCTGGGAACACTTCATGGGAGATCTGCAGCACACAGGATACTCTACTACACCCGGACCTAAGACCAACAATACTATCTGGGAATCAGCAGACATCGATGCAGAAGATGGTGCATCAATCACTATTGCTGATGATCTTGGGCTTATGTTCGTGATCAGTGATGCAAAGGAAAGTTCATGGTCCACTGACGGCTATAACAACCTTTCAGCCATCAACCTTGAAGATGGTTCAGTGGTATGGGATGTCACATTCGGAAATGGTGACAATTACAATTCCATGGATTCATGGTCCACTCCTGCCTACCACAACGGTATTGTATTCACAGCCGGTGATGGTGCAAGATATGCCAACAACGGTACCCTCAAATGGGGATCACTTCCAATGAACACTAACGGAGGTCCTCTTGTTGCTGAAGGCAAGGTCATTGTGGGCAACTGGGACGGAAAACAGTACTTCTGCTTCGACGAGGAAACAGGAGCTGAGCTCTGGAATATCTCTGTGAATGGAAATGCACAGGGCACCCCTGTTTACAACGACGGCCACATGATCCTTACCTCATACGAAGAGGTTAACTGCGTTGACATGGACGGTAATGTGCTATGGACCCAGGCAATTGCTCAAAGTGTCTGTGGTTCAGCAAGCATACAATATGATAATGTCTACATTACGATCTACGATATGAACTACGGTGCTCAGTACGTATATGCACTGGACGAGTCCACAGGTAATATCGTATGGCAGGCAACCATGTCCAATCAGATGATGATGGGTACAGACTGCACACCAGCAGTTGCATATGGATATGTATATGTCACTGCCGGTATGGCTATGATCGACCAGAACACCTACTGCTTCGATGCTTTCACAGGAGATAGCGTCTGGGCATCCAGTGAAACTGGATCCTGGTTCACATCACCTGTAGTCTCTGACGGTGTTGTATATGCAGGCGCAGAGGATTATTTCTCCGGTGCCGGTGGCATGGGATCCTTCACACGCACAGTTGCACTGGATGCATTTGATGGAAGCCTGATCTGGGAATCTGATGTTGGTGGTTCAACACCGGCACTCTATGATGGAGTACTCTATACAGTAGGCTTCCAGAAAGTGTATGCATTTGGACCAGGTCTTTCCCTGGTACCCGAAGATGCTTCCGTGATCAAGGGGCAGCAAACCCAGATCAGGATCATGGCAAGCGAATTCCCTGATGGTCTTTCCGGTTACAATCTGACCATCGATATTGCCGATCCGGCTGTTGCCGAGATCGTAGATATTGATATTCCTGAATGGGCTACGCTCAATGATTCTTCTTCCATGCCCGGAGCTTCCGTTTTCCTGAGGGCTGTTGACAGTGGAAAAGGTGTTCAGGCAGGAGCACAGGATGTTGTACTTGCAACCCTTACGGTCTCAGGAAACAGCGTTGGTTCCACGGATCTTGTTCTTGGCGTTGAAAGGCTGGACGATGACAATGGTGATCATATCGATATGGTTCTTTCAGCAGGAACTCTTGAAGTTATTATGACACCGATACCGGGTGAGACCATGTCACCACAGGATCTTGACGGTGACGGATGCTATGAAGACCTGACCGGAAACGGCGATTGCAGTTTCGCGGATGTCGTGCTCTTCTTCCATGAGATGGAGTGGATCGAGGCAAATATGCCTATGGGATACACTGATTTCAACGGAAACGGCAGGATCGACTTTGACGATGTCATAAAGCTGTTTGACATGGTGGGCCCTGTGGGACAATAAGATAAAAAAATGTAGAATAAGCAGTTGAAGAATAAAAAAAGAAGAGAAGTGAAAGAAGAGATAAGGGAATGAAAATGAATATTATTAAATTCCCTTTATTCCCTTCTTTCCATCTTCTTTTGTATTTTTTACAACTGTCACAGAAAGCATTTGATGATAAAATATAACGTATTTTAAGGTGATACATTGAAAAATAGATATGGAATTATCGCATCGATTTTTTTAGTTTTTACCCTCATTTTTTCAACCGGTATCTGCATGGGGCTTGCAGGAGCATCTTCCTCCCTTGTTATCGAACCTTCAGACCAGATATCCCTTGAAGCAGGGGAAACCATGGAACTGTCCCTGAGTGTGGACGAGTTACCCGACGGGCTTATGGGCTATTTTCTGACAGTGGAACTGGATGATCCTGACGTTGCCCGGATCGAGAACGTTGACTTCCCTGCATGGGCAAGCCCGAATGACATGTCAGAACTTCCCGATTCCTCCGTGTGGCTGAAGGCAGCAGACCTTCAATTTGCCGTAGGAGAAGGAGCTAAAGACACTGAACTTGCAACCCTCACATTAAAGGGAATGGAGGGCGGCTCTACAGGGATTACGGTAACGATATCCAGGCTGGATGACGAGTCTGAAAACGCGATCATACTCGAAAAAGCGGAATATCCGGAAGAAGAGGAGGAAGAGGAAACCGGAGATGAAAATCCACCTGCTGATGAGAGTTTCGAATCTTCAAGATCCACAGATCAAAGGAGTAGTTCTAAGGTCGAAATATCGGAAGATGCAGAATCCGAAAATCCAGAAGAAAGTCAGGATGAAAACTCAGAAAATCAGGTGACGTCCCAAAACCCGGAAACAGAGTCAATTGAAAACGCAAATGTTGAAGTGGAAGATACCGGTGGAAATACACTCCCAGGGTTCGGATCTGCCCTTTCAGCATCAATTTTCGTGATCATGGGGATTGTCAGTAGAAGATCGACTAAACTCAGGAGAAAATAAGTGGAGATAAATTCATGGTAAAATTACAGAGAAAACAAACAGGAAAAAAGTTGACACCCGGCAGGTGGTCAGTAAAGGCTAGCATCACAATCCTCTTGCTCCTGTTCTGTCTTGGAACCGGTATGGCTGCGGCTCAGGAGATCTACTTTGAACCCGGAGACACGACCCTTGCCGGGGTGGGCCAAACAGAAGCACTGAACTTCTACCTTGACCAGTTACCTGCCGGGCTTTCCGGTTATAATCTCACCCTTGGCATAAGCGATCCTTCAGTTGCCAGAATAACAGGAGTCGAATTCCCTGACTGGTCAGGCACACTACATACGAACTCACAACTTCCAGCAAATTCAATTTGCATCAAAGCTATCGACCTGAACAAAAATGTGAATGCCGGAGATGCAAATATCCTACTGGGCACGGTGACCGTAGAATCCCTTGCTATTGGGGAAGGGAACATCACGGTATCGATCAACCGTCTGGAAGATGATAACGGAAATACATTCCCCGTAGATATCAGGGAAGCAAAAATGTCAGTAATGGACACAGTCGTTGAGCCTAATGGAATACGAAGCATTGAGCCTAATTCTATTGAGCCGGAAAATGCCTTTACGGTGACTGTTGTACTCTCCGCAGGTGATACGGATGTCGAATCCATATTGCTGGAAGAAAAACTTCCGGATGGATGGACAGTAACACCTGTCCGGAATGACGGTATGAGTTACTCAATAACAGGTGATCTGCATACCTGGCATGAAACTTCGAATATACTTGAATCTGGAAGCAGTAAAACAATAGTCTATGATGTTACCGTACCGGCTGAAACAAGTGGTGGGATCTATAATATTGATGGCTGGTTTTCCGCATATGAAGCGAATAAATTCCCATTGGTGTATCATCACAACGAAGTCAGCGGTGAAAACACAGTAGAGGTTATCGGCGAGCAGATATTCACTTCCACAGACTGGCCCCTGATCGGCAAAGGCCTGTACAACAACGCAGTCACAAGCGACAGGGCACCGATACAGGAACCAAATGATTCAGGATCCTGGTCCACCATGACCCAAGGGGCAGGATTTTCCGGAATAGATGTACACCCCCTTGTAGTTGGAGATCTGGTTTATGTGACAACACCGAGTTCCGTATTTGCAGTTGACAGGAACACAGGAGAGATCGAATGGCAAAATGATATTATCGAAGGTGCCACCGCTCCTCTGGGAACCCCGGCTTATGGTAATGGGAAATTGTTTGTTACTGCTTTTAGTAAATTATATGCCTATGACGCCATATCAGGTAATGAGCTATTGAACGTTACTATTGATAGTGAAAACCAGGAATTTACACAGATGAATACTCCTGTTATGTATGAAGATGGCAGGATCTTCTTTGGTGAATGGATCCCCTATGGCGAGTATAACCGCAAATACTATTGCTATAATGAAGACGGCACTCTGGAATGGACCTATGTTACTCCTACCGGCAAGGGCTATTACTGGGCAGGTTCTGCGGTTGTAGGAAGGTATCTGGTCTTTGGGGACGATGCTCTCCACCTAACATCACTGGACAAATATGACGGAGAAGTTGTTGATGAAATAAATGTTTCTGAATTATTGGAAATTGGATACAACGGTGAAAGGGAAGAGATCAGGAATTCCATAACATATAGTCCTGATACGGGACGTATATATTCTGCCTCCGAAGCTGGGTATTGCTTCTCCATTGGTTTTAATGTAGATGGTACATTCAATACAGCAGATGCTCAGAAATCCTATATAGGAAAAAGCACATGCACCCCAACTATTTACAATGGCAGAGTATATGTCGGCACAGGCACTCACACAGGAACCGGTGATGTATATTGCCTGAACGAAGAGGATCTCTCGGAAATCTGGAAGTACACTCCAAACGGTGGTGTACAGGGCTCTCCGGTAATATCAACTGCTTATGATGACGGAGATGGGGAAGTATACATCTACTTCACCACAAATGTCTTGGATGCAAGGGTCTATTGTCTAAAAGATTATACAGGCAATACTGTGCCTGAACTTCAATGGTATTACGAGGCCCCACCTGAAAAGAATGAATACACACTACATGGTGTCACTATAAAGGACGGACGTATATTCTACGGCAATGATCGGGGTTATTTATTCGGGCTTTCCGATGTTGGAAACAATATAGTAACTCCGCCAGAAGCCAACTTCAGCTCTGATCTGGTTTCCGGATATGCACCGCAGACCGTCCAGTTCACCGACCTGTCCACAGATGCTGCAGGCTGGTCCTGGGATTTTGACAACGACGGGATCGAGGATTCCATCGAGCAGAACCCACAGTTCACTTATACAGCTCCTGGAACATACACAGTGAGCCTCACCGTGAACAACGCAGCAGGTAGTGACACCGAGACCAAGATAGACTACATCGCTGTCAATGACTGGAACCCATGGAATGATCCTGATTCTGAAGGACTTCCAGATGGAACATACATCACTTTAACAGAGGTGATTGATGCATACAACTGTTTCAGATATGAAACACCTGTACCGGAATCTGGAACGAATATCGATTTTACAACTGTGATCGATATGTATAATGCATTCAGATATGGAAATCCGATGTGAAGTGGACCAGTGATCATTGGAGGGTATCCCCTCCAAATTTCTTTTTTACAAAACAGAATGAATTTACTACATTAGTTTCAAATTCGGAACTTAAAGTAGATCAAACGAATCACAACTCATTCTTACCAAGTTCCAGCCACCTCAAGAAAGTAGCTGAAGACACAGTATCCCCAAGCCCCACAGTGGACACCGGCTTTTCACAGATAATGGTCGGAAGGACACACACAGAAAACTCCCTGTATTCCCCACATATGCCACCCTCGAACTCATCACCATGGATGAGGTCCTGCATTTTACCTGCCTGTATCATTCCTTCTTCACTTCTGGCAAGACCACTAACAGAATCTTCAAGTTGTGACCGCTCAGGCAGTTCCCCTGATGCTGCAAAAGCTGCCGCACACATAACGCCGAACTGCATGCTCTCCACCTCACGAACCGGGCTGGAAGCCCCTTCTGCAAAAATACTCATCATGAAGTTACGGGTATGAAGGACGATCTTCTTCAAGCCCGTTGATGAAGCACACCTCACACAGGCATCGAGGATCGCACAGGCATCCATTTTCCGTACCATGTCCGATGGAACACCATGCAGTTCAGAAAGCATGACCAGTTCATCCTCGTTCATTCCAATGCTATCCACCGTACCGGCAAGTTCGTTGAAGATGGACACCCCCATTTCCATGCTCATGAAATGACCCAGTTCAACATGGATGGGGAGATCAGGATTGAGTGCTTTCCAATCCTTTAATTGCGAATGTGCCTTTTCAAAGCGTTCGGAATAACCGGAACCGTCAGGATAGCTTTTCTGCAACTGGTTGAAACCGGAAATGATAGCCCCATCCATCCCACATACATGGTCACGGCTGTACTCTTCGAACTCATGAGTGATAGTCAGCTCAGTATTGATATCATCATACGTGGCAATGAAACGGTTTTCTCTGGGCACTATTACCTCTGTGCCAAAAAGATCGAAACGAGTTCCACTACTAAAATCAAAAACAAAGTGGATTATCTCATTCCCATCCTTGGAAATTGAAGCATCCTGTACAGACTCACCTGAAAAAACAATGTTCCCGCCTGACATCAATGGCCTTATTGCACCGATATCACCAACTGCATTCATGACGACCTGCTCTGCACCCATATGGGACATGACGTTTGCCATTATCCCCATATTACCCCCCAGGCGGACCTCGCTTTTATCGTAATAACGGCCTTTCAGGAAACGGAAAAAATCATCCGAATGAATGAACCACTCCCCGCCTGTGCCCTGATGCATGTGCAGCACAAGTCCTGCCACAAGATCGGAAAGGGATCTGATCTCTACCGGAGTATCAAAGATCTTTTCCACCAGCTCCTTCTTATCCACCAGATCCACCAGGTCAGAGATCTCTTCGGCGGTCATTCGGTACACGGCATCGATGTTAACATTATATCCGCAAAGGACCTTCATGCAAATCCCTCACTTAAGCTTAGAAAGAAATCCCACAAATGAAGCCGCAGAGATAGCATCTCCAATACCCACGGTTGCAACAGGTTCACTTACCACCTTTGTCGGGACAATGATCGCATCATACCATGGAGTGCAGATACATCCGTTTTCGAAATCCTCCATGCTGGACATACCGCTTCTTACAAGGTGTTTCTCAAGCTTTTCAAGCTCCCCATGCCCTTCGTCGGATACAGGAACCTTAAGACCTGACTCCGTACTTTCCAGGGAAAGGATCTCACCCAGGGATGCCTTTGCAGCTGCAACCGTTGATCCGAACAACAGGGCATTGCGATGGTCCTCAACGGATACCGGGCATTCCTTCGATACAAGACAGATATAAAACCCAAGGGAATGGATGTGCACCCTTTCAAGTTTAAGGTCTCTCAGGAGCTTCACCGCACCCTCGTAAAGGGAAATGATAGCATTCTCACCCTTATTGATGACAGAATAGGCCAGCTCCTCAAAACCGAGAACATTAAGTGCATTGGCAACCTCAACGGTATCAAGTCCAAGGGAATGCACATGCTTCCGGACGATATGGTTGAGTATTGCCGTCCTGATCACCTTGTTCTGTATCGAGGTGAATTCCACATGTATACGGATGTCAGGATTGCCCTCCTTGAGCTCTTCGATGACACTTACGGCCTTCTCGACATAGTCCATATAGGTGGAACCGTCTTCATATTCTTCCCTTATCATCTGATAACCTGCAAGTATGGCACCGTCAATGTTCGCTTTCAACTGAGGTATCTTTTCGTAAAGCTCAGGATCCATCTCGATACGTATCCAATTTGGGCGGGAAGAGATGATAAGACGATTATCCCTTGGAATGACAAAATGCTCTCCCGCGAACTTCACCTCCATTCCCTTTGAGAATTCCAGTATCCAGTTGACCTTTGGACTGTTATCGGGATCAAATGCCTCTTTTGGATGCTTTAGAACAAGCTCCCCGTTTTCCACCACAGGAAACAGCAGGTTCTCAGAATCAACAAAGTACTCTGCCTGCTCCTCAGAAAGCCATGGTACATAGGTAATGACCTTTTCAACTCCCATGGATGCAAGAAGATTGGAGATAATTCCTGCCTGCCCACCCATTCGTGCAGAATCAAAGACCAGATGGTCAGTAAGCCAGTCATGGATGTCGGTCGTATTAGTTGGCACCTCTGCAGCCTTTCCATCACGCATAGCGATGATAAGTCTTGCAACAAGATCAGAAGGAGAATCTATCTGGCGCGGATACTCGAAAACCTTCTCCCGCACCTCTGAGATATCCACATTCATCAGCAGATGCTCAATATCCTCCGCGCCGATGTGCTTGACGGCATCGATATTGCTGTTATATGCAACAAATATTCCCCTGACATTTCCAATAGACGAAAGAATGTCCTCATAGGACTTATGATAAACAGAATCCCACTCCCTTATTTCCATAAGATCACCTTCAAATTTAAAAAGCCGGATCGGCCATTTTACGTAGTATATTCGGCATTGATCCTCACATAATCGTACGTCAGATCACAGCCCCATGCTGTCGCACAGGAGTCACCCATGTGGATATCTACCTTAATAATTACTTCCGGGCTACCCATGATAGAGCCCAGCTTTTCTAGCAGCTCATTGTCCTCTGATACGATCTTACCATTGTCAACCAGAACTGCAGAATCAGAACCGTTGGAAAATGCAAGCGATATCTTATCCTGATCAACATCCGCACCGGAATAACCTGCTGCTGCCACAACTCTTCCCCAGTTAGGATCCTTCCCGAAAACTGCAGATTTGACAAGTGGAGACCTGACAATAGCCTTTGCAACAAGTTTGGCATCTCCTTCTGAAACTGCACCTCTTACCTGTGCTTCGATCAGCCTTGTAGCGCCTTCTCCATCTTTTGCGATCTGTTTTGCAAGATCTGTCAGGACATGCTCAAGCCCCTGCTGGAACTCGTTCATATCAGGTTTGATCCCGGAAGCACCTGTGGCTGTAAGCAACACCATGTCGTTGGTACTGGTATCCCCGTCCACCACAACCATATTGAAGCTCTTGTCCACAGCTTTTTTCAGGCAACTATCAAGAACATCGGTAGCAACTTCAGCGTCCGTGTAGACAAAACCGAGCATAGTACCCATGTTCGGTTCGATCATTCCTGAACCTTTGCCAATACCACCAATACAAATACCAGTATTAAGTTCAACAGCAGCCATCTTCGGAACAGTGTCCGTCGTCATAATAGCGCGTGCAGCCTGGCTGTTTCCCTGAGGAGATGATGTCAGTGAATCCACAACTTCATCGATATTGTCCTTTATCCAGCCAACATCAAGTTTCCTTCCGATCACACCTGTGGATGCCACGCCAATAAGCTCACTGTCAACCCCAAGTTTCGTCGAAAGGACAGATGCCATCTCCCTGGCATCGGCCAGACCTTCCTCACCTGTAAAAGCATTTGCATTGCCACTGTTAGCAATTATAGCAGCCAGCTTGCCGTTCTTCTGAAGTGCTTCGCGGGTCACGATCAGAGGAGCAGCTATAACTTTATTTCTGGTAAAAACGCCTGCTGCATTCCCTTCACCTACGATAACCGCAAGCCCCATCTTTCCCGGCTTGATGCCGTAAGAACGTACACCTTTTACTGAACAGATCCCGCCATCTATAATTTTCATTTAAACCACATTAAATACCTGCAAGACCGCGAATTATATCCCCACGTGTGATTATACCCACAAGCTTATCGCCATCGAGAACCGGAAGCCTGTTCACTTTATGCTTTGTCATAGATCTGGAAGCATCTTCAACTGAACTTTCAAGGCTCACAGTGATAATCTCTTTCTCCATGATATCACTGACCGGTTTTGAACCGACATCTGAAAGCATCTTCTTGGTATCCTCCCAGCTGATAAGTTCACGTATGGGTATCTCTATGACCTCAAATGGACTGGGAAGCCACAGACCGCCATGTTCAGGGATCTCCAGAAGTTTTAGAAGGTCACCTTCTGAGACAATACCCATGACATTACTGCCAGAAACAACAGGAACGCCACTTATGTCCTCTTTCTTCAGCAACTGTGCGACACTACTGATGGAATCTTCAGGACTGCATACAATAACACTGCTGCTCATAATATCCTTTACTTTCATGATCATATCTCCTTTTCGTTATTTATGGTGAAGTTGCCGGAGTCCAGATACCTGTGATCTCATCGAGTCCACACATCACGTTCATATTCTGGATCGCCTGCCCTGAAGCACCTTTTACAAGATTGTCTATCGCTGAGATCACAACAATGCGACCATTATTAGCATCCACTTCAAATCCGATGTCACAGAAATTCGAACCCCTTACAGCACCAAGGGATGGTATGTCATCCAGCACCCTGACAAAGGGTTTGTCCTTGTAGAAATCTGTATAAATATCCCTGACATCCTCAACTGACAAGCTGTCATTTACGAACAGGTGGGCTGTTGTCAGAATTCCACGAATTGATGGAATAACATGTGGAGTAAAACTAACGTCAGTAAGTTTACTGTCCAGACGATTCAGTTCCTGGAAGATCTCCGCCCTGTGCCTGTGGGTAGTCAGCTTGTATGCCTGCACATTCTCTGCCATGTTAGGATAATGGGATGCTGGTGTTGGATTGATACCAGCACCTGTAATTCCTGATTTGGAATCGAATATAGCCATTTTGAGAAGACCGGCAGCAGCAAGTGGAGCTGCAGATAGAGTTGCCCCTGTGGGATAGCATCCCGGATTTGCAATGAATGACTGATCCTTTATCTCAGGATGAAGCTCGACAAGCCCAAATACCGCATCCCTGGGATCTGCATGTTCTATTCCATAGACCTCTTCGAAAATGTCCGTCTTCAAACGATAATCTGCACTCAGGTCGATTACCTTCACATCGCTGTCGATAAGCTCAGGGACTATGTTCATTGCGGTTCCATGGGGAACGGCCACAAAAACAACATCACATCGCTCTTTGATCTCTTCCGGACCAAGATCTTCGAACTTAAGGTCAGAAAAACCACGCAGGTGTTTGTGAGTATCACTTACAGCCTCCCCTGATAATCTGCGGGACGTTGCTGCTTCAATGTTAACTTTAGGATGGTTCAAAAGCAGGCGCATCAGTTCGCCACCTGTGTAACCGGAGGCACCGACTATTCCTGCATTGATCATATCGGTCATGCATTTATGTATAGTTCCAATATTAATTAAGGTTGTTATTTTCACAGTACTTTTATCCGGTTGTACTTAATCTCTAATCTTGAAATTTTTGTCACACATACAACCATGACAGCAACTGAAAACGTTTGTGACTTGCTTCTTTGAAGCATAATCAAACCACGTTTCTTTACTTCAACCTACACACGAATATTTTATCTGCTTTTGAGCTTATTGTAATTATATAATAATTATACAGAATTTAGTCAAAGTGTTTATAAAGTCAGTATGTATTTGTATTAGTAGTTTTTTGCATTTGAACTGCAAACGTTGAATGCTGCATAGAACTTTTTAGCTAAATTTATAAAGCATGGCATATAAATTAGGTATGTAGCAAAACATAACCCATTGAGAAGTAACAATGAAATATCGAAATAATATACCCTCTGATATTCAGGTTGTCATAGCACTTGTTCTACTTACCTGCATATTCATAATGGTTCCCACTTTGAGCAACACGACCATACGAACTGTCCTTGGGCTTCCAATGGTACTCTTCTTACCAGGTTATGCATTGATAGCAGCACTTTTCCCAGCCAGGGATGACCTGGATGGGATCGAGAGATTCGCACTTAGTTTTGGCTTGAATATTGCAGTAGTTCCCCTTATTGGTCTTGCACTCAACTATACACCATGGGGAATCAGGCTTTATCCAATACTAATATCACTTTCTGCCTTCACCATCATAATGTGTATAGTAGCAGTGTTCAGGAGAAAATCCTTCCCCGAGGAAAACCAGTTCAACGTATCTTTTTCCTCAACATATATTTCATTGAAAGATGAGATCTCAAAAAAGCCAGAGAACAAACTTGACCAGATCCTGACAATCCTTCTGGTGTTATCAATAGTAGCCTCAATCGTAACTCTTGCATACGTGGTTGTCACACCAAAGGAAGGAGAAAAATTTACTGAATTCTATATCCTTGGACCTGACAGAATGGCTGATGGATATCCCACAGACCTACAGCTTGGTCAAAATGGTACCGTGATCGTTGGAGTTGTAAACCATGAATATGCAGATACTGAATATTCCATAAAGCTAATGCTTGATAATAGTTCACAACCAATTGATCAGGAACTACTCCACATAACCCTTCCACACAACGAAACGTGGGAGAAAGAAGTAACTTTTATACCAGCATCTGCAGGTGAAGATATGAAACTGCAATTCCTGCTCTACAAAGATAAGAACATGGCAGAGTCATATAGAGACCTCCATTTATGGCTCAATGTAAACGAGGTTTGAAATGGAAACTGAAACTGAAGTTAAAGCTATTGTTGTAGAGGACAAACTCCTTAACAAAATAAGGAGAATGGACCAATTACAGATTGATCTTCTTGTTATAGCCATCCCTTCATTAATGATAATAATCGCGGAAATGTCATTATTTTCTGGCATGACAAAATTCACGATATGGACACATTTGATCCTGCTGACAATGTTAACGTTGTCTACAATGATATTTAACGATAAGAACAGACAACATATAGCATATGCATTTATTCTTCTGTCCTTACTGAGGATACTCAATCTATCAATGCCAGTGTTCTTTGAGATGACACTTCATTCCTATGTATTCATCTATGCAACTCTAGCAATACCGATATATATTCTTGTAAAGGATCAGAACATCTCACTTTCACACCTTGGGATTAACAAGAATATAAGGTACTATGACCTCCCTCTTGTCCTGATAGCAAGTATTGTGATCGCAGCAGGAGAGTTCTTTATCATCAAGCCCGGTTACCTTATACCGGATATATCATTATTGAACTTACTTAAGATATCCATCATCATGATATTTTTTGTAGGTCTGATCGAAGAGCTTGTATTCAGATCAATACTGCAAACGAAACTTGAAGAAATGATAGGGAAGTACCAGGGACTTGTTCTTGCAACTATACTTTTCGCAGTTATGCATTCCGGATATGGTACGCCATATGAAATAGCATTTTCCGGGTTTGCAGGTTTTGTGCTTGGAACCATGTATTTAATAAGAAGAAATCTATTCCTTGTGACGATGACACAGGGATTTGTGAACATACTACTCTTTGGACTGCTCCCTCACATAATAACTCCCTAATTGAATACTCCAGAGTTAGCTACAGAAAATACCAAGTTGATAGTTGGGCTAAAATTCTTGATCTTATCAATTGCTTCAATCGGATTTATGAATTAAGAAGAAATAATCAGTCAAATGAAAACATTCTTTTGACATATATCATAGATCTATTTTAATTAATAATAAGACATATAACAAATATAATTTCATAAAATCCTTATAGTATATTACTAATGATTTAATTAGGAGATAATGTAGCAAATGCTAACTAGCATAATTTCAACTACTACTGCAGTATCATCTACTGTAGTATCAATGATGACAGATATAGGATTAACTGAATATGATATACCAACATTCATTGTTTTTATATTTCTAGTGTCCGCAAAAGAGATCTTATCTGTTTCAAAGTACTCCAAAAAAGCGTTAGCTACATCTCTTAATATGAGCATATTTACACTTCTCGTAGTCATTACAAGCATTGTGATCTTCAAGATCACAGAAATAATTTAAAATTCGTATCAAGTTAGCAGGAAAGTTATCGCCCCAACTTTTTGACTTTCTTTGCTATTTCTTGCACATGAGCATCTTGAGAAATAGCCTCTACAAGTACATCTTCAAAGAAATTTTTTAAAATGAATTCAACCCTATTTTCAACTGTATTTAAAAAATTTGAACGCCCTCCTTGCAAAAGGGATCCAGATCAATAACATCAGTAACCAACTAAAACTAGCAATCGGAAATTGAGTTTATCAACAAAAGTTCAGCTACATTTAAAGTCTCCAGAATGATTATGAATCTTAACTTACATTATTAGAAGGCAAAATTAAGACAAAGGAGATAAAATGAGCATAACTAAAAAAATATACCTTGCAGCACCCCTGTTCTCCGAAGCTGAACAAGAATTCAACAAAAAGCTGGAAACTGCACTGAAAGAGATTGGATTCACGGTCTTTGTACCCCAAGAGGATTCGAATGATACAGAAGCAGCAAGAGAGGATATGGATTCCAGTAATATCTTCCAGTTAAATGTTGAAGCCATCGATGCCTGTGACATAGTGGTCGCTGTTCTTGATGGTGGCACTGATGTCGATTCCGGGACAGCATGGGAGATCGGATATGCCTATGCAAAGAACAAGACGGTAATAGGTATTAAAACCGATTTCAGGACACTGGGACCCGAAGGTCTTGTAAACCTCATGATAGGAGAATCTGCCAATGAGCTTGAGACCAGTGTCAAAGCCCTTCTGAAAAAGATGGAAAAATACAGTTAAGAGGAATCTACACCCTCTTCACTTACAACATGAATTGAACTTTTCTTCTTCAACGTCGCCCCGCGGGCTTATTTCTTTGAATATCTGTCCTTCGAACCAGTACA
The DNA here is from genome assembly GCF_000765475.1 of Methanococcoides methylutens. Taxonomy (NCBI): domain Archaea; kingdom Methanobacteriati; phylum Methanobacteriota; class Methanomicrobia; order Methanosarcinales; family Methanosarcinaceae; genus Methanococcoides; species Methanococcoides methylutens. The sequence goes on from NZ_JRHO01000014.1 coordinate 567,658, forward strand.
TCTGTGCACCTGTAAGCCAGGCATCGTGCGCCAGACCGGCCTTTAAGCAGGTATGGGTCAAAAAGTCAATAGCATCAAAATCGTTCTCAGGTGCCACCTGTGGAAGCAGCAACCCCTGGTATGGACCGTCCTTAGCAATAAGACCGTGTCGACCTATCTCGATAATTTCCGGTAGCTTTTGCGGAGGCACATCGATAAGTTCGGGTTGTGTCAGTATAGTTACCTCCACAACAATGTCACCCATCTCTGAGATATCCACTGCAGGGAAACGGGGATCCCTTGTTGCTGCTGAGATAGCAGAATCAATGATAGCATCACTCAAAGGAGAATCCGGATACGGATGACCGATACAGCCTCTCAGATCACCTTCGATGGTCAAGGTCACAAAGACTCCGCGCAGTTCATTGAAAACTTCCGGCAAATCGGATACCTGCATTTTTTTTCCATTCTCAAGGAACAGTTCAATAGTATCCCTTGCAAGACTTACAGCCTTTCTACCTTCGGAATCACTGAGCATACTCAACCCCCATGCCACATTCATTCAGTTTCAAGATATCTCTTTGCAGCCACCTTTAAGGCCTCTATACCGGGTAGTGTATCCCCGGCAAGGAAATCGATACATGCACCGCCACCGGTACTTATGTGAGAGAACTTGTCCTCATAGCCGATATTGCGCACCTCAGCAGTAATATGGCCACCGCCAGCGATCGAATATTCAGCGTTCGCTGCAGCCTTTATTATCTCAAAGGTCCCGATCTCAAAACCATCGATCTCCGAAACACCTGCAGGACCATTCAGAACAACGGTCTTTGCGTTCTCGATCTCACCGGAATATGCAACAATCGTCTCAAGACCAATATCGTTTATCGGAAGGTTCGCTGAAGCGACCTCTTCAATACTGACATCGATCCGCTTGCCACCGTCATTCAATGCAGCATCGCGAGGCAGACCGATCTTCCCTTCGAACCTGTCAAGGACTTGTTTTGCTTTATCGATCTGTTCCAGGTAACCCTGGGATTCAATGAACTTCATATTGGGTTCACCAATATCAACACCCGATGCAGCAAGCATGACGTTTGCCACAACACCTGTGACAAGAACCCTGTCAGCACCACCACTGGAGAGAACGTTCTCTGCAACTTTGATAGAATCATCCGCTTTTGCGCCACCAAGTACGAATATGCATGGGTATTCGTTCCCTTTCAGACTCTTTTCAAGAGCTGTGATCTCACGCTCCATCAAACGCCCGGCACCACATGGAAGCAATCCGGTAAAGCCAACGATGGACAATTGTGACCTGTGAGATACTGCAAAAGCATCATTGAGGAAAATATCAAATAGTGGAGCCAATTGTCTTACCATGTGAGTGCCCTGCTGTTCGCTTACAGGTCTTTTCAGGGATTCTTCCGAATAGAAACGCACATTCTCAAGAAGTATAACATCCCCATTCTCCATTGTAGATATACTTGTCCTTGCATAAGTGCCAAAGATATCATCAATATAGGTCACCTTGCGACCAAGGAGTCTGGACATTATCCGTGCATGTGCCTCCATAGTAGAGAAATCGTTCTTCCCGGGCCGGCTCTGGTGGGCAAGAAGTACGACCTTTGCGTTCTCAAGAGCCCTCAGAGTGGGAATATGGCTATTGATCCTCATGTCATCAAGAATGCCACCCTCCGGATCCATTGGGGAGTTCAGGTCAACCCTCACAAGAATTGTTCTATCCTCAATGTCAAAATCGTCGATCGTGAGAAAATCTTTAGCAGTCAAGGTATTCATCACCAGTATCAATATTTGGATTAGTAAGATAATTTTGTTTTTAATCGAAATGAATGCGATGCACGACACTATATACCAATTTTATATTTATCTATATCCATCTGAAATGTAGCAGAGATCATAGACCTATAATTGATAACAAGCTATTAATGTCCACATTGTTCTCGATAAGCTCGACAATACGATCAAGTTTATGCTCTTTCCTGAACCTTGAGTGTCCGATCAGGCCTTCCATTCTGCCTATAGTTGACATGGTGTCACCACGAACAAGCACCACAGGAATTCCTGCTTCATCCGCACTTCCCAGCACCGCACCACTCGGCTGGAGATTGCCGGTAAGTACAAGGCATTTCACACGCGCTTCAATGGCAGCCATCTGAATATCTGCCCTGTCACCTCCGGTGATGACAACTGAGCCAGGGTTGCGTCGGAAATACTTGATAGCCGAGTTAACCTCCATTGCACCTACAAGATAATGCTCCACAAGCTCTTCAAGATGCTCTGAACCAGCAAGGACCTCAGCATGCAGATCCTCCACGATCTCGGAGATAGGAACTGAACGAAGTGTTGAGTCCTTTGGTAAAACACCAACGACCTTGATACCCTTACTCTCCAGGAAAGGAACCACCAGTTCGCAAACATACGTCATCTGGCCCTCATCTACCTCGTTTAGTATAATGCCTGCAAGCATATCAGGATCATTTATCAATTTGATGTCACAGAGAATGCGATCCACAGCATAGACAGAATCATAACGCGTCACCAGAAGCATCTTTGTTCCAAGTATAGAACTGACCTGAGGATCAGAAAGACCATACATCGCGCCTCCCCCAATGCCACCCGTACCTTCAATGAGAACGACATCCTTGTCTTTCGAAACTTCAGCGAATGCATTGCTAAGGGTCCTGTCAAAATGTTTCTCAACACCTGCAAGAGCATCTTCTGCAAGGTTGTCAGTCAGCAATATAGGAGTGATACGATTGATATCGTCCTTCAGGTCGAAGACCTTTCGCATCTGTTCTGCATCCTCATCAGAGAGGACACCGTTAACATCCACCAGCATGTTACCTATCGGTTTCATGTAACCAACAGAATAACCCTTGTTCCGGAGGATGATACCAATTCCCGTACAAAGGGAGCTTTTACCCGAGTATTTTTCAGAGGAACTTATCAATATAGATGCCACAATAACCACCTTTGTCGTTCAATTATCTCAAATGTCAATGCCAGCATGTTCATTCACTCCCGAGGGTCAGCCTGATGTCCATTGCAACACAGCCCTGGCCTTCAGGTAACACCATCAGCGGGTTGATCTCAAATTCAAGGATCTCCGGGAAATCCATTACAAGCTGTGATACCTTGCAAAGAGTATCAACTATTGAATTAATATCAGAAGAACTTTCACCACGCACACCCGTCAGGATCGGATAGGTCTTGATCGAAGAGACCATCTTTCGGGAGATATCCTTTCCAATAGGAGCAACACTAAAGGATACGTCCTTAAGAACTTCCACATAGGTACCTCCAAGACCGAACATTAGCAGAGGACCAAACTGTACATCCCTGTTCATGCCAATGATCACTTCTTTTCCACCTGTGACCATCTTCTGAATCTGCACACCCGATATAACGGCGTTTGGCATATATCGCCTCACATCCGACATCATGGTATGGTATGCTCTTTCAACATCATCCCGATTCTCCAGGCCAATGCGAACACCTCCGACATCGGTCTTGTGGGATATATCAGCAGAAAGTACTTTCATTACCACAGGATATCCCATCTCCTCACAGGCATCGATCGCCTCCTGCAAGGTCTTCACGTTGGAAGTTCCCACAATGGGAATACCATATGCTTTCAGGATATCAAACGATTCCAGTCCAAGTGTATGCCTGTTCTCAGAAAGTGCTTTTTTCAATATGGAAGATACAGCTTCCTTATCTGCATCGATCTTTTCAGATTCCAGATGAACGCGTTTTTTTATCACACCATAGTTACACAGCGCTGCCATGCTTGAAACTGCCCTTTCCGGGAAAGCAAAATTCGGGATGTGATTCTGATCAAGTATGTCCTCGCCTTCCTCGATCCTGGTGCCACCGACAAAGCTGCATAGGATGGGCTTTTTAGAAGCAACGGCCTTCTCTGCAACCACTTCAGCGATGTTCTTAACATCCGTCATTGCCTGTGGTGATGTCAGTACGATTATGCCATCAACATTTGGGTCATCAAGGATCGTTTCAAGTGCATACCCATAGATATCCGAAGGTGCATCACCAAGCACATCCACCGGATTGTAGAGATTCGCCGCAGGAGATAGTTTCTCCCGAAGGCGATCTATCGTAGATTCATCAAAGGAAGAAAGTGAAAGACCTGCATAATGACAGGCATCGGCTGTCAGTATGCCCAGACCGCCAGCATTGGTAACTATGGCAATGTTCTTACCATCCGGCACTGGCTGACTGGAAAATGCACGTATGTAGTCGAGCATCTGCTCAACGGAATCCGCCCGCATCACACCGCTCTGCGCAAATGCTGCATTATAGGCCTCATCTGAACCCGCCAGCGTACCGGTGTGAGAGGATACTGCTCTTGATCCCACAGCAGTCCTACCGGATTTTACCACAATTATAGGCTTCTTGTGTGATACCTCGCGGGCGATCTCCATGAACTTTGGCCCGTCCTTCACACCTTCAAGATAAGCTGCTATTACCGATGTGTTATCATCATCAGCCATCTCCAGCAGGAAATCGTTCTCAGAAAGGTCTGCCTTGTTCCCAAGACTGATGAATTTTGAAAAGCCGACACCTCTGGAATCAGCCCAGTCAAGCGTGGAAGTGCATATCGCACCGGACTGGGACATCATTGCAATATTGCCTTTCTTTGCCATGGATGCAGCAAAGGAAGCATTCAGACCGGAACCTGTGTCAATGATACCAAGACAGTTGGGACCGACCATTCGCATGCCATGTTCCCTGACAATATCAGCACATCTTCGTTCCAGTTTCGCTCCTTCGATACCCGACTCCTTGAAGCCTGCGGAGATCACGACAACATTACTTACACCTGCAAGACCACATTTTTCCAGTGCATCAGGAACCATTGCTGCAGGCAAAACAACTACTGCAAGCTCTGCTGCATAGGGGGCATCCAGAATTGTCGGATAGCAGCGCAGGCCAAGGATCTCATCAGCCTTCGGATTTATAGGAATTATCTCGCCGTTATAGCTCTCGATAAGATTATCAAGTACCGCCCGCCCCACTTTGCCCTTAGTACGGGAGGCACCAATTACCGCCACAGAAGTTGGTTCAAATAATTTTTCAAGCATTGTTATACCTGTAATTTTCTAACTAATATTGACGATAAAGGTAGATAATGGTTTTTATTAGATCTTGCTTAAAATATTATGGACGGATGATAAGACATTCAGCAAAGAAGAAGAAGAAGAAGAACTTCTATAAAAACTGTTAATCAAAAGGTTTAAGGAGTTACAGCCCGGAAACGATACCAAAATGCTAGTAATAAAGCACTAAATATGCATATCGGTGATTATATGAAGATACTAGGAATATCCGGAAGCCCTACAAAAGAAGGCAACAATGAGAAGATCATAAACGTGGTTCTTGAGATCGCAGGAACAAAAGGTTTTGAAACAGAAAGCATACTGCTCTCCGAAAATAAGGTCAACCCATGTATCGCATGCGGGACCTGTGCACGCGGAGAGAAATGTCCTATCAATGATGACATGCAGAACATATACGCCAAGCTCGCAGAAGCAGATGCTATCGTGTTCTCATCCCCGGTCTACTTTGGTGGAATGACAGCACAACTCAAAGCACTGTTCGACAGGAGTGTCCTTCTCAGAAGACAGGGATTCCAGCTCAAAGGCAAGTTCGGTGCAGTCATGGCAGTAGGAGGATCACGTAATGGCGGACAGGAAAAGACTATACAGGGCATCCATGACTGCATGCTTGTCCACGGCATGATGCCTGTGGGAGACGGTGCACACTTTGGAGGCATTGCGCAGAAACCAGTAGACGATGATGAGATCGGAATGAAAACGGTCATTGATACCATCGAGAACCTTTGCGAGACACTGGGAAGACTGGAAGCCTGAACAGGCGTTGTCCACATATATTAATTGTACAAAAGAGCAGGGATTCCTGTTCTTTTTAATTCATTCTTGATGGCTCTTCCAAAGAACCATTTAGTGTTTCTAAGAGGCGCTTCTTGAACAACAGGTTCTCAAAATCGAACATAAGGGATGCACTATTCAAAAGACTGCATTCTGAACCAGGAATATCAAATAATCTGGCAGTACTGATAGGTATCTTCACAGGCCTTACTATCGTTGCATATGATCTTTGCCTGAAATATGTAGAAGGGGTGTTCTGGAATGGAGGAATTTCAGGCCAATATTATGTGATATTTATCCCTGCAATCGGAGGATTGTTCGTAGGGCTTGTTACCCACCTATACAAAGATCTGAAACGATGCAATGTAGCTGAAGTTATCGAAGGTACTGCATTACACGGAGGAAGGATCCGGATACGTGAAGCTTTCCGGGAAGTCCTTTTGTCCATTGTATCGATCGCAACAGGCGGTTCCGTAGGAAAGGAAGCACCAGGGATCCTTGCCGGAGCAGGTATTGGAACCATTTTTGCAAAAGCGATCAATGCACCTGACAACCGTTACAGGATATTTCTTGGCTGTGGTGCTTCCGGAGGCATAGCTGCGGCATTCAACGCCCCTCTTGCAGGAGTTGTCTTTGTAGTAGAAGTTATATTTGGAGAACTTGAAACAAGGACGTTCATACCCATCGTACTTTCCTCGGTATTTGCGACACTTGTTGCAAACCTCATTTTCGAAGTACACCCAATCGAAGTTTCCTATTACGGGCTTGTAGACCCCATCAGGGAATCCGGCCTGTATCTTGTACTGGGAATCCTTTGTGGCATCACATCTGTAATACTGATACGAACCCTCTACATAACCCATGATACCTTCCGGAAAATCCCGGTACACCCTGCATTCAAACCTGCTATTGGCGGACTTTTTGTGGGCATCATTGGATATTCCTACCCGCAGGTTAGAGGCATAGGATATGATGTGATCACAGAAGTTCTGGCTAACAACTTCACCCTTCAGTTGCTGTTGATACTTCTTGTCCTTAAGATCCTTGCATTTTCGTTCACCATAGGATCAGGAAATGCAGGAGGTTCCATAGTCCCTTCAATGTTCGTAGGTGCCATGCTGGGTGGTGCATACGGAACCATCGTGCATGAACTATTTCCCGCAAGTACAGCCGTATCCGGAGCCTATGCACTGGTCGGAATGGCAGCAACCCTTGCCGGTACCGCCAGAGCTCCCCTTACATCCATGCTTATCCTCTTTGAGCTCACAAAGGACTATAATCTGATTCTTCCGCTGATGTTTGCCTGCGTTGTTAGTAATACGATCGCAAACGGACTTCATGAGGAATCCATATTCACAGAAGTACTCAAAAGACGTGGGTTCACAATCCGCCGGGGAAAGGAGATCAACGTAATGGAATCCATGCTTGTAAGAGGCAACATGAGAAACGATGTCCATACGATCTCAATGAACGATACTGCAAAGGACCTTCTTGACCTTATGCAGTCAAGCCGTCATGCAGGATTCCCGGTTCTTGATGATGATAAAAAGCTACGCGGCATTGTGACCCTGGAAGATATGCGTGAAAAAGTGAATTACGGAGAACTTGACACGAAGATCAGTGACATTGCAACCCTTGATCCTGTGGTAGCATATCCTGACGAATCCCTGGATATTGTACTCAAAAGACTTGCAATGAAGGACATTGGAAGACTGCCGGTGGTTTCCAGAACTGATGAAACTGAACTGCTTGGAATAATCACAAGAAGTGATGTTGTCAAATCCTATAACAAGGAAATAGTCAAGAACGTTCACGAGAAAGATGTTATAAAATAAAGGAACATCGACCAATTGGTCGAAAAATAATTCAACGACGAATAAACGAATCAATCAATCAATCAATCAATCAATCAATCAATCAATCAATCAATCAATCAATCAATCAATCAGCCTTGCAAGGAAATACCCTGATGTTGTATCGTAGATCTCAACATTGCATGAACTTCCAGGTTGAACTGATCCTTCGGGAATTACCACAGGCTTATAGGAAGCTGTGCGTGCCATCACTCCTTTTACCTTTGCATCCATGGATACGAAGACCTCACCTTTCCACCCGACCATTTTTTGTTTAGATCCTAACTTGACCTCATCGCACAGAAGGTGAAGTTTGTTAGATCTGTTCACAACGATCCGGCTGTCGATATTACGATATTCAAGTGCCTTTGTCAGAGGGCGTGGGGTGTAGCGGGAGATGTTCACCTTATCCGGCCTGATCTCTTTCACCCATTCAAGTGTCCTGTCAAAGTCCTCATCAGTCTCTCCGGGAAAACCGACGATAATATCGGTAAATATTGTAAGCTCCGGGAAGACTTCCTTGAAGCGTGCAATGATAACGTTGGTTTCCTCGATACTATGGAAACGGTTCATTCTTTTCAGGACATCATCCGATGCAGACTGTATTGGAAGGTGAAGTATCTTGTAGATCTTATCAGACCTGAATACCTCGATAAGGTCATCGATTATAGGCGTCACTGAAAAAGGATTCATCATGCCTACACGCACCTTAAAATTGCCTGGTATCGCCACGATACGCCTCAAAAGTTCTGGCAGCAGTACATCCCTGTCAGTACCATACTGACCGTTATCCTGCGAGGTCAGCCAGATCTCACGGCATCCTTCCGAAACTGCCATGCGAACATCCTCTACTATTGAATCCGCATCAAAGGATCTGAGCTTGCCTCTTGCAATCGTCACAATGCAGTAAGCACAGCTGTAATCGCAACCCTGCGAGATCTGGCAGATATGAATATTTGGATTAAACCTTGAATGAGCAGTCTTAAGGAACCCTTCCGGTTCGGTACTTAATAACTGCACCCTTTCACGTGAACCGCCATTACGGGAATCATCAATGACATTCAGGACCTTGCCGATCTTTGCAATGGAATTAACGCCAAGGATATGTGCATCAGGGTTCTTCTCAAGTATTGCTTCCAGTTGCACCTGTGGCATGCATCCGGTAACCACCACATCTACACCTTTGTGTCCAAGATCCTCGATCTTGAAGAGGATCTTCTGTTCGGTGGCATACTTAACAGTACATGTGTTGATCACAACCACATCGGCATCCTTTTCATCAACAAGCTCATGCCCAAGACCTCTGACCGAAGCGATCATGATCTCGGACGATGCCTGGTTTGCCGAGCATCCGTATGTTAGGACATGTACTTTCATTTTTAAAAAAATTACAGACGCAACGGAGTATCCTCTTTGTCCCCGATATAGATAGAATCGGTGAACTTTACAACACCGGAACTTCCCATGGAAATACTGTTCACTCTTGCATCACCGCCACCAAAGAGGTTGACCTGATGCAGGAACTGACCTGGAGTGATACCTGATGCTGCAAAGATAACATCCTTGCCAGGCACAAGTTTGTCTGTGTCAAGTATATCATTTATGTTCTCTTCGGTAATACCCATGGTCTTGAGCCTTGGCATTTTCTCTGCCTTTTCCTTTTCGATCTCTTCATCAGACATTCCATTAGCAACTGATGGAAGGACAAGCCTTGCAAGGACCTTGCCGCCGAGTATCTTTATAGCAGAGGCCGTAAGGACTGCCTCACCTGAACCGCCTGAACCCATGACAACATGCACACCTGAACCCCTGATAGCCGTTGAAACACCAGGCATCAGGTCACCGTCAGTAACAAGGCTCACACGTGCACCGGTTGCACGGATCTCCTTGATCTTGCTCTCGTGGCGTTCCCTGTCAAGGATGACTACGACCAATTCCTCGATGTCCCTGTTAAGTGCCTTTGCAACGATCTCTAGATTCTGCTTAACAGGAGCATCAAGATCGATCTTCTCATCAGGGTGTTCCTTCTCGTACTTTACGACCTGAGAACCTACCACGATCTTGTCCATATAGACATCCGGACCGTGGAACAATCCACCTGGTTCTGCCATTGTCATGACCGAGATAGAACCGGGAGTTCCGTCAGCAGTAAGGTTCGTTCCCTCAAGAGGGTCCACTGCAATATCCACTGCAATGTCACCTTCACCGGTACCGACTTCCTCACCTATGTACAGCATAGGAGCCTCATCGCGCTCACCCTCACCGATCTTGATAACACCTTTGAAATCAAGACAGTTCAGCATCCTGCGCATGGCTTCCACAGAAACGTGATCGGCATAGTTCTTGTTTCCTCTTCCCATTTGATAGGAAGCGGCAATCGCTGCAGCCTCTGTAACGTGAACGAGGCTGGGTAACAAGGCAGTCTCAATAGGACCTGCACTTTTCATCATGTTCTCTGCTGTCTTTGGGTGAGGCAAAATATCATCTCCAATAAATGTATGTAGCTGACTAATGTTCCAAAACTATTAATATTTTCCACCGGTTCCACTTTTCTGCCGGAGTACACTTATTTCAGGACATCCACAAGAGCAACGCGCTCCAGCACAAGCTCAGGGATCTTTTCATCCCCCACTGCATCAAGTTCATCCCCAGTAATGCAGAACTGTGAAACGATAGCATCCTTTTTGGAATCGGAATAATCCAGTACCGATGCGGGTTCTATTGATCCGGAGAGACCTTCAACAGCACTTTCTGCTGAAACAGTATCCCCGATGACGATGAATAACACATTCATCCGACCTTCCGTAAGACCAATTGAAAAGGCTTCACCGATCTGTCGCTTTCCGGAAGCATAGCGCATAATCTCAACACCAATGTCCTTGGCGACATTTGTACCGTTGTCCATAGAACGCATGGCTTTTTTGATGGCACTATCCACATGTTCCTTGCCTGCGATCCTGTCTGCATTGATCCCCTGTATGACAACATCATGTTCTGATGCCATTGCGGAGAGTCTTCCCAGATATGAACGCAGATCATCAATGAAAAGTGAACCTTCTACAAGCCGGATATCCATAGATTTACAGGATGATATTTTCATTCAATAAGTATAACGGTCGGGACCACGAAATGAAAAGAGCAGATATTAAAGCAAAACGTTTATTCCGCTTCTTTTATTTAGGTTGTCATTTATTAAGCACATTATAATTAGACACTATAATGAGACCATTGATGCTCTTATTTTGAGGAGACCTTTGATGTACCATCTGGAATGCATAGAATGCGGTCAAAAGTATACAAAATCAGAAATCATCTATACCTGCAAATGTGGCGGGTTGCTCGATGTTATCTATGACTATTCTGCTATTAAGATCGATATGCAAAAGCTCCGGACTGAATCACCATCTGTATGGAAATACAGGGCATTATTGCCGATCGAGACAAAACCTGTAAGCATCCAGGAAGGTGGCACACCACTCTACCGTTGTGATCGGCTTGCTGAAAAGATCGGGATCAAAGAGCTGTACGTCAAACATGAAGGGTTGAATCCAAGCGGTTCTTTCAAGGACAGGGGAATGACTGTCGGAGTCTCAAAGGGAATAGAGCTTGGGATGAAGACGCTGGCATGTGCATCCACAGGGAACACATCTGCATCCCTTTCCACCTACGGTGCTAAAGCAGGACTGCCTGTTATCGTATTGCTTCCGGAAGGGAAGGTAGCCCTTGGAAAAGTAGCACAGGCATTGATACACGGCGCGAAGGTCTTGAGCATCAGGGGAAATTTCGACGAGGCAGTTGTCCTTGTGCGTCAGCTTTGTGATGAAGAGAAGATCTACCTGCTCAATTCCATCAATCCATACAGACTTGAAGGCCAGAAAACCATTGGTCATGAGATCGTTGACCAGCTTGGTTTCAATGTTCCTGACAGGGTCGTTGTTCCGGTAGGTAATGCAGGAAATGTTGCTGCTATCTACAAAGGCTTCAAAGAGTTCATGACACTTGGGATCACAGACCGTGTCCCGAAAATGACGGGCATCCAGACCGAAGGGGCCTGCCCAGTCACAAAAGCATTCAAAAAAGGTACTGAAGATATTGTTCCTGAAAAGAACCCCGAGACCATTGCAACGGCAATACGCATAGGCAACCCGGTCAATGCAAAAAAGGCATTAAGGGCGATCTATGAGTCAGGTGGAAATTCAGAAGCAGTGTCAGACGAAGAGCTTGTAGAGGCACAAAAAGACCTTGCGCAACTTGAAGGGATCGGTGTCGAACCTGCAAGTGCAACTTCCGTGGCAGGACTTAAAAAACTTGTAGATGCAGGCGTCATTGGTCATGATGAAACGGTCGTATGTGTTACAACGGGTCACCTGCTAAAGGACCCTGAAGAAGTCATTAATATATCTGCAGAACCAATTACAGTAGATGCTAATATTGAAGCTGTCCGCAAGGCGGTTTTCTCCAAATAACAAAATCTCCGGATTACAAAAATTGTTGGAACGGTGTTATTCATGCAACAAGATTATATTTCACGTGATATCGAACAGAAATGGCAGCAAAAATGGAATGAAAGCGGCGTATTTGAAGCTGAACCTGATGAACGCGAAAAGTTCTTCATTACAATTCCATACCCCTATCTGAACGGGAACCTGCATGCCGGACACACAAGGACATTCACCATTGGTGATGTTGTTGCAAGGCACAAGAGGATGCATGGATATAATGTCCTGTACCCAATGGGATTCCACGTAACAGGAACACCTATAGTCGGACTTGCCGAACTTATCCAGAACAAGGATCCTGAGACCATGAAGGTCTATTCCCAGTTCCACGGCATACCAATGGAAACATTGACGGGACTTGACACACCTGAGAAGATCGTGGAATACTTCAGTGTGGAAGCTGAGAGGTCCATGCGTTCCATAGGTTATTCTGTTGACTGGAGACGCAAGTTCACGACAACCGATCCAACTTACAAGAAGTTCATTGAATGGCAATTCAACCTCTTATATGAAAAAGACCTCATTGTAAAGGGTTCCCACCCTGTAAAATGGTGTCCTAATGACAACAACCCTGTGGAAGACCATGACATTCTCCACGGTGAAGAGGCAACTATTGTCGATTATACCCTTATAAAGTTCAAGTTCGATGATATTGTACTGCCCTGTGCCACCCTCAGGCCTGAAACTACCTTCGGTGTAACGAACCTCTGGATAAATCCGGACCTGGAACACGTTAAGATCAAGGTCACATTCGAAGGCAGGGAAGAGTTCTGGGTCGTCAGCAAGGAAGCATACCACAAGCTCACTTTTACTGACAGGGAAGTAGAGTTCATCGAAGACGTGGATGCAAAGTCACTTATCGGTATCAAAGTGAAGAACCCGCTTACAGGAGCAGAGGTCATCACCCTTCCGGCATCCTTTGTAAAAGGCGAGAACGGAAGCGGTATCGTCATGAGCGTACCATCACATGCACCTTATGATTATCTCGCTGTACGTGACCTTTACGACAAGGACCTCAGCGAATATGGTATTACAGAAGACCTTCGAGACATTAAGTTCATCTCCCTCATCAAGGTCCCGGAGTTCGGGGAGCTTCCGGCTATAGAAGCTGTGGAACAGTTCAACGTTAAGGATCAGAAAGACCCTAAGGCAGAGGAAGCAACAAAGATGGTCTATCGCCGTGAGTTCCACGGCGGTGTGCTTAAAGAGAACACCGGAAAGTATGCAGGAATGCCAGTCTCCAAGATCAAGGATGTGCTAACTAGAGACCTCATCGAGCAGGGGCTTGGAGAAGTTTTCTATGAGTTCAGTGAACCTGTTGTCTGCCGCTGCGGAACTCCATGTGTTGTCAATATGGTCAAGGGACAGTGGTTCCTGAACTACTCCAGCCCGGAGTGGAAGGATAAGGTCTACCGTTGCATCGAGAATATGGACATCATACCTGAGGAACTAAGGGTCGAGTTCAATAATAAGGTAGACTGGCTCAAGGACAAAGCATGCGCCAGGAAGAAAGGGCTTGGTACACTTTTGCCATTTGACAAGGACTGGCTTATCGAATCCCTCGGAGATTCCACCATCTATATGTCCTACTATATCGTTGCCAAGTTCATAGCACAAGGCATTGGAACGGAACAGTTGGTTCCTGAACTATTCGACTATGTCCTTCTTGGAAAAGGAACTATTGAGGATGCCGAGGCAAAGAGTGGGGTCAGTTCAGATATTCTTGAGCAGATCCGCAGTGATTTCGAATACTGGTATCCTGTTGACCTGAGATCATCAGGCAAGGACCTGATACCAAACCACCTTCTCTTCTTCCTGTTCCACCATGTTGCGATCTTCGAGGAGGAAAAATGGCCTCGTGCGATAGCCATCAACGGCTTTGTATCGCTGGAAGGAAAGAAGATGAGCAAGTCCAAGGGACCATTGCTTACCCTCAATGACGCGATTGCCAATTATGGTGCGGACATATCCAGGATGTACATTCTGTCCAGTGCTGAACAGATGCAGGATGCGGACTGGAAGAACAGCGGCATCGAATCTGCAAGAAAGCAGATAGACAGGTATTACAAGCTTGCAAAGGACATCATAGAATCCGGTGCCGCATCAGGCATTGGTAGTGATATGAAAGGTATCGACAGGTGGATGCAGAGCAGACTGCAACAGCGTATCCATGAGACGAATGAAGCCCTGGATACCATAAAGACAAGAAATGCGTTGCAGAATTCTTTCTTCCTGCTGCTCAATGATCTGAAGTGGTATCAGAAGCGTGGCGGAAGCATACTTCTCTACGATGTACTTGAGACATGGGTACGCCTTATGGCACCGTTCACCCCTCACGTCTGTGAAGAGATATGGGAAGCAATGGGCAAAGAATCCATGGTTTCTCTTGAAGCATATCCAGTATACGATGAAACACTTGTAGACAACCGTGCTGAGTTTGCAGAAGAGCTGATCAGCAGCACACTATCAGATGTTGATGAGATCATAAGGGTTACAAAGCTCACACCTCAGAGAGCGATCCTTTACACAGCACCAGAATGGAAAACAACAGCCTTCAAGACAGCACTCTCAATGCAGAAAGAAGGCTCCCTTAACCCCGGCGTACTGATAAAGGGATTAATGAGCGATCCGGAGATGAGACGCTATGGAAAAGAAGTGTCCAAGTTTGCACAGAAACTTGTCACAGACATCACATCCATGAGCGAGGATACGTTCAACACACTGGCAAACTTTGATCTTGATGAGAAGGTCGCCCTTGAAGAGAACATAGAGTTCTTTGAAAAGGAGATAGGATGCCCGGTAGACGTATATTCAGCTGACAATGCAGAATATGATCCCGAGAACAAAGCAAGATTTGCTTTCCCATTAAGGCCGGCGATCTATCTGGAATAAGGTGAAAGGGGCATCCCTTCACCACTATTTATTTTTGCAGAACGTATTCTTACAGAAGGTATTTTTACCGGATAAACTACAGAGAAGATCGACTTGCCAATTCGATCGACTTAGAGAAGTTATTTTGGCAAGCCCTATTTAGATAATAGTTGCTTAAATAAAAAATATTTAAATGAGAGTTACCTGTTTGGTCTTAGGTATGAGACCACTCAGATCGGACATGTCCTTTGTCAGTGCAATGAGAACAGAACCTTTCAGCGCAATGAACTCTTCTTTGGCTGAATATTTGTCCGCTTCATATGCAGGATCATGATCAGGGACCGTCATCCGTGTAATAGACCTTCGAAGATCGCGAATGTCCTTCCCGGTTGTTTCTTTGACAGTTAACAGAGAACGGCGATAATTCCTTATATGCGAATCATTGATCCCCATCATCTTTAGCTCTTCCTTGAAGACAGGTCTCTCAAATATGGAAGATAAGATGCAAACGGCTGCCGGAAAACGAACATCCGGCTCAAGTGTATGAAGATGTTTAGTCATCAGGGAATAAATATCATTATTCAACGATTCAGAACCTTCTACACACACATAGATCTTTGATGGAGGTATTTCCACCTCATTGAGCTTGTGCATATCCCTCAGTGCACGAAGATAACCTGTCAGGATAAGGCGATGCTCATCAAACCCCTCTGCTTTCAGCTCCCTGCTGATCCCACTGATGGACAATTGCTTCTTTTCAAGTATCCTGCATATCTTCGTGTAGAGGTCTTCAGACATAATATCTAACCAATATTGGTAACAAAATTGGATAAATGTATCGGTCAATTAAAATGATGTAGAATTTCTAACAAAACCACTCCACAACAACAAAAGATCCGGCCTGTAAACACCCTTGCCACAACACATTTATTTAGTTAGAGTTGCATATGTACCAAAGCTAAGTTAACAATCGAACTGGATTCATATCTATCATATTGTATTATCCCCCCTAAGTACCCTAATAAGAGGTATTAATGATGCCCAAAAGGACTCGAATTATAAATGATCCCTCAGAACTAGTTCCCCTTCTCCAAACCTTTCAGTCAGGACAACATAAACAGGTCTTCAATCTTCTTTTGGTTGAATGGATGACAAAAGGAGACCTGGAAGAAAAAATGGGTTGTGATGTTTCTGAAAGTATCACAATATTGAAAGAATGTGGCTTGCTCGAAAGCCAGTGGCATATGCCAGAACCAGGTAAAAAACCTGAAAAAGAGTACCATTCATCCTATTCTAAAGTGCAAACAAATTTCCAGTGTTCTTTTGAAGATCTAAGTGAAATTATTATGCTCACATTCCACCCTTATGAAGAAATAAAAGACATGATCGAAGAACTGGAAGAACTTGTGGAAAAGGGCAATCACTCAATGAGCAGCTTGACACGTGCAATGAACAAGAGTCCAATATATGTTCGTTCTCTGGCAAGAAGGTCACCCAAACTCACTGTTATGGGACAAAGACTCAAGATCAATGAGGAAACTGAATGATAGATATTCTCCAAAGCAAAAGCGGCATAACTAAATTTCAAATCCTGACAGAAGTTGCTGCTCATCAGCCTAACGTTCGTCAAAAAGAAATTGCTGAAAAGATCGGTGTGACACCACAAGCAGTATCCGAATACATCAAGGAACTTACAGCAGAAGGTTTCATTTATTCAGATGGAAGGGTGAGATATCGGATCACGAAAAAGGGCGTGGAATGGGTACTGGAAAATGCTGCTGATATGAAACGCTATGCTAATTTTGTCATGAGTGACATCATCAGCCATGTTTCTACGTGGACGGCTATCGCAGATGAAGATATTGAAAAGGGGGAAAATGTATATCTTCAGATGAGAAACGGATTGCTTTATGTGAGCAAAAGTATTGAGACCGGTGCAACTGGAATGACCATATCTGCTGCTGAGAAAGGCGATGATGTAGGTGTTACCAACCTTTTAGGCATGATAGATCTTGAAAATGCCAGTATTACTGTCTGCAAGGTACCACGCAGTGAACGTGGTGGATCACGCAATGTCGACCTGGAGAGGTTACAAAAACTTGCCAGTTCAAAATCTTATATAGCAGCCATAGGTGTCGAATCCCTCGTTGCGTTGAAGAAGATCGACATTACCCCGGATGTCATGTACGGAGCAAAAGAATCCGTTGTAGAAGCAGCTTTCCACGGATTATCTTCCCTTGTGCTTGCTATTGATGAAGAAGTGCCCCAGATCATGAGCAGATTGGAAATGGAAAATCTGGATTACGAACTAGTTGACCTTAACCTGCAATGAAATAGCAACAGCATGTTATGAATAGATAAGGGATCGATATGAAGATAATTGCTCTTTCTGATACCCACCTTACAAGAGGGGGCATCCCCCCTGCATTCAAACACCTTCTTGATGACTGTGATATAATCGCCCACGCCGGCGATTTTACAACCATGGAATGTTATCAGGCCTTTGCCGATACTGGCAAGCTCAAAGCGGTCCATGGGAATTCTGATGATAGTGAGCTAAAAGAACTATTGCCCGAAAGATTGATCTTTAATGCCGATGGTGTCAAAATAGGTCTCGTACATGAAGGAGCCTTATCGATTATGGATACCACCGCATTACGCTATCTTGCACTTGAGATGGGAGTGGATGTTTTGATCTTTGGTCATATCCACAGACCACTGGTGGAAACTAGCGATGTGATACTTATCTGCCCGGGATCCCCTACAAGCCCCCGTATGTCAGACCCTTCCATAGTAAAGATAAATATTGATAATGGAAAGGTCTCTGCAGAGATAGTAGAAATCGAAGGACATGCGTGCGGTTTTATTGATTTTTCCCGTAAGCTCGAAAGCACGAACTAAAAAGAAGAAGGCATATTTTATTTTTATTCATTCGCCCCGTTGATAGTCTCGATCTTGAACATTGTGCCGGTATCATGAAGACTTAAGTGAACCTTGTCACCAAACCTCAAGATCTCATCAAGATCGACATTGTTAC
This sequence comes from Methanococcoides methylutens, assembly GCF_000765475.1. Classification (NCBI taxonomy): domain Archaea; kingdom Methanobacteriati; phylum Methanobacteriota; class Methanomicrobia; order Methanosarcinales; family Methanosarcinaceae; genus Methanococcoides; species Methanococcoides methylutens. The sequence goes on from NZ_JRHO01000014.1 coordinate 585,830, forward strand.
CCCAATCATAGACATAATCATATGCCCCCTGAATTGGTTTGAAACCCATTGACATCAAGCTTCTATTGACATCTGAAGGACTGGCACCATTGCTGCTGAACCATATCAATAGGTATGTCTTCATGTTACCACCCAATTAATAACAAAGAGAGACCACCTTATTATTTTTGTGGTTAAAAAAAGATAGCTACTGCACATAATGTGCAGTATTAAATATCAGAACACAGATCAAATATCTTCTTTTAATGACTTTAGTGCTTCCTTTACCATTGAAGCATATTGAGTGTTGTCAGCGCCATAGTGTTCTTTTGCCTTGATGACATTTGGATCCATATTATCAAGATCTTTAATGCGTTCGAGTGTTCTTTTTGCAGTGTCTGCAACCCATAGATCACGTGTAGCACCATCCACCAGAGAAATGGATTCCGGCCTGACAGATGTCAGGACAGTGCCTTCTGCTGTCGTGTAGGTACTTGGTTTCCCTACAATGGCTACAAAGGCAGGTGTTTCACATTCTGCAAGGAACTGTGCTGCTTCGGGTTGATACTGTCCGGCATATATCATGAAGGAACCGGTAGGATCAGACACCCGCCCTCTCCAATATTCGGAATCTGTGCCAATATCTTCCTTTTCAATAAGTGTTCCCACAATAAAGAGACGATTTACTTTTGCACCTGTAGGCGTTAACAGGTACTGTGGAGAATATTGGTCATCCCCGTCCTTAAATGTCAAATTGGATTCCCTGAACTCCTGTGCAAAAATACGGCGTGAAACTTCTCTTACATATCCGGCCATTTACAACACCTCCGCCTCTGAAATAAGTTCATCAATTGTTTCCGGGCTCAACTCCGCCTGCGGTTCAATAGAATCAACCAGGATATAACGATCCATCTTGGAACCTGTTACTGCGAAATATTTTCCGAGAAGTTTGAGTTTCATTTGATCAAGAACAACACCCTGATCAAGAGCATCTGCTGCCATGGAAATCGCATCATCAAGGGTCATATCAGAGATCTGCTCCGCAAGCTCTCTTTTTAGAAGGGCTTCCTGCGCAATATTTCCGTCATCAAGAACGGCTTTGATACGAAGGTCATAAACACCATCTACTTTTCCATGTTCCATACATGCCCCTTTGGTCAATGCCCTGTTGCATGTAGGACAGCGTTTTATCAAACCTGATCCGGACTGAACATCCACCATTACACCACTAAAAGTAACAGAAGATGTGCCGATATCCACTTCCTCATCAAGCTCTTCTATTGTACTGTTCTTGTTAAGAGTAACTTCAAATCGGTCATTCCATTCCTGAGCAACCACATTGTTGAAAAGATAGCTTTTCTCTTCTTCGATATCCGGAAGACCGGCACTTGTCCACTTTATGAATTTGATGGTTCCTGTTCCGTCTCCTATCAGACCGACCTGAGATATGGATTCATGAGTATTGTCCCAGAGCTGTGATACCCTTACTTTAAGAGAGATCCACTTACCATCCTCGGTAATATCAGCAACACTTACCATAGGTGCAGGCTGACCATCTGTCGGAGAAGATAGTGCAGTGGATACTACATCGATATCCTCAGAGATCTCTTCGATAATAGTGTTCTTGTTAAGTGTTATCTCGAACCTTCCGTTCCACTCATTGATGACAACATTGTTGAACTGGTAGCTTTTACCTTCCTGGACATCAGGGATATCATCGCGTGCCCACTTAATGAATTTGGTCGTTCCAGTATCATCCCCTAAAAGACCTACCTGAGACACGGATTCATGAGTGCTGTCCCAGAGTTGCACGACCTTTCCCCTGATGTTTACCCATTTACCACCCTCGTTGACCTCATTGATCTTTACAAGAGGAGTTGATCCCTGACCTGTGAAAAAATCATTCCTGTCAATATTGTATTCTTTCAGGAAATATGCTATAACACTCCTGCGGGCTTCATCCAGGGGAACCTTGAACTTTGTGACAAGTTTGTCAAGTCTTTCGGCAATGTTCTCAATGGGTATATCCACACCAAGTTCTAAAAATCTGTTCTTGATATTCTCTGCTGTCTTATCCATATTAATTCCTCAAGCCTCTTGTTTGTATCTGATTTGAGAGGCAAATCAAGTTATACATCATAACTATATAAAAGTAAAGTTAGCAAGGTGAAAGTATTCACCTTACTTATCTGCCTAAAAGGTCCGCAACGATCTTTGCAGCATCCCCTTCGCCTATGACCGTTACCATATCATCGAACTCAAGCACAAGGTTTCCATTTGCAATGAACGACTCATCGCCCCTTCTTACCATCAGCAACAGGCTATCCTCAGGAAGTGATAGCTCTTTGATGGCCTTGCCGGAAACCTTTGGGTTTGTGACCTTGACCTCAAGGATGTCACCGCCTTCGCCTACCTCGCACATAGAGAACATATGAGGCCTTCCCACCATATTGTCAAGGAAAAGTGCAGTACTCATGGCCGGACTCATGGCACGGATCTCAAGATCCCAGAACGCATGAAGGTTCTCCATGTTGTTTACCCTTGCAATTATCTGGTCTTCCTTGAAGCCGAACTTGGTCTTGGCTATCTGGCAGACCAGCAAGTTGGTATTATCCTGATCGGTACTTGCAATGAAATACTTTGCATTTTCGATGCCTGCTTTCTTAAGCACATTGACATCTTCGGCATCACCATGAACAACGCGTATTCCGGATTTCATCAAACGCTGGCAGTTCTCTTCAGAGGATTCAATAACAACAACATTTTCACCCCTTTTTTCAAACCTTTCAGAGAGGATCCTTCCGACTTCCCCTCCGCCTACTATAAGAATTTCCATAGGTATCACTCCTAAAAATCTAGCTACAGGTTTTGACAGGAAACCTGTCATGAACACAGTAATAATTACAGTTAAGAATACCAGACCAACAAGCTCCTGACCACCGGTTATATTCAGGCCATTGAGCTTAATTGCGAAATATGTTGCAATTGATGCAGGAACAACACCACGTGGGCCTACAAATGAGATGAACAACTTTTCTTTTGTCCTGAAAGTTGTCCTTGCAGTGCTGGCGAACACGGAAAGCGGTCTGACAAAGAATATCAGCAGCAATACAACAATGATACCGACAGCTCCGATCCTGAATATATCCTCGAACTTTAGCATTGCCGCCAGTAGAATGAAGATCAATGATAGCATCATGACCACAAGGTCTGATTTGAATTCCTTCAGCGCGGCTTTGTAAGGAACATTAGAAGTTCCTACAATAATACCGAAAAGCGCTACTGCAAGAATTCCTGATTCTGCACCCAATGACTCAGATATGACAAAAGTTGCTATCACGGAGGTAAATGTCACAAAACGAACTACCTGCTCAGAATGGACTGAGCGTGACAAAAATCGAGTTAGCAAAAAACCACTCGCTAAACCCATAACAAGACCGATCATCGCTCTGTAGAGCAAAAATCCCACAACTTCAAATCCGGAAAGTTCGGAAATAATTACCTCGAACACAAGTGCAGCCAGGATAACACTCACGGCATCATTGAGCACTCCTTCAAGTTCAAGCGCTTTGCTTACCCTGTGATTTACGCGCACCTGCCTTACAACAGGAGTGATCACCGTTGGTCCTGTTGCAGTAACCAATGCTCCGAATACGGCAGAGATATCAAGCGGAAGACCAACTATGTAGTAAGTGAAAAATGTTGCACAGATGAATGTGATCATCACACCCACCGTAACAAGACTGAGCACACCCTGCTGGATAGACCTAATAGACTTTACATCAATGTGAAGACCACCATCAAATACGATCACTGCCACAGATAATGAAACGATCGCCGTCAGGCCTTCCCCAAGAAGTGTCGGGTCCAGTATACCAAGAACTTCAGGTCCTATGATGATACCTTCAACCAGGAGGAAGATAAGAACAGGCATCTTGAACAATTTGCTCAGACTTTGAGCCAGCAGACTCATTATTAGAACAGCAAGTGCGATCTGCAACAAATATATTGATTCCACGATCATTCTCCAGAGTGTATGTAATTTAAGGATTACCAAATAACATCATGAAGATAACGCAATTAAAATATAAATTGTTTTTGAAAAACTGACCCTGATTGAGGTCATATTATAAAATTGACAGACCTTTGAAATAGTCTTAATAGACTTATAAAAAAAGAAAAGGTACAGACCGGGTAAACCCGGGTCTGTTTATTGAAATTATGCGATGGTTTCCCTGAACTTGTCACAGCAGTTGATGTTGATACCGAGGAGTTTCTCGATGTTCATCTTAGCTGCAATACCCTTTGCACAGCCAGGAACTGATGTGATTACGCCAATGTCGAGCTCTTCTCTGATCTCCCTCATGACGTACTCGTCGGAAAGGTCTGCGTTCTCGACACCGAGTTTCTTTGATACGAAGTCCTTTGCTTCGTTGATCCTCATGTTCTTTGTGAACTGCATCCTTGCAACAAGGTCACCAGCTGCTCTCATTCCGGTCATACCTGATGCCATGATGTGTGCAATTGGCATACCGAGTGGGTCGCCCACACCGATCTATATACCGTCGACGCCTGCGATCTCGACCATTGCCTTGCTTGCCCTGGTTACTGCATCTATTGGTGGTGTCTCAAGCATTGGGATACCGCCGACACCCATACCCATATCTACGTGACATGGTATTGGAGATGCCTCAACAGCTGCCTTCATGAAGGTAACTGAGCGACCAAGGTTCCATGCGGAGGTCTTGCTGGTGTTGGTGTTACATACAGGACCGAAGGTGTTTGCTCCTGCCTTTGCTGCAAGTAAAACCTGCTCGTGTGGCCAGAGACCTGCAAGTACTGTACCATCGTACTCAAGCTCTCCGTGCATACCGAGAACGAGTTCTCCTGCCATACCTGCATTGATGTACATGTTAGGGAATTCTTTCCTGAGTGCTTCAATAGCATTGAAGGATGCATATGCATCACCATCACCAGCTGCACCGATGGTATCGAAGTTGACACCGTCGCAACCGACGTGCTGAAGTCTCTGCATGATCCAGACCATGTCACGGATTCCGTGGTCACCAGCTTTCTGGATGGATTCCTGAGCTTCAGAGATCTTGAATGCTTTCATGAGGTCACCAGGGTTCTCGAATGGACCATCAGGAGTGTAGTACAGACCCATGTTTGGCATTGCACCGTAGAGCATAGGGATGACCATGTTCTGCTGGCAAACTTCCATTGTCTGCTGTTCCTGGGAGATAACTGGCTTGACAGGCTTGTAACTGTAGTCGATGTGACCGAGTTCCATTGTGTCTGCACCGAATGCGCGCTCGTGGATCATGGAACCGACGAGTCTGCTTGCAGGAATACCTACACCACTGTTACCCTGGTCACCATCGATCCTGATTGCACCGATGTCGTGTGTTACCGGAACTTCCATTCCTGGCTCTACACCGACAATTCTGCCAGGTGATGTGATGATATCGAGCATTTTCTCCATTTCATCTTCTGAGAGGGATGGGATGGTACCGAGGTCTGCTGCGTCAGCACAACCTGCTTCGATGTCAGCCATGATGTCTTCCTTGCTCATGAAGATCTTTGCGCCGTCACCCATTCTTAAGAAATATTCTGTTGCCATGTATTACACCTTAGTATTAGATGAACTTATAAGAGGAGTTCTTTTGCTTTTACTACAGCTTCACTTGCGTTTTCTGCATAGCAGTCTGCGCCGATCTTCTTTGCCCATGCGTCTGTTGCTGGAGCGCCGCCGACCATTACCTTGATACCATCTCTCATGCCGTTCTCCTTGAGAAGCTCAATGACTTCTTTCTGGCCCTGGAGGGTGGTTGTCATAAGTGCGGAGAGACCGACCATGTCAGCGTTGGTTTCCTTGATCTTGTCGATGAAGTTCTGGAGTGGAACGTCCCTGCCAATATCGTGGACTTCAAAGCCTGCTGCCTGGAGCATGGTTGATACGATTGCCTTACCGATGTCGTGAACGTCACCCTCGACGGTACCGTTTACAATTACACCGAGCTTGCTGCCTGCGCCTTCACCGGATGCAAGTTCGTCCTGAAGTAACTCTACACCAGCGGACATTGCATCTGCTGCCATCATAACGTGTGGAAGGAAGAGTTTTCCTCTCTCGAAGAGTACACCGACTTCGTTCATACCTGCTGCGAGACCGTTGTCGATAAGTTCTACTGCTGGTGCCTGGCCCTTTGCCTTGCCTACTGCAGCGATTACATCATCTTTCTTGCAACTTACTACCGCATCGGATAGTTCTTTGAATAATTCTTCTGTTGTCGTTTTAAAACCTCCTTTGAAAACAATTCTATGACGATCCCACAGGGATCTTATAGAAAATGTAAATGTAGTTGGCGGATATGCCCGGGGATATTACCCGGTGCTTACCCAAAAGCCCAACTACATATATATATTTTGTGTTTCGCGTCCTTAGAATTGGGACACAAATGTCCTTGCCTGCCACAATGCGATCAAACCGATCACAATGACTGCAATCATCCAGGTGTATTCTGCTGCTGGCATAGGGGCGGTGGTCATATCAAAACCAGGGCCATAGTAAGCAACTGTTAAATCGTTCATTACTCCCATAATCAAACCTCCTTATACATACTCCAGACATGCATCTGATGAACGAACCTTTCCGAAGTCAGTGATCACATACTTGTGCAAGAGGAAGCCTTTCTTGTATACGCCATCCTCATCTACCTTTGACTCCACAGATTTAAGCATACCACCTGAAGCGAGCTCGAGGATATCGAAGTTGATTGAATCCCTGCCGAAATTGCTGTTCATGTTGTATTCTTTCTGCATCTGTGTGACGATCTCGTTGTTCCAGTGTTCCTTCTCATCAGTGAAAAGCTCAAGCAACCTAAATTTTATCGGGCGTAATCCTGCCATTTTACTCACCTCTCAGAGATTCTGCATCACCTGTTTCTTCGGAAATCATTACAAAGCTACCGAGGACACAAAGTGCACCACCGACAAGTACAGTCCATGCTGGCACCTGTGCCATGAACAGGTACATGAAAATTACAGCACAAAGACCGTAAAGGTTTCCGATACCCTGACCTCTTCCAACACCGATGAGTGGGAATGACTTATACCAGGAAACGTAGCAGTAACCGAATGTGATACCTGCGAATCCAAGGACTATGATTGAAAGTGGGTTGAATGCAGCGAGTGCATACTCGAACATTGGATAGCCAACGAGTGCGAAAATTGGTATTAGAATGATCCAGTAGATAGAAGCCTCTCCGATGAACCTGATAGTGATACCAACATCAGGCTCTGCGATGTCAAGACCTTTACCAGCGATTGCACCTTCAATACCCCATCCGAGTGCTGCCATCAGACCACCAATGTATCCAATGTAATTGATACTACCGGATGTGATCTCAGTGATTGCTCCACCAACGAAGATAGTAAGACCACCAACAATGATGACAAGGATACCCATCCATGCTCTCTTGGAGATCTGTTCACCATACCATTGCCTTGCAAGAACGGAACCGATCACAGGGTACAACAAAGCTGCGACTGCTGCGAATCCTGCTCCAATGAATCCAATTGCGATGAATGAACCAAGTATAGCAATAGGTCCACCAAAGATAGATGCAAGGAAGAACCATTTACTGCATGGGTGGAACTCTTTCAGTGTCCTCTTCATCTCACCGAATTTACCAAGATATCCATTCCATATCAACAATGCAGCTATAACAGTTAATGCATTGAATGCAGATATCAAAAGAGCTACAGCAATGGTTGCCATTGAACCACCGTGTGTTGCATCAATAGCTACCCACATTGAATCAAATGGAGGTACTGCCCAGATAATAGTACCTGGAATATACCATATACCCCATAAGATTGCACAGAATAGGGCCCACATATAACCCTTGTTCATTTTCCTTTTATTTTCTAACTTCTTCAATTCTCTTATATCCAAAAGGACTCCTCCTCCAACTCTTTTTATAATGATAATAATTGATACAAGTTATAATATATACAGATAAATCAGCTTAAAGAATTACAGTGAAGAGTTCTTACGAACACTCCACTGCTCTTCCAAAGCAGATTTACTCAGCTGCTGCGTTACATTTAACGACTGCGTCTGTTGCGTTCTCTGCGTAGATGTCTGAGCCGATCTTGTCTGCCCAGTCCTGTGTGACAGGTGCGCCACCGACCATGGTCTTGACTGTGTCACGGATTCCAGCTTCCTTGAGCTGCTCTTCGATCTGCATCTGAAGGACCATTGTTGTGGTCATGAGTGCGGAAGAACCGATTACAAGTGGCTTGTGTTCCTTGACTGCATCGACGTATGTAGCGATTGCGACATCTCTACCGAGGTCAACTACCTTGAATCCAGCGATCTTGAGCATTGTTGCGACAATGTCCTTACCGATGGAGTGGATGTCACCCTCGATTGTACCGATGACGATTGTTCCCTTAGATGCTGCTGCGCCACCCTGTGCCTCAAGGACAGGTGTGAGGACTGCTACACCAGCGCTCATTGCTTCGGATGCTGCAATGACGTGTGGAAGGAAAAGGGTACCCTGTTCGAACTGGTCTCCTATTTCGTTCATACCTGCGGTAAGACCATCCTCAATAAGGGATACTATATCGACTTTTGCTTCGATTGCTTCTTCACATATCTCTTCAACAAGCTCGTCATCGAATTCCATGACTGCAGCTTTTGCTTTTGCGTTAATTTCATCCTGTGATACCATTTTTAAAACTCCTTTATTTATTTAGATAATTATGGGCCAATTTACATGCTGGCTCTGAAGGCAGTATCTGCCTTGTCCACTACAGCCTGCATGTCTGCAAAGAGGTCAGCGTCGATAGCCTTTACCTCGTGGTTCTTCATGATGTCAACAACCTTCTCGTGTGCGACGGTTGCAATATCCTTGGAACCTGCTGCTTCCCAGTCTCCGAACATGTCCCTGTCAAAGAGCTCTGGAGCAGATACGAGATTGAGGTTGTTCCTGGTTTCCTTGTGTGCAAGGAAGTTGTTACCGATTCCTACCTTCTGGATGGATGGTACAGCGAGTGTCTCGTCTGATACTGGGATACCGCGCATTGCAGACCTTGTCATCTTAATGATGTCAGCATCGATTACAAACTGCTCAAGGGAGAATGTCATACCGAGCTCGAGCATACCTCCACCGTAAATGGTGTTACATCCGGCGAATGCTGGGAGCAGGGTGGTCATTGTCTTCTCGTGGCCTGACTGTGTGTCTGGGACCTTGGCATCTGCCTAGGTACCTGCAACATAGGATGGGAGGCCATAGTACTGACCCATCTTACCGACTGCAGCGCTGATAAGACCGAGTTCTGGTGCACCGACTGGAGCTGTTCCTTTCCTCAGGTCGAAGGTTGTGGTTGAGCTACCGTAGAATACTGATGCACCTGGCTGGACGAGCTGTGCAAGTACGATACCTGCGAGGATCTCTGCGTTGTGTGTAACGAGTGTACCTGCTCTGAATACAGGAGAAGATCCACCGGACATTGCCATACTCAGTACATTCACTGGCATACCGAAGCGTGCACCTTTGATGATGACCTGACATGCGTTGACACTGAGCTCGAGTGGGCTGGTTGGGCAGAGAAGCATGGACATGATTGGCTTCTTGCGAGCTTCCTCAGAGTCGCCACCATAGTATGCGTCGACAATTCCCTTGTAGTACTCGACATTCTCACCGACAGGGTCGATGTGGTGGAAGTGTTTGCTAGTGCCTGCGAGAGGTGTGAGGGTCTCGTGGACATCCTGTGCTCCCTTTCCTGCCCAGTCCCTTGCGGAAACGGTAAGAGACATGTAGCTGAACTCATCGAGGTAGTCACAGACCTTTGCGGTATCTGCAATGTCCTGATCAACAGAGTCGACTGTCTCGTACTTGCCTGGTGAGATGTAATTGCACATCTTGACACCGGTACCGAAAGGTATGTAGTGGACCTTACCTTTGTGCTCCATATCGACGGTCTTCTTCTTGTCACGACCATAAAGCAGGAACCTGGATGGTGCGTCCATAAGTGACCTGTTTACAAGGAACTCTGGGATCTTTACTACCTGGGTCTTCTCATCGACTTCACAACCAGCTTCCTTGAAGATTGCCCTTGCTTCTGGGTCAGATACCTGGATACCAGGGTTAAGGAATACTTCCATTGAAGCGTAGTGGATAGCTCTCATGTCATCATCGGAAAACAACTCTAACTGGATACCATCAAGAGGGAATCTTGCTGGGTACATACCTTCTACCATTTTCTTTACAACTCCTTTATTTATTTTTTTAGTAAGGCCAGGTCACATCCTGATCGAATGTTACTGACCATAATACTGACAGATCGCATCCAAAAGCGATGAATGCAGTCGTGCCAACATTAAATGTTTCGAAATGAAACCCTGCAAAATGTTTCATGCATGCAGTGCATAAATGCCAATCCCGAAGGAACACATGCAGATCCATAATACAGCATTTCATATGTGCATTGCAACATCCAATGGAAACACAATATTTCAACCCAGGCAAACATCTACAGGAGATCAATGCCAAAGGGATCTAATTGAGTCGCTCCATCATCCGTTGTCAGACACACTTTCGATTTAACTGATACTACCCTGTTTTCAACACGAATATATATATTTGCTGGTTAAGTTATCGAAAAATATATGATATAAAATGTCCTCATGCGGACATATTTTAGGGTTTTGGACCTGATCTTTTTTTTACAATAATGACAAATCAAGAAGAGTTGCTCATCAAATATATAACATACAAATAACCCGATCGAATCAAAAAACAAGGTCAGTCGAACCATATGGAGAATATATGATGAATATAAGCAAAATAACACAAGAAAAGTTGCTCCTATATATCGAATATACACATGTGCCAATTGACAGTTATGTTTTATTTATAAAGAGAGAGTGAGTGAAACATCATACTTTCAAAAGACATATAATAAGCAAAAATGAAACACAATTTTGCAAAAGGCTTAAATAGCAAAAAGAAACGTCGCCCTGACTCAGGGCGACAGAAAACAATGCCATAACATATGGCAAAATGCCGATCATTCCTTAATAGAAATGGTCTTATAATGAATCGCAGACACCGGACAGATCGAAACACACCGCCTGCAGCTGGTACCAAGGCACCTTTCACTGTTATAATTTGCAAACAATTCTCCATCACGTTCGATCATGGTGATAGCATCTTCAGGGCATTCTTCCTCACACTTATGGCAAAGGATACACTCCGGAGCTTCCTCTTCAATGATGATCCCAAGATCACTGACGATCTTCAACCCTTCCTTTCCGACCTCGTCAATGTCCTTTGCAACCCTCTTCTCAATACCCGGATTCTCGAATGTCTCTGGAAGGGGTGGAAGCTTGTACATACCGAGCATCTGATTGTACATATCTATAGGCATACCCTGGGTCCAGTAGGAAAGCTCACACACATAAATGTTAGAGAATGTGTCGCTTGTTGCCATCATCAGGTGATCTGCCTTGATCTTCTTTGCGACCTCAATAACTTCATCCAGTTTGGACTCATCCATTACAAGGTCCCTTGCAAGAGCAACTGAGGTATTACCAAATTGTACAATATTGTGTGCGAAGTTAGGACATGAACCCAGTTTTCTTGCCTTGTCTGCATTCACATACGCACCGGTAGCACCAGCCATATACATATTCTCAAGGTCCTTGTACTCAACACCGGATGCCAACAGAAGGGTCATCTGTGCAGCCCTGATAGCACCAATTGCTTTTCCTGCCTCTTCAATATCCTTCTCGGTAATTTCAATCCTATCCCCAAGTACAAGTTTACCATTTGGGATCTCCGGGATCTTTGTAATAATACCAGTCTCAATAGCCAAAGAAAGTGCAGCGATAGCACCTGTACCGGTCACACCTTTTGCAACGATTTCTGAAGGCTCCTTGATCACACCGGTAACCGGATCTATCAAGTGCCCTTTACGTTCGGTCATAAGCCCATCGAGGATCGTGACCCTCCAGTAGTCACCTTCTACATTCACATCAGAGATAGCACCGGGGCTTGCCAGCATACCACAACTCATACCCTGACCTTCTATTGCAGGCCCTGCTGCAGCACTTCCGGTTATGATCTTGTCACCTACTTTAATGGCCATTTCTGCATTTGTACCATAATCAGTTACCATCGAAGGGACTTTCATGTCCATGAAATCAGTCTTGATCATCATAGCCAGCGCATCTGCACCGATCTCGTGTTTGATAGCAGGAGGAACGATCAATGTACAATTGGGAAGGTCCACGATACCCTCGAACAATTCGCTTGCAGGAAATACCCTTGCATCACGAGAAACATTCTCAACACCAAGTTTCTTTTGTTTGTTCTCACCAGCATAGGCAAGGTCCCTGATCTCTATATTCTGGAATAAGGATAACTGTATAGGATTACCACACACAGCGAGCCTCTTGATAAGAGTAGTATCAACATCCAGTTCTTCAAATATCCTGCTAACAGTGTCCAGTATGATCTCGTGTGCAAGATCAGCACCCACCTGAATAGCAAAGTCCAGATGATCCATTACATTCCCACCAGGAAGCGGGTGCCTCATGGTAATAGCAGTCTTTAAGACTTCCTTAGCTTCCAGATCGATCAATTGAGCACGAAAACCACTTGTTCCCAGATCCAATGCAATACCATACATTTTGATTACCTCTGACTTGTAATATTTAATTTCAGTAATAGATAGACATATGCATTAAAAAAAACAAGTTAATGATATATAAGGGCTTTGTATAAACCATACAAAACCCCTTGGAATGCGTTAACATGTGTTAACATTCGATAGCAAGAGAGAAAGAATATTGCACTAAATAAAATAAAAAAGTTAAAAGTCAGAAAACTTTTAAAAATCCGAGAAATTCAATCACTCACAATTACAGTTACAATTGCAACCACACTCAAAGTCAAAGCCCAGAAGGAAACTTCCGGTACCATGTTCACTTTCAAGACCCATCCTTTCCTTCAGATACTCATCTGTTGGCGGAGAAGGTGATGCAAGGGTCGCATTACAAATATGAGGCAGTTCCTCGATCTCATCACAGGGCTTTGGCGGCAATACCACAACAAGAGGCTCGGATTTACAGTTCAGAGATGTCAGTACAGATTTATCATATATTACAATGTTACCGATCACAAGGGAATCACTACTTTGTTCAAGTGATTTTATTTTGTCCTCATCAGCAATGTCCTCACCAACAACCTTGTCATCATGCATAAGGATAACATTCGGACCACATGGCCACTTATACTCCATTGTTGTCTGGAAAGGTATAATGACATCACGCTGAAGAACGGCCTTTACACCTTTATTGTCACCCCTGCCAAGTCCCATCAAGGTCATTTGGTCTGCTTTTTCCTCAAGTTGAGCTATGGTCTTACGGTCCTCCTCATTAAGTACCAGTGTTTTACCAACACCGACCATACATTCTAATCCTTCCCGTACCGTTTTGATAATCTCATCTTTTTCCATGACAATCCCTATACCTGCTTGTAGGTTCAAATTAACATGATCACAGAGGCAATTTGAAGAGATACAATAGCGAATTACCTATTCCACTTTGCTTATATAAGCATATCGAATATACTTCAAAAAATCAAAGTAATTGATTAGTAACGATCAAGTGGAAAAAAGAAACAAAGAACAGGCCTTAAATATACTTCAAATTGATCAGGATGTGACGGTTTTGCATCTGATTCACAAAACCCTTATATACAAAGTTTACTATAATAAATAGTACAGGATTATCAGAATAACGATAAGTATTGCTTCTAATTGACTTTCATTACCCATATAGAGGATCAACATGACAGACATCACAGTGAATTCAAGAATTTGCGGTTTTACACACAAGATACACGGAACCAAGGACGGAAAGAACGTTAAGATAAAGATCGAAACCCAATGTCCAAAGGTCAAGAATATTTCCGAGCTTGAAGTGCCAATGATGCAGCTCTTTGGGATCAAAGAGAATATTGTCACCGCTAAAGCACAAGAAGGAAACTGTTGCGCAACATGCCTGGTACCATGCGGAGTCCTTCATGCATGCAATCTTGAACTGGGACTTATCTCCCAAAAACTTGCAAAGGATGTAGGCGACCTTAGTATCGAGTTCGAGTGAACCGGAACAGATAGAAATAACATTATCTGATTACATGATCAGATCAAAAATGATTTATGAGATCGGCCTAATGATGCCGATCTTTGGTTCATAACATTGCCCCTTTGCAAGCAAAGACCTGACTGCTGAATCCACTGCCTTTTCATTTATGTTGCGGGAATTCGCAACTGAAAGAAGATCCATATACCCCACACCTTTCCCATCATCAAGCTCTTCCAGCAATTCCATTACGACAACATCTATGTCTTTATCGCCATCTGCAGAAGATACAAGATCAATAGAAATAATACACCTTTTAACTACGGACCTCAGTTCATTCAGATAATCAGCGCCAGTACCATAATTATCAATGGCCAGACAGATGCCCTCTGATAAATTCGAGGGAATTACCATATTTTCCGGGCAATTGCACGAATCAGGATCATTTTCGCATAAGGACAACATTTTTGAAAAAGCATCGATCCTGTCAAGAGTCAGTTCTGCAGTATCAATTACCCAGCAATTGCGCATAGCTTCATCGGCCAGATGGATCTCTTCAGGCCTCAGGGATATTATCGGGCTTCCAGCATCCGGCTTATATACACGCACCTTCCCAACTACGGAAACGAATGCAGGGGTTTCAACGGATGACAGGAATATAGCTGCTTGTGGTTGATACTGACCGGCATATACTGTAAAGGCACCTGAAGGATCAACCACACGGGCTTTCCATGTGTCCGTTTCAGTGCCTACATTATCAACCTCCGTGATAACACCAACAATGAAAACACGATTTACCATTGTTCCCACCGGAGTAAGAAGGTAATTTGGAGTATGACCCTCTGAATTTATCGCTTCTTCGATAGTAGAATGTATTGTAGAGCTTGAATCGTTCAACTCTTTTGCAAATATCCTGTGTGCAATTTCACGCTCAACCATAAAGATCACTCCACCCCTTCAAGTCGCTCCAGAAGAACTGATACCCGCATATCAAGGTCTTCAGATGGAACCCATACTGATTTTGCTACGAATGTAACACCATACTCGACCTTAGAAGTATTCCCTCGCACACCGAGATAATGCCCTGTAAGAATACTTTTCATATCATCATAAACAACATTTGCAGACATTTCCTTACCCATAAGAGACTCAGACTCCTGAAGTGTCTTACCATAAACGATCTCGGAAAGTTCCCGATTCAGCATAACAAGAAGAGAGCCTGTTCCATCATCGAGGATTAGCTTGATACGCATATCCCGGATCCCCTCCACCACACCATGTGAGCGGCACGTGTTCTTCATAATAACACGATTACATTCAGGACAGCGGGCGATCACGCCGGAACCCGGACGTACGGAAACAATGTTCCCTTCCACTGACACATCGAACATACCCTCATTTTGTAAAACATCGCCTAAAGGCAATGGTTTTGGCGGCAGGTTCACTGATGCGAAAGTGAAAGACAGGTGTTCTTCAGGCCCGACAATATGAACCGAGGTTGATTCATTCAGGTGTATGGAAGGAACACCCCGATACATGCTAACCGATGCATCCTCAAAGCGCACTATGGTACCGATGTCCACACCATCAAGAAGAGACCATGAAACAAAAGGCAATCTACTGGTCTCATCAGCCATAACACCTTCTATAATTGTAAGGTCCTTTCCTTTTACATTAACATCCCTGTGATATAGCTCAATGACTGCTGCCACTGAACTTATGAACATGTCCGAATAGCCAACCTCACCCAGCTTTTTAACAGGAGTTACTGAAAGTTCTGAGATATCAGGAAGATATGTTTCCTCAAGAAGTTCTACTTCCGATCGATCCCCTATACTAACTTCTGCCCTGTTATGCCAGGCCCTTACGCTGGCATTCCGGACCCTTACAGCATCCCCGGGATTTAGTGAGAGGGCCTTCCACGATGTGAAAGAGCACAATCCGGACTCATCAGCAAGTGCCCCGGAAAAGATAGTTACACTATTACCGCGTAAATTGACATTCTTTTCATTGATATTGAGAATACGAACCTCAAGCGCTATTCCTTTGTCACCGATGGCAAGATCGTTTACCTTTTTTAGTACAGGAGAATCATTTTGGAATTTCTTAAGAATTGATCTCTTTGCTTCATCTATAGGTACACGGTACTTTAACAACAGCTCCAGTTCATCTTCTATAGTTGATCTGCTTATATTTCCTAGCGCCTTTGTTAGCTCTTCAATATGAGGCGCAAATTTCTTGTCCATACTGTCTTCCCTCACGTGTGAGATGTTTACATAATCTAAGCCATACACACATAAATAAGGCATACCTAAATTATTAAAAGGAAAATAAAGGACTAAATTCCAAAATACATATTTATATGGCATTTTAAGATAATCGAAACATATTTATAGATTTTTAACTAAATTAAGGATACAAATCTAGTCAATTAGAAATAATATATATAAAACGAGGTTATAAAAAATGCCCATACTACCATTGGCTTCTGTAGAACGTTTAATTCGCAGTGCAGACTCAGAAAGGGTCAGTGAATCTGCAGCATCTGCCCTTTTAGACATACTGGAAGATTACGGTGTGAAAATATCAAAGGAAGCCATAATCTATGCAAACCATGCCGGAAGAAAAACTGTAAAAGCTGAAGATATAAAGCTGGCATATGACATGCTCACAAAGCCTCGTGATTAATGCCCTATTCCTTTTTTTAATTTAACAGATCGATAGCACCCATTCCTGCAAGGGTCACCAATGTTACTACAATACCTGAGATCATAACACCTGCTGCTATCGCCATCATTGCATGCCTGAACTTAATGCCAAACACAAAAGCAGCTGCACAGCCAGTCCATGCACCTGTAACTGGCAATGGAACTGCCACGAACAGAGTAAGTGCGAGTGTGCCATAACGTTCCATATTCCGAGAATGTTTTTGACGGGTCCTTGTAAAAAGCCAGTTGAAGAAAGAGTCACCTATCCGGAACTTTCTGAGAAAAGAAGACACGGGATCCAAAAAAAGCAAAAGAGGGATCACAGGTAGCATATTTCCCACAATTGCAAGCAAATAGGCATCTATTGGATCAATTCCATAGACCCCGATAGCAATAGGGATCGCACCACGAAGCTCTGAGATCGGCAATGCACTGAGAACTACCGTTGCCAGCCACGAGGGAACACTTGCGAGTGCATCCAGCAATTGCTCTTCGAAAGGCATTACCTTATTACTCCTTTGTCAAAGCAAAATGTGCCAGCAAAGCATCAAGCTGTATTCTTTCGTTGGCACCTTCAGTAAGCCTGAAATCAACTTCTCCGATCATATCCATAAGATCAACCATACGCTGACCGGATACTTCCATATCAAAGATAGCGCGATATATCTGCCCGACGACATCTTCTCCTGAAAGACCTTTTTCCAGCATCAAAACATCAAGTTTTTTGCGTGCCAGTACAAAATTACCGGATAGTGCAGTCTTGAGCAGTTCCATGATCTCTTCCGGATGAGCTGTTGCAGTTATCCTGTATATAGCATCCTTGTGGATCGTCTTATCAAAAAGAGCTGCTGCCTGAAGAGCATTTATTGCTTTTCTCATGTCACCCTGAGCAACATACTTCAATGCATCCATACCATCTTCAGCAATTGAGAGACCTTCCTTTTCTGCAATATGCCTGCACCTTTCAGCTACAGAATCTTCAGTAAGGTGACGGAATCGGTAAACAGCACATCTTGACTGGATAGGTTCGATTATCTTTGAAGAATAATTGCAGGACAGGATAAAACGACAGTTACTGGTATAGCGCTCCATCGTACGACGCAGTGCAGACTGTGCATCAGATGTTAAAGCATCTGCTTCATCAAGGAAAATGATCTTGAAGTCGGCACCACCAATCGGAGAGGTCTTCGCGAAGTTCTTTATCTTCGTCCTTACGACATCGATACCGCGCTCATCTGAAGCATTGAGTTCCGTGAAGTTCTCACGCCAGCCATCTCCGAACAGTTCCCTTGCAATGGACACAGCCGTTGCGGTCTTTCCAACCCCGGGAGGACCTGAGAACAACAGGTGAGGAAGATTACCGCTCTTTACATATGATATCAGCCTTTCCGTAGTTTCCTTTTGACCCACAATGTCTTCAAGCTTAAAAGGCCTGTATTTCTCGATCCATATCTCTTCTTTTATTTCGAACCCTCCAGTCATAACTGATAATCTATGATATCGATGCAGGAAGAATAAGGTTGATGTTACTTTTTAATCTTTCGTGACGTGACAGGAAAAAGAAAATAGAATATAAGGACCATGCTTCCCGAATACATGACCCTTAACGATGAGAACGGAATGAACCGTACTCACTTATATACATAGTTGTAAGCGATCTTGCCGATAACCGGAACCTTGACCTTTGAACCTCTCCAGGCAATGAACATGAGAGAAAGCCAGACGAAGAGGGAAAAGAATCCTCCGAAATCAGCAAGCAGCCAACCGACGTATGGGATCCATGCGACCAGGAAGACGGTTGCTGTCAGGATCATAAAGACCATTGCTGACTGGATCGCGTGGAAACGGACAAACTTGTTCTCCTTCTCAATGAAGAGGAAAAGCACACCAGTCATCCAGAATCCCAGATAGCACAGTATACCTACAATGTTCTCATTAAGTCCGATGGAAGTCTTGTATGTCATATAATCACTCCACTCCTTATCTCATTTCAATACATTTTTGCGGGCATTTCTCAACACAGATGCCGCAGGCTGTACATTTGTCCTGATCGATCTCTGCAAGGAACTTCGTTACTGTAATAGCATCTTCCGGACAGTTCTTTTCGCAGATCTTACAGCCGATACATCCAACTTCACAGACTGCCTTTACAGTCTTACCTTTGTCATGTGAATTACACTCCACGTGGACCTTCTCGGAATCCTTTGCAAACATGAGCACATCGTTAGGGCATGCCTCGATACAAAGACCACAGCTCTTACAGAGGTTCTTGTTCACAATAGGAAGACGGTCCTCGCCGATCGTAATAGCATCGAATGGGCATGAACGCACACATGTTCCGCGACCCATACATCCGTAATTACAGCCCTTCTCACCGTCAGAAAGCATGATCACAGCAGTACAATCCTGGATACCTACGTAATCGAACCTGTCAACGCATTTGCTACCACCATTACACCTGAGGAATGGGTACTCCTTCTCTGCTTCTGAAACATCCTGACCGAGAATTCCACCGATCTCCCTTGCAGTCTCAAAACCACCCACAGGACAGCCATCAAGAGGAGCATTCTCCTCCACGACACGCTCTGCAAAGTCTGCACATCCTGCAAACCCGCAGGCACCACAATTAGCACCTGGAAGGACCTCTACGACCTCTTCAACAAGAGGATTGGTTTCTACCTTGAACAGCCTTGAAGCTGCGATCAGCATGATACCGATCACAAGACCAAGACCACCGAGGGTTGCCATTGCCTGGATAAGTAAAGTAGTGAGGCTCATATTGGGATCACTCCGAAATAGTTAACAAATGCCATTGAGAGCATTGTTGCGATGAAGAAAGCCTGAGGGAGACCGCGAATAGAAGACGGAACACTAACAAGAGTGCTACGTTCCCTGATACCGGACATCATCAACATGACAATAGTGTAACCAAGACCTGCTGCAACCCCGAACACAACACTCTGTATGAAAGAGTATTCGTTCAATACATTGAGCAACACAACACCAAGAACCGCACAGTTAGTTGTGATAAGCGGGAGGTAGATACCAAGTGAACGATATAGTGAAGGAATGTTCTTCCTTACAACGAACTCCACAAGCTGTACAAGAGCTGCGATCACCACAATGAAACTGATCAAACTAAGGAACTCAAGCTTTAACGGTATCAATACGTAAGAGAATATAAGATACGACACCGTTGCCGCCATTGCCATTACAAAAATAACAGCACCTGACATTCCTGCAGCACTCTTTGTATCCTTGGTAACACCCACGAATGAACACAGGCCAAGGAACTGGATAACCAGGAAGTTCTTTATGAACACACCATCCATGAATATCTGGAAAAGACTTGCGTCAGCTGCCATTTTAGCCACCTCTTGCGAGCTTTTTTGCTCTTCTATAATTGACTATTGCCATCAAAACACCTATTGTAAGGAAAGCTCCTGGTGAAAGGATCATGTAAGTGATAGGGTTAATTGGGATCTGGATGACTTCCAGACCAAAGATCACTATCTGACCGGTTCCGAGAAGTTCCCTGATACCTCCGATGAGCACAAGGACAAGAAGGAAACCAGTTGATATTCCCAGTGCATCAATGAACGAATAGAACATGTTGTTCTTATTAGCATATGCCTCCGCACGCCCGATGATGATACAGTTGACAACAATAAGGGGAATAAAAACACCCAGTGCCGCATACATCGGTGGGAAATAAGCCTTCATTACCATCTCTACGATCGAAACGAACGTTGCTATTATCAAAATAAATATTGGTAACCTCACAGAAGCAGGGATCTGCTTCCTCAGGCCGGAGACCAGCAGGTTGGAACAGATCAGTACGAAAGCCGTTCCGGCTGACATACCAATTGCATTTTCAATAGACGTGGTAACCGCCAATGTAGGACAAAGACCCAATACCAAAGCAAATATAGGGTTATCTTTTGTAATTCCACGAATAAATTCACTTAAAGCATTCATCATATCACCTATTAAGCCTCTGCTCCCTGTATAACTTCAACCTGGGCATTCAGGGCATCTACTACTGCCTGAGATGATATCGTGGCACCGGTAATTGAATCAATTGCACCACCAGACTTTGACAAACTCAGGTCTGCTACTTTTACGTTTTTGAACTGATCCTTAAAAGCGGGTTCAGTTATCTTTGAACCTAATCCAGGAGTTTCTGTGTGGGACATGACACTCATACCACTCATCTCATTGAATGAAGCATCAACACCACCGGCAATTTCCAATAGACCTTGTGCACCGGGATGTTGTCTGAAGAAAGCATACCCGATAAGATTTCCGGAACCGTCTTTAGCACGATAGTAAAGTATTTCCCGGTCGCCCTCATCATTAATGATCTCATCACCGTATACTGCCTCAAATTCTGCTGCCTGGGGCATTAGCTCAGCAAGTGTTGCAGTCCTTGCTTCTTCATAGTTCTTCTTTAATTGTTCACTTGTAGGCACATATGTTACAGCCAGAAGTGCTGAAGCGATCACAGAGATCAGAACCAGCTTACCTATGATAACTACTACATCCTTGTTTGAATCAGTCATCTAATAACACCTCCAGACGGTCCTTGAAAGGAACCTTTGAAAGAATACTCTTGTACTTGCGCTGCAAGAAAGTCTCAGAACCATAAGATCCCGGAAGTGTGTTGTTATCGATCAATGCTGAAACACAATTTGCAAGGAACAGACCATAGAAGGTCGCATCGACATAATTTGCAAAGTGACCATATATTACTACCAGAACACCACAAACGACCCCATAGATCACACGCCCGTTCTTTGTAACAGGTGAACTTGAAGTGTCCGTTGCCAGGAACAATACCCCAAACAGAACAACACCAAGAACAACGTATGACAAACTGTCACCCAGAAGAACTGCGAGCAATACAGTGGTCACGAAGAAAGAAACTGGAATCCTCCATTCAACATAACGAAGTAATATTAGTATGCCACCTGCAAGCAACAATGCAAGCGGAGATACACCTGCCATTACACCTGCACCATGCTCAAGTACAAGATCTGATAAAGCCGTTGTCTGCGGATAAGATGCAGGGTTCATTAGTGACCACCATGCAAGGCTCAGGAATACCCATGCAGCGAGTACAGGGTTGAACACATATGATCCGATACCACCAAACGCATGCTTGCCTATTCCGACCGCAAAGACAGAACCTATCATCGGGATCCACAATGGAACTTCCGGCGGTACCACCATGGCGATCATTAGACCAATAAGAATGGCATGCCCATCTGCAATCGTTATCTTCTGGCCAAATGCTTTCTGTATTGCAACCTCTGTCACAACTGCTGCCAGAATACCTGCAATGACCAATCCTATTGCAGGAAGGCCAAATAGATATACAGATAGCAGGACAACAGGTACAAGAGCAATTATCTTGGCCCACATTATCTTATTAAAAGTAATATCCTCTTTTTTATGAGGAGGAGCTGAAATCGTAAATGTCATCTTATTCGCCTCCACCGCAGCCACATCCTAACTTAAGGTTAGTAGATGATTCTTTTGGAGCAAAGTCTTCATACGCCTTTTCGATAGAATTCTTTGCATATTTTATAAGCTGAAGAACATGTATCTTTGAAGGGCATACGGCTGCACATCTGCCACATTCAACACAATTCATAATATGCATCTGACGACATTCATCAAAACGTCCCTGGTCAGATAGTGCTGCGATCCTGCTAGGTACGAGGTTTACAGGACATACATCAACACATCTTGCGCAGTGAGTACAATCGACGAATTCACCCCTCACAACATCATCTGCTGACTGGACGAATATGGATGTCGTTGTCTTGCTAACAGGCACTTCATCAGTATACTGTGCTACACCTGTGATCGAACCATTTGCGATCAGTTTACCAGGTTCACCGACATAGCCACCACATGCATCAATTACATCTTTGAAAGTAGTTCCGATCCTTACAAGGATCTTCTGTGGATTCTTCACCTTTCCGGAAACTGAAACCACGGTTTCGATATATGGTTTTCCGGTATTCACTGCATCATAAAGTGCTTTTGCAGATTTCACACTGCATATAGCAATACCGACATCAGTAGGATCACAGCCAAAAGAAACTTTTCTACCCGTTACATTATAAGTAAAAAGATCAAGGATCTTCTTTCCATATATGTGGTCCTGTGATGCGACCACAATATCCGAAGACATCTCTTTAAAGTAATATTTGATCTTCCTCTTGCCGATCAGCGGAGCAACAGTAATGTTCTTTCCATCGAAGTTCAATCCGTTAAAAGCACTGATGGATTCAAGATCATCATTCCTGAGGACGATAGCACCTTTTGAAGCTCCTGCAGCCTTCATCAGCAATTTCAATGCATCAAGCATCTGTGATGAATACTGAGAAGGAGTATCGTAGTGCCCGCCGATCCATTCTGAAGACGTAGCATTTACCAGGACGAGATCTATCTTCTTACCTTCAGGTTTCAGGACCATATGTGTCGGGCATCCATAATGCTCAACAATACCAGCATCCTTTATCAGATCTGCAAGTTCAGAAGCCTGAACATCCTTTGACTTAAGATCAGCACACTCTGCTTCTTCAGATGGCTGGATCACAACACTGTTCACCTTGTTACCGTTGGGGTGGGGAGCTTCCTCGATGGAAATAACTTCCCCGGATACACTTGAATGAACAGATGCGGAATTATATGCTCCGCATTCACCTATCTTCTGCCCTTCACACACCATATCCCCTTTCTTCACAAGTGGTTCACATGCTGTACCATCATGCTGCTTTAAAGGAATAATGACCTTCTCAGGCATATTTTTCATAATATTGACCTTTGTCACAAACACCAACTCCTTAGAACGCAGGCTCCCTTTCAACTTCAGGAGGTTTTGCCCCTGGTATGGTCGCATCGATCGTCTTTAATGTGAAATCTGTTGGAGGATCCGTCTGTGCAGGATCGGAATCATAGCCAATCAGCTCCCAGTCAATTGCTGTAGCAGTTGAACCATGGCAATCAGCACATTCTAATGGATCTGCCATTCCTACCTCTGAGCCTGCGATGTTGTGGCTCAACCTGTAATGAAGATCAACGGTCCTGAGCACAGCATACGGATAATCAGCTTCACCATCAGCATCACCGTCATAGCCCCTCATCTCATCGACTGTCACCATACCATCCCGGTCTGCATCAGCAGCTTCCACATATGCTACAGCTATCGGGTCACCAATCTCCTTGCTTGTGTCAGGTGACTCTGCAACCTCAGGGTTCACACCCTCATCCCACCAGATACCGGTTACGATATTGAAAGGTGCAAGTTTCACATCAGCATCATCCTTCCCATCAGGAATGTTCAGTTCATCCTCACCGAAGCCATTGGACCATGCAAGCACAGGAATTATTGTTTCCGTCTTGAAGGAATCAACACGTTCACCGTTCGACCAGTCAAATGACTCAAGTGTCGTTCCACCTGGAAGTTCTCCTCCCGGAAGTGCAGGAATATGACAGGACTCGCACTCTACGGTCTCAAGGTGAGCATCAGCGATAGGTCCGTGTGAGATGCCTGCATGACAATCTGCATCATCACAGCTGCGAGTCTCAGCTTCCAATTCATGAATATTTTCAACATCCGCCTTTACCAGAAGACTTGAATGTGAGATCTCATGACATTCAGCACATTCTACCTCAGCATGTACATCAAATTCCTCATAATCAGGTGCAGACCACATTACTGCTGTAGTAGGGATATTTGCCTCATGGCAATTCTCCGCACATGATTCTTTTGCAGGAGCACCATTGACAGTGTCGTGGAACAACAATAACAGTGGAAGTGGAGTAACAGCATTTGAGAAATAGGTGAACTTTCTGATATTATCTTTCTGCACTGCGGCATTTGCATCCACCATAGCTGCTGCATTTGCATTTTCAAAGTCTCCTTCAGCAAACTTCATAGCACGTGCATCAAAATCATACATACCATACTGCTCATGGCAGACCATGCAGTCCACATCTACGCCATACTCTTCCAATGCCCCACCGCCAGGATGATAAGCACCATAGCGTTCGACCCATTCGTCTTCGCCCTCTACCTCAATATCAAAGTTTGTCAGTGGATCCCATTCATCGATATCTCTTTGAATATGGGTGTTGGTCTCCACATGATCCGATACCGTGAAGTGACAACCTCCACAACTTGAGTCCGACCATTCTCCTTCAGTCATATAGTGATGAGCGATCGCTTCATTGCCACTATAACCCATGCTTGCGAAAACGCCTGCAAATGCGAAGATGAAAATGGCGGCTGCCAATAGTATTACCTCTAATTTTGCCATATGATCCCCTCTTAATCCTCTGCCACGTCCTCCAATTCCTTGAGGACAACACCGATAATCGTAGTCAGATGCTGCTCTTCCAGAACAGTCATATCATCAGAAACGTATTTGTGCAGCTCAAAGCTCTTGGGGATCTCTCTTACATTAAAATCAAAGACCTTATCCAAAATGCCTTTCTTTGGCGTTATGCCTAAAAAGTTTACATCAAGACGATTTCCAACCTTGTGTGCCTTCACTTCTACCTTGTCCAATGGAGAACCGGACTTCACGTAGATCATGTGATGATCGCCACCAAAGTGTTTTTCGATCCCCTTCCAACCATATTCTTCTATGATCTGATGAATTGCAACAGCGAGATACTTGTCTTTACCAGTATTCCCACCCGATGCAACTCCTGCACTAGAATTACTCATACAAACACATCCTATCATGAATAATAATTAACATCTGTCGATTAATATAATTGCCAGAATCATTGATTGCGAATATTTATAGGTTTCGAAATAAGCTTAATATTAAGCATATCTATCCCTACAGCATGGACAAAAAAACAGTTCTATTGCTAGTATTAATCGTTATAGTTTCCATTTCATTCACAGTATTATATGAGGAGCAGGAGAACAGTTTACCCATTGAAAGTAAAATGTTTTATACTGATTCCCGCAGTATAATGGACACAACCGTTACAATCGCCATCTACGATCTTAATGAAGAACATGCGGTACAGACTATTGACAAAGCTTTTGTAAGAGTTGGCGATGTCGATGACGTAATGAGCAGTTACAAAAACGATAGCCAGGCAAGTATCCTGAATGAAAGATCAAGACTTGAAGGCGCCTCATCAGACCTAATTTACGTTATTGAACGGTCCATGTATTATTCTACCATAAGCAACGGTGCATTTGACATCACAATAATGCCAGTACTTGACCTCTGGGCAAGCAAGTTCAGTCCCGGTGGAACATACCAGCCACCTACCCAGGAAGAAATTAATACCACTCTCGAACTTGTTGATTACAGAATGATAACCATCGAGGATGGAAATATCTCCATGGAACCAGGTATGAAGATCGCCCTTGGAGGAATAGCAAAAGGATATGCTGTTGACCAGGCCATAGAAACGTTGACATCACAAGGCATAACAAGCTGTTTTGTTGATGCAGGTGGAGACGGACGATACATTGGCACAAAGCCCGATGGAACCATGTGGACAGTAGGACTCCAGAACCCCGACAAACAGGGAGATTTCATCACAGTAATGCAGCTTGAAGATCTGGCTGTTGCAACAAGTGGTAACTACGAGCGTTACTTCAGTGATGCTGCAAAGGTATCCCATATATCCGATCCAAGAACCGGATACTCAGTTAACGAATTGATCAGCGCAACCGTCATTACAGAAACAGCCATGGATGCTGATGCCCTGGCAACCACTGTGTTCGTACTTGGAAAAGATGAAGGAATGGAGCTCATCGAAACCCTTGAAGGAGTCGAATGCCTGATAATCACGTCAGATAAAAGGATACTTCGATCGACTGGCTTTGCAGAATATGAAACAACACTGGAATAATTGAAAAATCAGGAAGTAACAGGAACAATGGCCAAGCGCCACATTCCTGTTATCATTATAATATCAGATCACATTCGATCAAATTAAGCATATTTTGTCATAGCTATATTATTACTATAGCTATATTATTACTATAGCCATATTATTACTATAGCCATATTATTACTAGTATTACCCTAACATGACCTCATGAAGTGTCTCATATATAGGACCCTGTGGCGTCAGAGTACTTTTCTTTAGACATATCCTGTCAACTACCATCTTGCCAACTTCGACACCATCAAGCTCATCAAGTAATCCCAGAAACTCATCCATCTGCCCTGCAGGCATAAATTTCACCCTTGCAAGAGTGGCATGTGTGGTGAACTTCTTCTTATCCTTCTTGAACCTGAACTTTGAAAGCTTTGATTCCACCTCATCATGGAGAAGCTCAAAGTTCCCCTCTGCACCCAACCAAACAACCCTTGGAGCTTTAGGCTTTGGGAAAACCCCAATACCACCGACAAGGGCATCAAAAGGTTTGCATTCAATGGACTCCAGAGCTTCTGCAACCTCCGGGATCATTGATTCCTTTACCTCACCAATGAACTTCATGGTAATATGTACAAGATCAGGGTCGACCAATTTCAACTTAAGCCCGGAAAAACGTGTTTGTATGACCCGGACCTCATCACGGAACTCCTCTGGCAGATCAACTGCAACAAATATTCTGGCCATATAAATAAAATAGACGATATGCCTGTTAAATAGTGCCGTTGAACACAGGTGGAAATGTTTTATAGATAATATATATAATCGATAATTGCCATAATTAATAATACAGAATATCTGAGGGAATGGATGGATACTATCAACACACCAAACATACTGGCAGGACATGCAGTTCAGATCGCTAAAGAACTGGGAGCTCCAGCCATAATAGTATCCGGAGATATTGATCTTGAGAATATTGAAACAGACATCCCCATTTATTATGTTACCCGACGCCAGAAAAGCATAATTGATAACCTGATCTCGGACACCACTGATGAAAGCGAAAAACTGAAAAAGATCATTGAACCCATTAACAGGGAAACTTCCGGAAATGTCCGTTATATCGAAGAGGCGGCGGCTATCGAACATATAATCGGCGAACTAAAGGAAGGTACTATCGTCGGAGTTATCCAGACAAAGGAATCCAGCGCAATAGTCATCCACGAGATATCACAAAGCCCCCTTATCAGAACACTTCAGGAATGTGAAGAAAGAATAGAACCCGAGGTCATGCGTGCAGCACTCACCATAGCATTTGATATTGCTGCAAGCGGAAGAGAAGGACACAAAATAGGAACCGCTTTTATCCTGGGCGATACTGAAGAGGTCATGCAGCGTTCCCATCAAATGATACTAAACCCTTATGCAGGCCATAAGGACGAACATCGGAACATACTGGACAGGATGAACTGGGAATCGGTCAAGGAATTTGCCCTTCTTGACGGCATTTTTGTGATATCAGAGGAAGGTATAGTCAATGCTGCAGGCAGATATCTCGATGTTGATGCAAAGGACATCGGTATTGAAAAGGGCCTTGGAGGAAGACATGTATCAGCAGCCGCTATCACAAGGGACACTTTTGCAATAGCTGTGACAATATCCGAATCCGGAGGAACTGTCAGGGTATATATGGATGGAAAGGAGCTGCTTTGCCTTGATTACATCGAAAGACCTGCATTACGCGACAAATCACAGTATTGAGGACCTACCTTGATCGCATCTTAAATCTTAAATCTCAACAAGGCTGCTATACCACCGAGAGAGTGTAATTTCTGCCCGGGCTCGAACTCTGTACTGAATACAACCATAGAACCCTGCGCATGCTCTACTTCCTGTATCATAGCATCAATATTACCCTCTTCCCGCTCCAGGCGAAGCAATTCATCGGCCACCAGAAGTTTTTCGACAGCACCATAATCTATTGCTGTTTTCACCTCATCCATACCATATGCGACCTTGCCACCAAGAGCCATTTCCTTCAGGAACTCATCCATAAGTGAAGATTCCCTGGCGATCCTGGACTCTTCCATGATCCTGTCAACAGCACCTCTTCTGAGCACTTCCTGAAAACCGGACATGCCTATGGAAGATGTATCCTCAACAAGGATACCTGCTGCCAGCTCGGAATTGTTTGAAGAGATGTACTTCATAAGATCATCCTTGGTAAACCCCGGGCCTGCAACAACAACCGACTCGGTTCCGCACATGGCATGATTTAACTGCTCCAGGATGGTGCTGAAGAAAACCTCACGAAGCGTTCCTTCGCCTTTCCCGGATGACTGCCTGATATGGGAATAAACCTCGATGCCATAGTGACGCACAAAACCAATATCTGCATCCCCTTCTTCAATGGTGACGATAATGACCTTGGGTCTTTTGGATGTAGCTTCCGCTTCGTTCACACGCTCGACCTGATCTTTTTTCCAGTGCTTAATAATAGAGAGGGCAGTTCCCTCCTCAAGATTGAGAGTATGGTGATAACCGGCATCCATCCCATGCTCAATAAGACCGTGGACCCTGAGACGATTGGAGAACTTATGGAACTCAAGGTCATCTACCCGAATACCAAGCCTCACGTTCTTTTTCTCGACCTTCTCCGGCCTGAGCTTATCACTGGAAGCCTCAGCTTTCCTTTTAGTAAGAGCAAATACAAGGTCGCCTTTCTCGATGATGTATTTCAAATGCCACAGATCATCCAGCGTCTCCGGAGTAAGGGCTATCTCACCTTCCTTATTTCCCCTCAGGTCTCTTTTTGTTACTCTCATGATAATACCCAGCAATTTAGACAGTCATATACCCATACTCATCAAAAGTTCACTTTTTGATATCAGATTCCCCTGGCGGAAGCATCCTTGCAATGCTATCAGGAGACGCCACCTGTTTGACAAAGGAAGGGTCCTTTAGTTCATCCACATAAATGCGATAGACCTTCTTTGCAATATCGTTCTGGTTGAACTTACCTGGAAGTAGCTCGACCACATATTTACCGGAGCGTGCGATAGCCGACACCGGTCCTCCTATGACACGGGTTTCCGCACCAAGTTCCAAACCAACAGCAACACCCACAGGAACATCCTTGTAGTAATTGCGTTCACCACGGATAACGAAGGAACCTTTCTTCAGGTATTCACCGGATTCCGGGGTCTTGGAGACCTGTTCAGGTTTTATCCAGTAACAATCACCGCTGAACTGGCCTGCTTTCCAGATACTGGAATAGGAAACCACGAACCTTGCAGCTTCCTCAAGGGTCGTTTCCGGAACATCCTTACCCTCGGTCTTGATAATTGTGATAGGAGCGCCGGGCACCTGTGTATGGAACACGATGTCTCGCTTTTCCATATATTTTTTCACAAGCTCCTCATTGGTATCGGCATCCCTTCCACCAACAACAAGGAAACCATCGGATGAGAAGAACCACCTGAACCGGTCGTACCAGTGCTTCTTGAAGAAAGCCTTCCTTCTTTTGGATACTTTCTTCTCCCTTTTCTGCATCGCGACCTTTGTATCCTCGATCGCACGCAAAGCACCATCACGTTTTTTGCTTAACTTTTTAGCTTTATCATAATAGATCTGAGCATTTTGTGGAACGGTCTTACGAATGTTGATACTCGCATTGACACCGTCAAGATCAACCACGACAAATCCTTCCGCTGAATCGATACTTACGATAGAACGTGCTGCAGGCAGGTCATCTTTTGCCTTTTTGAGTATGGAACGGATCTCTGCCCATGAATAACCTTTATCTCTTGCATTCTCCAGAACCGCAAGCACCTGCTCGATGTTCTGATAGTGCTCATAGATCTTTTCTGCAATGGTGGTGTATTTTTCGGAGTCCTTCTCGAACTTTTTGATAGCTTCCTGCTGTTTGCGAAGCCTTCTTTCAAATACATCGACCTTTTCCTTCTTTTTAGCAACTACTTCCTCGATAACTTCCTCAGATGCTTTTTTGCCGAAGAATTCATCAAGGGCCTGATTGAAGGAGGGGAAATACTCCTTCTCCGCTTCAGAATACTGATCAAGCTCCAGAGGGACGACATCAATTGCCCCTAGTTCGCCTTTAATTTCCTTTTTGACTATACATGGTTTCAGCTTATGTTCCACAATTGGTGAGAACACGGCCTTTACAGATTCACAAAGTGCCTTTATATCATCTAGTGTGGCATCCTTTGCTGCTGTTTTCTTATCAACGCCTGCTCTCAGACAGACCTCTTCTGCAAGAACACCGCCGAGATTGTAACTGGTTGCTATGGTCCTGACAACATCCGCAGTTGAAGCTGCAAACAGATCTGCCATCCCGGCCTCTTCAACATCAAGCGGACTTAGCTGTGCTTCAGGATATTCATATATCTCACCACTGCGAACCCTGCGCCCCCTGAAGGTCACGGGATTCATTGGTAGAATGATCTTACGATCACTGTCAAGAAGAACTATATTACCTCTTGAGAACAGTTCACATACAAGTATTGTCTCAATACCACCACGGATCACACCGATCTCAATGATCCTGTCAAAGTCATACTGATTAACAGAAGTTATCCTGCCACCTGTTATATGCTTCCTCAATAACATCGGGAATGCATGGGGTAGTTTTGGGCTTGGACGCAAATACTTGCTCATGTGCGCTCTCTTGCCTGCCTGTATCACCAGATTGTCACGTCCTTTTCCGAATATGAAAAGATTAATCCTGATCTCACCCGGAACTGGCTGGTACACCTTGGCGATCTTTGCATCGATGAGAGAGCCTTCAACATCGACGTTACCAAGTTCGGATACAAGAGCAGCAACATCTGCACTCGTCATCTCCTGCTTCATAGATGCTTATAGAGTTCGACCGGACTTAAGGTTTATCCATATTGACAGCACCTGACAACAACAGGTTGAAGTAATAAAGAAATAGGATTAACACATCAATTGGTTGGAGTCTTAAGCAGACAATATTATCAGGAAACAAGCAATGAACTTTAAGACAAAGTATTTCCTCAAGTCGAAATTCCAGGAATACTACAAGACAGCGCAGATACATATCCCATCCAGACTGGAAGCTCGCGAATGGGGATTCATCTCTTTTGACGAGATGCCGGAAACCGTGATGAGAAGACATAAGTCATTTGGATCACGCGGAGAGGTTGAGGAATACCTTGCAGGCATGGCACCTGCACATGCATACCATTCTGTTGCATACTATACGTACCCCAGTGCACCTACCATGAAAGAGAAGCAATGGCAGGAAGCAGACCTCATCTTTGACCTTGATGCGGACCACATACCCGGTGCACCCAACTCATATTCAGAAATGCTTGATCACGTCAAAAAGGAGACATTAAAGCTATATGACCTTCTGATAAATGATTTCGGATTCAATGAAGATGATATCAGGGCGGTATTTTCGGGCGGAAGAGGTTACCATTTCCACATAAGTGACCCGCGTGTTCGCTCCCTTGGAAGCGCAGAAAGAAGGGAGATCGTGGATTATATCAGTGGAAGGGGACTCAATATTGAGAAGATATTCTACAAGAAAGCGGTCAGCGGTGATGCAGGCAGTGAAAATGCCAGGATGAACATGCTTTCCCCGGAAAGCGAGGGAGGCTGGGGAGGAAGGATCAACAGATATCTTGTATCCTACCTCACCGATCTTGCGAGTAAGGAAGATGCAGAAGAGCTCTTCAGCGGTTTCAAGGGTATCGGCAAAAAGACCGCACAAAAGATGATAGATATATTAAGGGATGAAGCACAGGTCGAGTTGCTACGCAGAGGGAACATGGAAGCCCTTTCAAAAGTCAATAAGGATATTATACAGACCCTCGCATTGCAAGCAGTGAATGACATGTCTGCAAGTGTGGATGAACCTGTGACCGGTGACATAAAAAGATTGATACGCCTGGGCGGTTCCCTTCATGGAAAATCAGGAATGCGTGTTACGACACTGTCTATATCAGAGCTTGAGAAGTTCGAACCATTGACCGATGCTGTCGTGTTCTCGGACAAGCCGGTAAAATTAAAAGTGATAAGACCTTTTGCAGTACAAATGAAGGGTAATGACCTCTACATAGAGGAAGGTACACAGGAATTACCTGAATACGCAGCCGTGTATCTTATGTGCAGAGGTGCAGCAGAATATGGATCGTAATGAGCTCAAAAGCATACTCCGGGAAGAGAACAGTTCGGCTTTAAGGTCGTTGCCGAACGGGTTCTACCGTCTTGTGGATGATTATATCCATGAGCTTGAGGAAGAGATCCGAAAGATCAACAATCCACGCTCTGCTGAATCGAAGATACTGGAGGATGAGCTCCAGAGTGCCATCAATGATGTGGAGACCATATTCATCCGCAGGGTTCGAAAGGTCACTTCAAGGGCCACTTCCAATGCGTTCTCAAGCAGCTCACCAAGACAGGACCTTGACAAGCTTCTTCCTGCAGAACAGGCAGTCTATGAAGCAACGCTTTCGGCAATACAGGTAGCAAGGAACGGATTGCTCGAACCGATACTTGATCCTTCCTCTTCAATGCCCCCTGCAGAGGAGCGGGAAGCTACAGAACAGGAAGTATCCTCACAAGAAGTCACAGGTGAACCAGCTGCCATGGGAACAGCACAAGAAGCATCAGCATCAGCAATTGACACCGGTAACGATGTCAGGGACAAGACAGAGATAGCCAAAAGGAATATAAATGAAGAATACTTTGTTGTCCGAATATTGAAAGACCTACCGACATTCAATGCCGTAGATAAGCGAAATTATACTACTCATGCAGAAGATGTCGTTGTTTTACCCGCAATGAACGCAAATGTTCTGGTAAAACGAGGTGCTGCTCATCTTATCACAAAATAAAACATTCAACTTGATAAAAGGTGTAAATAATGAAAATTCCAAAGAGGTTCAGAACATATTGCCCATCCTGCAAAAAACATACTGAACACATTGCAGAGAGAGTAAAGAAAGGCAAGGCATCAGCTATGACACACATTGCCAGACAAAAGAAGAGGCAATCAGGCATCGGAAACAGTGGTAAATTCTCAAAGGTTCCTGGAGGAGACAAACCAACCAAGAGAGTACAGCTCAAATACCGCTGCGCCGAGTGCAACAAGTCACACCAGAGGCCATGCTTCAGAGCAAAGAAATTCGAGTTTAAGGAATGATAACAATGACACAACCAAAAAGCAGATTCTTACGCGTAAAATGCAACGACTGCTCCAACGAGCAGGTTATCTTCGGCAGTGCAAGCCGCAAGGTCACATGCCTCGTATGCGGAAGAACACTCGCAGAATCCACCGGCGGAAAGTCAACAATTACAACACATATCCTGGAAGTCCTTGAATAAAGTGGTGTAGAATGGATAATAATAACTGGCCAGAAAGCGGCGACTTTGTAGTTTGTACTGTAAAGAACGTAGTCGACTTTGGGGCCTATACCACCCTTGAGGAATACGGGGGTAAAGAAGGGTTTATCCATATCTCCGAGATCAAGGCCGGATGGGTCAAGTATGTCCGTGATTACGTAAGGGAAGGTCAGAAGATCGTCTGCAAAGTGCTGGACGTAGACCCTAACCGACGTCATATCGACCTTTCCTTAAAGGATGTCAACGAACACCAGAAACGTGCGAAGATCCAGGACTGGAAGAACGAACAGAAAGCCGAGAAGTGGCTCCAGTTCGTTGCTGAGGACACCAAGACAAGCGCGGAAAAGATGGGCGAAATAAGGTCCATTTTCATGGAAGAGTTCGGAAGCTGCTACACTGGCTTTGAAGAAGCTGCCATCAACGGCAAAGAAGCTTTTGAAGGCATGGCCATCAGCAAGAAGCTGGCCGCAAAGATAGCAGACATCGCTCAGGAAAATATTAAACTTCCATTCGTAGACATCGCAGGATACGTGGACCTTACCTCCTATAGCCCTGACGGGATCGATATTATCAAGAAATCCCTCAAATCAGCTACCAAGATCAAGAAAGATGATGATGTCAGGATAGACGTCACATATACAGGCGCACCAAGATACCGAATAAAGGTTATCGCACCTGATTACAAGACCGCGGAAGCTGTTTTGAAGAAAGCTGCTGAGAAAGCTATTGACTATATCGAAAAGAAGGAAGGAAAAGGAATTTTCCACCGACATATCGAATCAACAAAGGCGTGATGTTCCATTGGGAAACAAGATCCGAAGATGTACTCAATGCAATGTTTACACATTGAAAGAGAACTGTCCGGAGTGTGGAGAACCTTCCGGGAATCCACTCCCGGCACGATTTTCCCCGCTTGATCCCTATGGCAAATACCGCCGAATCTCCAAAAGGAGGGAAACGGAACATGCGTGAAACAACTGTGATCCGCCTTAAAGATGAGATCCAGCTAAACGACCCCATACTACTTGTTGGCCTTCCGGGAGTCGGGCATGTTGGAAAGCTTGTTGTCGATCACCTGATCGAGAAACTGGAAGCAGAAAAAATAGTTGAGATTTATTCCCCTCATTTTCCACCACAGGTAATGGTAAGCGAGGAAAGTACAGTCAAACTTGTCAATAACGAAGTGTACATTTGTAAGACTGACGAAAGGGACCTCGTACTTCTGGGTGGAGACCATCAAAGCACAACTACAGATGGTCATTATGAACTTGGAGGCATCTATATCGACCTTGCCGCCGAACTTGGCGTATCCAAGATATTCACTCTTGGAGGATACCCAACAGGCAAGCTGGAGCACACCGACGAGGTAATGGGTGCTGCCAATGATCTAGAGCTTATCGAGGAACTGAAGGAATTAGGCGTTACTTTCAAACCTAACGAACCCGGAGGAGGTATCGTAGGTGCATCAGGTCTTTTACTTGGACTCAGTAAGTTCAAGGACATGAAAGCTGCATGTTTGATGGGATTGACATCAGGATACCTGGTTGACCCGAAAAGTGCACAATCACTCCTGGCTATCTTAAGCAAGCTCCTGAACATAGAGGTCGAGGTAGATGAACTCGAAGAGCGTGCAAAGGACATGGAGAAGATCGTTGCTAACCTCATGGAAGCAAAGCAACAGCAACAGGGCGTATTGAGAGATACGGCTATTGAAGAAGACCTAAGATACATCGGCTAAGGTGGGAACATGCAGATCAATGCTGATCTCCACCTCCATTCTAAATATTCCATGGCTTGCTCCAATAAGATGGAGCTGCCAAC
Source organism: Methanococcoides methylutens (assembly GCF_000765475.1). NCBI lineage: Archaea > Methanobacteriati > Methanobacteriota > Methanomicrobia > Methanosarcinales > Methanosarcinaceae > Methanococcoides > Methanococcoides methylutens. The sequence continues at coordinate 621,764 of NZ_JRHO01000014.1, forward strand.
CATTGCCGTAGAGGCTAAGAAAAAAGGCATCGACCTTGTGGCAACAGGCGACTGTATCCACCCGAAATGGCTCGATGACATTAAAACAGCAGCTATGGATGATGAGACAATTCTCATCAATGGTACTTATTTTATTCCAACTACAGAGATCGAGGACAAGAACCGCGTCCACCATCTCCTTATCCTGCCATCCATCTCAAAAGCCGAAGAGCTGGCAGAGACCATGTCAAAATATGCCGACCTTGCAGTCGATGGCAGACCCACGGTAAAACTCGACGGCAGTGAGATAGCACAGATTGCAAAGGACATCGGTGCAATGATCGGACCCTGCCACGCATTCACCCCATGGACAGCCCTGTATGCATACCACGATTCCCTCGAAAGCTGCTACGGTGACCTCACAGACTACATATCCTTTGTGGAGCTGGGCTTAAGCGCTGATACCGATTACGCAGACCGCATCAGCGAGCTCCACAGGCTGACCTTCCTGAGCAACTCGGATGCACATTCCCCCTGGTCCAACAAGCTCGCACGCGAGTTCACCAGATTCGAGGTACCATCCATCGATTTTGAAGGACTGGAAAAGGCAATCCTCCGCAAGGAAGGCTACAAGGCCACCCTGAACGTAGGATTCTTCCCGGAAGAGGGAAAGTACAACGAATCCGCATGCATCAAGTGCTTCACCCACTACAACCTTGAGGAAGCTATTCAGAATAACTGGCGATGCCCCCAGTGCAGGGGACAGGTCAAGAAAGGCGTATCTGACAGGATCAACGAACTTGCGGATCTGGAAAAACCGGTACACCCGGACCATCGCCCTGACTACCTCCACCTGGCACCCCTTGCAGAGGTCATCATGATGGCACTGGGACATGCCAGCATCACCACCAAAGGTGTAAGAACAGCATGGGAATCACTCGTGGAAAAGTTCGACAACGAAGTTACAGTCCTCCTCGATACCGACCCCGACCAGCTCGAGATCGTGGACCGGAGGATAGTGGATGCCATACTTGCATTCCGCAACGGCGAGGTAATCATCCACCCCGGAGGTGGAGGTCAGTACGGATGGATAGAGCTACCGGACTCAGAACACAAGCCAAAGGAAACGCCCAAAAGTAGCAAGAACCAGAGTTCCCTTTTCGACTTCTGATACACTTTTTCGACACATATATAACCCATAAACGCTTTCAGAAACAACAATGCCGGGGTGGCAGAGCGGACTAATCCAACGGTGAATTAACAGCCGCGGAGTCTATACGCGGCAGGCTCGAGACCTGTTTCTCCTAACGGAGTGCTTGGGTTCAAATCCCAACCCCGGCGTCTTATTTTAATGTACTTTTTTTGAGAGGACAAACTTCCACTGAGATTCAATCAAGCTTCCCATAATGGTTCTTCCACTTGTCAGCCCTTTTGAGGAACTCCTCATAGCCCTCTTTCCGGATGAACTCGATGGATTGCCTGCATTTCCCGCGGGAATAGCCCTTCGTGTACCATTCCTGAACGATCTCACAGGACTCCCATTCCGAGCAATCGGCACATGTCTCATACTTCTTATCCCTGAAACAGCACAGCTTGATCTTGCACTTCGCCCTGTTGATGTCACGTCCCCCATCTTCATAGCCCAGCTTACATCCGTGGCAGTTCTTGTTCTTTAATTCGCGACAGGTCCTGCAATAAGCTCCACAGCAACCGATCTCAATTTTAGACATTGACCTTAACTTCCCAGATCCCGAATTAATATCACAAATCATTAAGAAACACGATTATTAATAGATAACCAACCACGATCCAGCCAAATTCCTTATATCCACAAAAGCTATTCCCGCATGAAAACGAGGGAAAAAGCGTGAAAGGATGGATCTTATACAAACATTCCGAATTGGAATTAAAACCTGAAACATACGAGATCAATCGTCTTCTTGAAGTTGCTGAAAAGAACAATATTGAAATGAAGGTGTTAACACCGGAACAGTTCGAACTCATTGTCACAAGAGATGATCGCAAAGGCGTTCTTTTAGACGGGGAAACGGTCTCATTGCCTGATTTCATTCTTCCCCGAATGGGAGCAGAAACATCATATTTTGCACTGGCTATCATAAGACATCTGGAAAGACTTGGAGTACATACCTTCAATTCATCCAACAGTATTGAAACAGTAAAGGACAAGCTATACTCCCAGCAGATACTTGCAGAGGCGGATATCGCATTCCCAAAGACCATGCTTGCAAAGCATCCCATTGATGTGAACCTTGTTGAAGAACAATTTGGATTCCCGTTAATTGTAAAAACACTTTCAGGGTCAATGGGAAGTGGCGTATTCCTTTCCGAGAACAAGTCCAACTTCATAGACCTGATGGAGCTCATACGTTCAACAAGGAGCAACGTTAATTTCATCATTCAGGAATTTGTCAAATCCAGTATGGGACGTGATCTTCGTGTGATCATCATTGGAGGACGTGCCGTTGCCTGTATGGAAAGAGTCGCCCAGAAAGGAGATTTCAAAGCTAACTTCTCAAGAGGAGGAATGGTCAGATCCTTTGAGATGACACCGGAAATTGAATGGTTAGCTACCGAAACTGCAAAGGTCTTTGGTCTTGAGATCTCAGGGATAGACCTTCTCTTTGACGGAGAACACTTCAAGGTCTGTGAAGCGAACTCATCACCAGGCTTCGAAGGAGTGGAAAGCTGCTGTGATAAGGACATAGCACAGGAAATGTACGACTTTATCAGGGTAAGGCTCGGAATGTTCCCGGAAGAAGAATAAGAACTCAAAAGAAAGAAGAAGAGGCTCTGAAAAAGAATGAGGTTTCCTTAAAACCTCACCCCATCACGTTGTCCATAGTGAACTCAAAGGTATCCGTCACACCGTTCACATCCACCGTATAGACACCTGCTTCAAGACCATACACGTCCAGAGGGATGTTCACCTCAAAGGGTACAAGTGCCTGTGTGCACATGGCATCTGCCGGCCTCTTGGTCTTCAGGGCCACATTAAAGGTGTTCCCATCCCTTGTGACCTCGATGTTTTCTTCATCGATTACAGTGCATCCGTCAGGAAGGTATCCTGTTGCACCCACACTAACCTGCAGCGGGAATGACTCCATCATGAAGATCTCGATGTCATCGACCATTGCATCACGAATGATGTATTCGGTGTCATCAACGTCGGTGATTGGATCATCCCCATCAGCGTCATCCTCGCTGTCATGTTCACCTGAAGCAAGGACAGTTACGATCATGCTGAATGTATCCTCATCGCCGGTTGTATTTTCCCAGGGCCTCTTGTAGATCGCAGAGATCTCGTAGGTTCCTTCGGTTTCTGCCTGAAGCTTCCATTCATGGATGCCACCTGCTCCCACCAGACCTTCATCTTCCGGAGCAATAAAATCGTCTCCGATCAGTTTCAGACCTTCAGGGACCGTGAGGTTCCAGGAATAACCTGTTGTCGGGTTTTCTTTAAGTTTCAGCACAATGAGATCATTTTGTTCCATTGTGACCTCACTTGCATTTGCATCCTCAGTTAACACTGTCCCCGATTCAACGACCTCTACATCATCAGTAAGATCAATATTTCCATTTTCTGTGCAGCCCATTGAAAAAGCAGCCATTGTAACTGCCACGATGGTTATCAGGACCAGAATGCCCATACCTATATATTTTGACATGATAATTTATCTCCTGTATCTATGCAAATGAATAACTCGTAGCTATATATCCATTACTTAAGCTACGAATTGACCCGAAGTCATCCAATAACGATTATACAGTAAGGAGAATACAAAACCTCATTTATGGAGGCGCTTCTGGACAGCTTCACTGGTAAGCTCTTTTAGTGCATCAGTCCCTATCCATCTGGCACTGGCAAGATTCGAACCGGTAAGTCTTTGTGACACTTCAATAGCTTTTTTGTTCAGCTCGATATTACGTTTGCCGATCTGCCTTAAAGCCCAGTTAACTGCCTTCTTCACAAAGTTCCGGGCATCCTTAGATTCCCTTTCAATTATCGGTAAGAAATCCTCGAAAACGGAATCATTCGCCTTTTTGTCCGCCACAGCCATCCTTGCCATGAGGACAAAACCCGAGCGTTTCACGAACTCCTCTTTCCGGGAGCTCCACTCGATGGCTTTCCTGTAAGAGTGAGGGGTTTTCTGGAAGAGGTTCATACAGCACTGGTCGCATAGCTCCCAGTAGTCAAAGTCACTGACCCAACCCTCCATCTGTTTTTCCGTAACCTGCTTAGGATCATCCACCATGGAAGCGAGGATCATGGTCTCCCTGTACCCCTTATCCCATAGCATGAGAGCCAGTTTGTGATCCTTACCGGTCTCTTTTGCAAGATGTCTGAGCTCCGGAATTGATACACCATAGCACTTTTCAGGCGTGATCCAGAAATGTGCCATGCCCCCTATGGCCTCGGGATCGCTCATACCTTCCAGTTTGGATATGATATCATCAAAGATCTCTTCTGTTGTACCCACACGAACATTCCCCATGTTTTCAAATATTCATATAGTACATTGCAGGTATGCTTCTTAAATATTATTAGAGGATACTTTTTTATTAAGTAAAAAGGGGAAAATATGAAAGGCGAAATAAGTAAACTGGTTACATTCATCCTGATAATACTGTTCGCAACAACAGCCCTTGCATCAGAGAACGCCGGGAATGATGCGAATACGATCGTCAACATAGATGAGATATACAGCACCATTGATTCCTGTGACATCACACTTTCATCTTCTTCAACAGTAGAAGACCTCACCCTTGAAGTACAGCTTATGCGTGAAGGCAGTATCATCGACAGTGCCACCATCTCCATAGATAGTATCAACATGAATTCCAGGGTCATAAAGATCATCCAGTGGGATACAAAGACAGCAGAGGATGGTGCCTATGATATACATGCGCAGGTCCTTAACGATGAGAAGGAGCTCATTTCCACAGAATATGAGTTCGTTCACGGCAGGCAGGTGATTCCCGAGGTGGTGATCGAAGGCACCATTGCCAATTCTGAAGGCGTGACAGCGGTCATCAGGCCTGTTGACGCAACTCTTGTAGATATAGAGTACATGCTCGTGGACGGTTTTGATGTCATCTACCTTGCAAAGGACGAAAAAGTATCCGTACATACGACCCCCCTTACGGTCCATAAGAGATGGAACACCCTTCTTTTGAACAATAAGGAATACACCGGACTTGTAAAGGTCAGGCCATCCAGTGAAAAGACCGCCATTGTGGTAACAGACATTTTCACTTCAATGGATGATGCAAAGATCACCGATGTGTACAAGGATGAGATCGGTGCAAGTGCTACCATTGAAGGAAGTTCACAGGTGCCCTTTGACGGGTATGTGCAATTCACAGCCTATGATGAGAACGGGGAGAATGTTGTCGAATCCGCCATCATGCGATCACCCATACTCCTCACAGAAGATGACGAGACCGTAGAAGCCATCTGGGATAGCAGGCTCACGGAAGGCAAATACAAACTTGTTATCGAGATCATAGGCAATGACGGGAACGGGCTCGACATCCGGGAAACCATTATCGATGTGGAAGAAAGTGCAACAATATCGAACAATGTTCCTGAAGAAGCAGAAGATGACAGCAGCATACCATCATTCCTGATCACACAGGCTGCATTTGTTCTTGCCACTGTGGTATTTGTGCTCCGCAGAAGAAACGCATGATGGAAAGTGATCCCAATGCCATATGAGCTGTTCATTGCCCTCAGACATCTCAAAAGCAGGCGTCGTCAGTCACTCATATCCATAAGTGCCATTGGGATCGCGGTCACAATACTCGTGATCTCGAACGCTTTTATGGCAGGATTCACAGAAGAGATCTATGATGTGACCGTCGAGAACCTCCCACATGTGGTAGTTACCCCTGCTGAGGAAGAGGAATACATCCATTTTTACAATAGCATCATCCCCCGTATAGAAGGGATCGAGGGGGTGGTGGGAACCTCGCCCGCCCTGGATGGGGAAGCTACCCTTCAATACAAGGAGCAGACACTCAACGTCTTAATGAGAGGAATAGAACCCGAAAAGGAAGATTCTGTATCCCACATCTCAGAGGACATGATAGAAGGGGACCTCTACAAGCTTATCCACTCCAAGAATACAATTGTGATCGGTGACAGCCTTGCAGAGGAACTTGATGTGAAGATAGGCGATAAACTGTCCGTAAACTTCCCCACAGCAAACCCGGCATCCTATGAGATAGTAGGAATCTTTGACACAGGAACACCTGCAGACGATATCCTTACATACACATCCCTGAAGACCGCACAGGCATTCTATGATAGCGGCGATGCCATCAATGTTATCAACATCCGCCTTGCAGACTACAACGAAGACAAGAAGGTCGCAAAAGAGATCGAAGCTCTCGGTTACGAAGCATCTGGCTGGACAGAGACAAATCCGGAGATCCTCCAGACCATCACCATTGAAACAACATCCAACAACATAATACTCGCACTCATACTCCTGATAGCATCGTTCGGAGTGGTCAGCACACTGAACATGGTGGTAATGGAAAAGGTAAAAGAGATAGGCGTTCTGATGGCCATGGGAGCACCTGCTTCCGTCATACGCAGGATCTTCATTTTGGAAAGCGGAATCCTGGGGTTGATCGGTGCTGTCACAGGCTGCCTGCTTGGAACTGCCATTGCCCTGGCGATAGGAAGTTATCCGGTCCCTGCTGAATTTTATGGTATTGAGAAGATACCGGTGATCATCAACATTTCAGACATAATTATAACTGTTGTAGTCGTTTTTTTCCTCAACCTGATCGCAGGCGTTTACCCTGCCCAGCGCGCAGCCGGGCTGGATCCATTAGAGGCAATTTCAACACATTGAAAATAAATAGATTTGTTTCAGTGGTAACGCCGTTACGCCATTATAATATAGTAGATGTGATAGTTTAAATCGATCCAAAGAAGCTTTCCTGCCGTTAAGTGTATATACAATTAGGAAATAGTCCAAATTGTGTAATGAGCGGGACCCTAATTTCTTTTCAAGTACCCCCACTCCCCAACCCGCTCATGTCACTTTACATCAGTATTTTGCTTAATGAACTGTTTTTTGTAGATGTTGACGAAGAGATTGTAATACATTATTGTATATTAGACAAAGGTATAATTTGCCGTAAAGTGTATATACAATTACGAGGTAGTATTCGTTGTGTAATGAGCGGGGCCCTAATTTCTTTTCAAGTACCCCCACTCCCCAACCCGCTCATGCCACATTTCATCAGCATCTCATTTAATGAACTGTTTTTTAGACATGTCAATGACAATACAGTAATGCTGTATTGTATATTGCACAATCGTATAATTATTAGATATTATTAAAAATATCAATCATGTGTTTTGCAAGATCTTTGCTTATATCCACAGAGCTCATCAGAGTATCCGTAAAGAAGACATCAATCCCCATGTCCATCACAGGATCTCCTGCAGACCCATCCCTTACATCAAGGATCATTGCATCAAGGAGTCCATTGTAGCACTCTGCAACCCCAACTGAAGAAACATCGAAGCCACAGGCACTCATCAATTTTCCTGCAGGCCCGCTTATTGGCTCCCTTCCTATGATAGGACTTACTGCAACCACTTTCTTCCCTTTGAGGATGTCACGCATACCAGGCAAGTTAATGATCGGACCAATACTTGTGATGGGATTGCTGGGACCTATCAGGACATTATCCTCCTTTTCAAGAGCTTCAATTACACCCGGAGATATGGATGCATCATCGATGCCATCCTGTGAAACCTCTAAGACCTCAGGCCCACCATGTTGTTTTACCCAGAAATCCTGAAAATGTATCCTTCCGGATGGCGTTGTTATCATTGTGGACACAGGATCATCCGACATTGGCAATATATGAGATCTGATCCCGAATAAAGAAGCCATTTTCTGCATAGCTTCTGTAAGAGAAAGGCCCTGCCTTAACATTTCAGACCGCATTATGTGCGTGGCCCTGTCAAGATCGCCTATCATCATCCCCTCGTCATGACCGGCAAGCTTCATTGCATCATGAGTACTGAACGTATCATCCCTGACACCCCACCATTTCCCCTTGTCGATCCTATCAGAGAGTAAATAGAGCACAGTATCAATATCAGGAGTTATCAGATTTCCGGAGACCCACAGGTCTTCAGCTGTGTTCACGACCACAGTGATATCCTCCTCAGGAAGGACATTTCTTAAACCATCGATCAATTTGGGAGTTCCCGTTCCGCCGGACAATACGATCATAAAACAACCTCTGTTTCCATCAAATAACGGAACATCATTATACCATGAAGACTATTTAAACCATATGAAAGTCATTCGGGATCCGGTACATGGGTACATAGAACTGGACCAACTTGTATTGTCATTGATAGATACACCCCAAATGCAGCGTTTAAGAAGAATTCAGCAGTTGGGCCTGTCAAATCTTGTATATCCCGGAGCAAACCATACTCGTTTTGAACATTCCCTTGGAGTAATGCACCTTGCAACTACCCTGACATCACAGCTAAACTCTATCGAGAAAGATGAAAAGGATGAGATCCGTGCAGCTGCACTTCTCCATGACGTCGGCCACGGACCGCTCTCACATGTTACAGAGAGTATCATAAAACAGTATACACGCCAGAGACATGAAGATGTGAAACCTATCCTCAAAAAAGGCGAGATCGCAGAGATACTGAACGAACACGGACTTGATCCTGTGACCATTGCAGATCACATAAAGGGCGAAACATCACTGGGAAAGATAGTTAATAGCGAGATCGATGTGGACCGTATGGACTATCTGGTGAGAGATGCACATTATACAGGTGTTGCGTTCGGACTTGTGGACCATGCACGCCTGATACATGAGATGCAGTTCTACGAGGATAATCTGGTTGTCGGCCTGGGAGGTCTGAAAGCCGCAGAATCACTTCTTGTTTCACGTTTCCTTATGCACCCCTCGGTCTATTACCACCACGTATCCAGGATAGCCGAAACGATGTTTACAAGGGCGGTCCAGGACCTTATCAACAAGAAGACGCTCGACCCGTTCAAACTGCGCCAGATGGAAGATGCAAGGTTGTTCGAGATGATCAGGGCAGACGATGGGTATGCAGGCGAGCTTGGAAAACGACTCGATGAAAGAAGGCTTTACAAACGTGCCCTTCATGTTGGCATTGAGGTTGTTGGTGAGAACGTCCTGCGTTACAGGGGAAAGGTAGACCGGGTAGAAAATGAGATCGCAGATATGGTTGGCATCGACAGCAGCGAGATCCTGATCGACATCCCAAAGCGACCGGAGATCGCTGAAATGAAGGCATTGATCAAGGTCGACGGGAAGATGCTGAGGCTTGATGAAGCCTCCAATATCGTGGCCACCATAGAGAATGCCCACCAAGATAACTGGAGAATGGGCGTGTACACTATTAAGGAACACAGAGAATCTGTCAGGAAGGCTGCACAGGAATTCTTTGACACAAAGAAAGGAACAAAGCAGTTCAGACTTACAGACCTATGAGGTGATACTTTGCAGGAAATGAGAACACAGACAAGCAGAGGAGAACTTTTACTTGAACACCGACTCATCGGCGAAGACCTTGTGATAACACTTACAGGTGGCAGAGGACACATTGGAGCTGTAGCCGTGGGCTACTATGACAGAATACCCGGACATGCATCCTCATCGGTAATAACCCTGCCATCCCACAGGGATGACGCCATAGCTCTTGATGCTGCAAGGCGTATAAGTTCGGCCACACATAGCACAACAGTTGTTACCGTAGGAATAAATTTTGAGAATATTACACTTGAAGAGATCGAAGAAGTGCTGTCCGCTTCGAACGAACTGATCAATGAATTCATAGGATCAATGAAGGAGAAACAATAATGGAGAGGGAGACGGAGAGGAAGAAGGAGATAGTTATCGGGATAAGCGGAGCCTCCGGTGCACAGTATGGCGTCCGGTTGCTTGAGATCCTGGCAGATATGAATATAGATACCCACCTGATACTCACAAAGGCTGCAGAGAAGATCATCGAAGTAGAGACCGACCTGACAGTGGAAGGCATAAAAGAATTGGCAACATCGGTCCATGATGAGAATGACTTCACCGCACCTATAGCAAGCGGATCCCACCCCTTTGTAGGTATGATAGTGGCACCCTGCAGCATGAAAACACTCGCATCAGTGGCAAACGGGACCTCCGATAACCTCATTGCACGTACAGCTGATGTGTGCCTTAAGGAAAGGAGAAAGCTCATTCTGATGGCCAGGGAAACCCCACTCAGCGGCATCCATATTGAGAATATGCTAAAAGCACATAATGCCGGAGCGATCCTGCTTCCCGCCTGCCCTGCATATTACAACCGGCCGGAATCAATCGATGACCTTATCAATTTCATGGCAGGAAGAGCACTCGACCTTATAGGTGTCGACAATAATGCCTACAAGCGCTGGCAGTGAAATGCCAGAGATACCGCCGCATCAGGAATATTGAGCGAACATTATGGCCATTAAACTGGCAAAATGAAGATCATTCATGCAAAATTACCGCAAATTAAGCAATAATTCATCAAAAAAGCATTCCCGAATGGTTAAATATATATACTACGACTTCTATTTAGAGGAACGTGCCTCCAAAGGCACTGCATGCGAGGTCTTTTGCATGCAATGAACACGATGGGATAGTAGGGTAGCCTGGTCGATCCTCGAGCGTTTGGGACGCTTGGACTGCGGTTCAAATCCGCGCTATCCCACCAAAATTCAACTTTTTTAATTAACTTATCATTGACAACTTGCTATTGACATTTACAATATACTACTGAAAAGTAATTTTCGACGTATTTGGATTAGTTTTATTTAATATGCAGTAGTCAGAAATTCTCATGGTTATGGCAAAAATAAAGTTATTTGCAAATCTCAGGGAATCAGCAGGAGAGTCTGAAATGAAGATGCAAGGAGAGAACATACAGGAGATCCTTGACGGTCTGCTCACAAGATACCCACAGCTTCAGGAACTGATATTCAATGATGTCGAAGGGAAAAGAGAACTTCGAAGTTACATCAACATACTCATAAATGGGAACAATATCCTGCACCTTGAAGGACTGGATACCATTGTCAATGATGACGACGAGATCGCAATATTCCCACCTGTATCGGGTGGCTGATCTTCTTAAGACGCATCCCGCATTGAACTTCAATTTCATAAATGACATTCCCGGAAAGAACACAGGACCTGGCAAGTATAGCATTCGGAGGATTTTTAGGTGCTATATCCAGATATGCAGTTTCATCCAGCACCATTTCACCCAATGGAACACTGATTGTGAATGTGGTTGGAAGCCTTCTTCTGGGAATGATGATGTATGATTATGATTACCTTTGCCACATCAGTCAGAGGACACGACTGACATTTGGAACAGGGTTTATGGGAGCCTTTACGACCTTTTCTACTTTCGCCGTTGAAACCTACGATCTTGGAGGAAACTCTGCGATATTTAATATCGGAATCAATCTCGCACTGACCCTTTTGGCAGTTTTCCTCGGAAGAGGCATTATTATCTACCTGTTCAGGAGGAAAGGAAGTGCCCATGGGAATTGAAGCAGTACTGCTGGTGGGTCTTGGAGGTTCCATAGGAGCCTGCCTAAGGTATCTTGTTTCGGGGACAGTACCGGTTATGAAAGGACTTCCCACAGGAACCCTCCTTGTAAATGTTATCGGAAGCACCATACTATCCACGCTGACATTTCTCTCAGTACCATACGCCAGCTTTCACCTTATCAACATAGGCATCCTCGGCTCCTTCACGACGTTCTCAACCTTTGCATATGAAAGCTTCAAGCTGTTAGAAGAGGGTCGCACAGAGCTATTTGTATCCAATATAACACTTAACCTGTTGCTTTGTCTTTCAGGCGTTTACATCGGGCAGCACATAGCAAGTTTAATCTAATTTGAAAAATAGAGATTAACATATGACATCAGCTATTCTCAGGATATACCTTAATGAGAACGATTACTGCGATGGAAAACCTGCACATGAGAAGATACTTGAGTTTATGAGAGATTCAAATATCTCCGGTGCAACCGTTCTTCATGGCATCGAAGGATATGGAGTTCATAGCAAGATACATACAACAAGCATTCTGAGACTCGGCACAGACCTGCCAATTGTTGTAGAAGCAGTCGATTCCGAAGAAAAGATAAGAAAGATTCTCCCTGAACTTTGCAGGATGATCCCAAAAGAACTTATCACCTTGCAAAAAGTTGAGATCATTTCAGGAGAGAATGTCTGAAGAAACTCTGAACTTTAACGGTAAAGTACTACTGAATGCCCCCTTACATCAATGATCGTTGATCTTGTAGCATCTGCAAGCTTTTCAGCAATGCCATCGATCCCATCCTCTTCTTCGTAAGAAGCACTCTTTAAGACCTTAACTTTGACAAGATGCCGATCTTTAATGACCTTTTTCAGTTCAGTTATCAGCTGGTCAGAAACCCCGCCTTTGCCCACATTTAGAATAGGCTTTATGTGGGTTGCTTCAGACCTTAGTTTGTACAGCTTTTCTTTATCCATATGAACCTACACAAAATTTATGCCAATTATACCTTACGGCAGTATTTGCATATGATAATGCAAAATAACCATTTAATTGAAGAAAAGAATTATTCAGGCTTCTCAATAGATACATTACTGCCGTCAATCTCAAACTCATACCAGGGAGTAGGTTTTGGAGTAATACCCAATATCCTGATAGAATAACCGGAATCATTTTCCTTTATTTCTATCATACCATCAAAAAGCTGCTTCAGGGTAGCCACGGTCTGTGCATCATGCATTTCATCTTCCACTATGAAGATACCAAAGGAATTTGATGCTTTAATGCGACCTGTGAAAACATGTAAGAACCTGAACAATGTCTGAAGATTGGAATACATCAGGATAGTAGAAAGGGAATTGATACAGAATCTCAAGCCAGGGGCCTTTTTCTGAACAAGGAACTCCTCGAAATACTGACCGATCCTTACCCCGATACCTGTGAGATCCACAGGACTGGCTGCCCTTTTTATATGCTCTTTATCCAATGCAGGGATACCAAGTGTTTTTGTGACACAATCCACAATACCGAGATTCTCATTGTCAGTATCCAGACCGTTATTTGAGAACCAGTCCAGTACACGCTCCCCGGTCTCACGGGTAGAGACAATTATGGAAGAATCACCCTGTTTAAGCCCATTGCAGATAATAGTATTAACGAGATCATCCTTTCCACTCATAGGAGGGCCGATAAGCATCAGGTTGGTGCCCTCTTTAACACCACCGATCAGATCGTCAAGTTCTTTGATACCAAACAAATATTCAGCCATGTAAACATTCCTACAACGGACTTGTCAATGCGAATGCATGAGATCACCGGATTTGACCTGACGTTGCATTACTTCAGAGTAAATTAAGTGGGATTTGATCCACATTCAAATCGTACCTGTTATATTATATCCCTTATGGATACGTCATAAGGGATAATCATATTAATAATATATCTTTGCAGGGACTATATAAATATAGATATTAGGTGAACTCGCATACTCAAAATATTCACCTTATGTGTTTTACAACATGACCTGCTTCCGGAATGATGATCTCTGAGAGTGCAAGTTCAACTGCACCAGGTGATCCGGGAAGACAGAAGATCGCTTTATCCCTTATGATCCCGGCAGCAGCGCGGGTCAGTATAACTGCAGAACCTATCTGTTCAATGCTCTTGTATCTGAAAAGTTCCCCGAATCCGGGCATCTGCTTCTCGAACATCGGCACCAGGGACTCGACGGTAACATCAGTGGGAGTCAGACCGGTGCCACCAGTAGTGACAATAATGTCGGCTTCTTTTTGCAGGGCATCCAGAACAGCTTTCTTTATATCCGAGCTTTCATCGGAAACAAGCTCATAACCCAGTACATGATGACCATTCTTTTTCACAAGTTCCACCATCAATTCGCCGGATATATCCTCAGCATCTTCGGGAGACCGTGCTGATCCATATTTGGCAAACCTTGAGGTAGATATTGAGATCAAATAAAAACCAAGACTTTTTCGGGCATCTTTCCTGTGCTCATGAGTAACAGAGTCCATATGACAAATTATAGGCATGCAATATATATTGATTTCCAGAAGATACCTTTTTCAATATAAATACTAAAGATACTCCAAAACCTGGATATATAAGATGTAATTTAGTATAGCACGGGAAAAAAGGAAAATACATTTTCTATTGATAAGACTTATAAACCCCTAAGTAGTAGGGGGATGCATCATTGACACATTTACAACTTAAAGATTTTCAAGACGCGTTGCCAACATATCCAGAACAACGATCTGGCGACCAGATCAAAAAAGCAGGAAACCCAATGCGTTCTTAAGATCACACTGATCATATTAAGGAGGTTCAATCTCATGGTAAGAAAACCAGCAAGTATGTACAGAAACGTAAAATCACGCTCAAACACAAGACGAAAATATATGGGCGGTGTTCCAGGCAGTCACGTAATCCACTACGATGATGGAAACAAGACAGCAGAGTTCCCTGTGAAGATCACACTGATCTCAGAAGAAAGATGCCAGATCCAGCACAAAGCTCTCGAAGCTGCACGTATCACTGCAAACAGAACAATGACAACAGCAGCAGGTCGTAGCGCATACCACATGAAGCTCAGGGTATACCCTCACGAAGTTCTCAGAGAGAACAAGCAGGCTACCGGAGCAGGAGCGGACCGTGTATCCAGTGGAATGAGAGCAGCATGGGGAAAGAATGTAGGAACAGCAGCAAGAGTTGCTGCAGGACAGAAAGTATTCACAATATCTGTTAACAAAGAGCATTTCCCAATGGCAAAAGATGCTCTCCGAAAAGCTGGCCAGAAACTGCCAACCCCTGTAAGGATCGTTGTCGATCAGGGTATGGAACTGGTACAGTAAACAGAACACTTATCAAAAAAGAGGGTATCAAAATGGATGATTACGAAGCGCTATTGGAAAGGGCAATAGAAAACCTGCCAGATGTGGAAACTACGGATGTTCGTTTCGTAATTCCCGAACCCAGGATATTTGTGGAAGGTAAGACCACCGTCCTTGAGAACTTTGGGAACATTGCAGACGTACTGAACAGAGATCCGGACCATATTATGAAATACCTCACAAGGGAAATGGGAACTGCCGGAAAGCTTGATGGAAACCGTGCAATATTCCAGGGAAAATTCCCAAGAGAGAATATCAAATCAAATATCGACGCCTACGTTGAAGAGTATGTTATATGCTCCGAATGTAATCGCCCGGATACCCAGCTTGTCAAATCTGACAGGATAATGATATTGAAATGCTCAGCTTGTGGTGCACACCGTCCTGTTAAAAAGAGGAGGACCACAATTGCAACACCCCGCGATGCAGTCGAAGAAGGCGAGGAGTATGAGGTCAGGATCGATGCCGTTGGTTCAAAAGGAGACGGAATCGCTAAACTTGCCAAATTCACCATATTCGTCCCAGGCGCTGCAAAAGGCGATGTCGTAAAGATCAAGATCAAGAGGATCAGCGGGAACCTTGCATTTGCAGAACGCGCTTCTTAAGCAGCGTTCTTTGATCATAAACACTATTGATCTAGCCCTTTCCGAATTGTCTGCCCGGGACAAAACTGTCCAGGGGCAGATAATAAAGGAAACAGGATATAAAGAGGGTTTAGATGGACCGGAAACCAATTTCAATACCAGAGTTCGATGGACTTGTTGAAAGCGGTTTTCCAAACAATGATGTTGTATTCTTTACAGAACAGAACGAAACTGGCAAAACCGGTTTCGGAGTTCATTTTTTTGCAAATAACAAATACCAACAATGCCTAACCGGTGGTCTATACAAATATAAAAGAAATCCCTTAGAGACCATTAATTAATACATATCCAAAAGGCATCCATAGATCATGATGCAAAAGGTTGTAAGACCTGACATAGAGAGGATTTTGAAATGGCTAACACTGAAAGAAAAACAGACATGGACCAAAGTGAAGAAGACATTACAGTACTTTCACTCCCGGGCCTTACCATTGACCTGAAGCATCAGAACGGATTCCTACAACTGGAAGCAAAAGGCCATTTGCGTGGTGTTTGTTCCCCTTTCCTGAAAAAATTCAATTCTACCCTTGAAGCGGAAAAACCAGCCCTTGTTGAAAAAGACAGGGTTATAGCATCAACATGGTTACCACCAATACCGGGCAAGGTCTTCAATAGGCTCCTCTATGCCGAAACACAGATAGCGCTTGGAAAGTATATTCCAGAAACGGTGTCCTTTGAAATAACAAGACAGTGCAGATGTAAATGTGACCATTGTGTGATCAGCGGCGGTGAAGGCGACCTTGATGTCGATACTGTAAAACGGACAATCGATGAAGCCCTTGACATGGGAGCCGTTGTCATCACCTTTACCGAAGGAGACCCTCTTCTTCGAGAAGATATATTCGAACTTATTGATTACGTCGACAAGGACCGTGCCATTGTCAACATGTATACACCTGGCACAGATATGACACAGGAAGTTGCTGAGAGACTAAAGGAGGTCGGACTTCACAACCTTCTGGTAAGCATATATTCCACTGTTCCCGAAGAACATGATGATGTGCGAAAGCTGGAAGGCGCTTTTGAAAAAGCGACCAATGCCATCAGATATGGACTTGACGCAGGGCTTCTTGTTACAATGTGCACCCATGTTTCCCCGAAGAACATTGAAAAACTGACATCCATGTACCAGTTCGCAAAAGAACTCGGAGTGCATGAGTTCTCATTATGGGAATCCGTACCAAAGAAACCTGAAGACCCCATCATAACAGACGAGGACCGGGAAGTCATAATGGAAATGTACCGCAGGATAAATGCTACCGAGGACGGACCCAGAATATTCGCAAACACATACTTTGAAGGCGAGATGTTGGGATGTATGGCCGGCCAGCGCTGGTTACATGTGTGCGTTGAAGGATCAGTAAAACCCTGCCCCTACATACCATTCAGTTTCGGGAATATCAAAACAGATAACCTCAGGACGATCTGGAGCAGGATACGCAAGGTCAGTGACTTTAAAGGAGAGCGACACTCCTGCCTGATGCAGGAGAAGGACTACCTGAAACTTGTATCGAAGATACCTGAAGATGCCGGAACACCATACGACTTCGATCTTATCAGGTAACCGATATATACGTTCAGCTATTCAAGGATAATAACAAAATCTTAAGCGGAATTTGACAGAGGCAGCACATGAATATGAAACTTGATCCATGGGGTTCAGTCAATATTGACGATTACTCAAAATTGTTCGATGAATTCGGAATCCTTCCATTTGAGGACATTTGCTCTGAACTCCCTGACCCACACAGGTACATGCGCAGGAAGATAATCTTCGGCCACAGGAGCTATGACCTGATAACAGATGCAATGAAGAACAAGGACCCTTTTTCGGTCATGAGCGGTTTCATGCCCACCGGAGGCGGCCATCTCGGACACAAAATGGTCATGGAAGAGATCATCTGGCACCAGAAAATGGGAGGTGATGCTTTTGTAGGCATCGCAGACAGGGAAGCCTATTCAGTAAGAGGTGTTTCATGGGAAAAATGCCGTCAGATCGGAATTGAAGATTACATCGTAAGCCTGATAGCCCTTGGTTTTGAGCCAAACGGTCACATTTACTTCCAGTCAGAATCCGAAAATGTCAAGGAACTTACCTTCGAACTCGGTTCAAAAACGAACTTCTCCGAGCTAAGTGCCATCTATGGATTTAGCGGAGAGACAAGCGTGTCGCACATGACAAGCACCCTTTCCCAGAGTGCGGATATACTCCAGCCACAACTTTCAGAGTATGGCGGGCCAAAACCTACGGTAATCCCAGTAGGTGCTGACCAGGACCCACACATGCGCCTGACGCGTGGTATCGCACACAAGATGAACATGTTCAGGATCGAAGGACGCGAAGATAAGAACAATAACAAGTACTTCAGTGTTCGTAGCAAGGCTGCCCCTGAAGGCGCACTTGCGGATGTCGCGGAAAGACTGCCATGGGATACAAAGCTTTTCGAAGGACATGTTGATGTCTTCGGAGCTGATGATTATAACAAACTCCTGAACACCGTAAGGGAAGTTGAGATCGAGTACGGAGGTTATGCTTTTGTACCGCCATCTTCCACCTACCACAGATTCATGTCAGGACTGCAGGGAGGTAAAATGTCCAGCAGTGTACCTGAGAGTATCATTTCACTAAAGGAAGATCCAAAGGCTGCTGCAAAGAAAGTAAAACGTGCCAAGACCGGCGGCAGGATGACACTTGAGGAACAGAAAAAGCTTGGTGGGGATCCAAATAACTGTTCTGCCTTTGAACTCCTTATGTTCCACCTCGTAGAAGACGATAAAGAACTTGAAGAGATCTACGATGAATGTGTTTGCGGAAAACGTATGTGTGGCACCTGCAAATCCCTTGCCGCAGAACTGATGACCGAATTCCTGACAGAACACCAGGAAAAGCGTGAGCTGGCAAAGGACCGGCTGGATGATTACGGACTATAAACCCAAAAAGGACCCTGACCGACATGAGCAACTATAAACTTACTACAAATGAAAAAAATGTGCTGCTCGCACTGGATGAACTTGCATCCACAACCCCGGAAGATCTTGCAGAAAAAGCATCCATGAAAGTGGAAACTGCAATGCAATCCGCCTTTTTGCTCTCAGAGAACGGACTGGCAGAAGTGAATGATACAGTTACCGAACTGTACTCACTGACAGACGAAGGTCGCACCTATGCAAAAGAGGGACTCCCTGAGAGACAGCTTATCAGTGCCCTGTCCGAGCCAACACCCATCGATGACCTAAAGGAAAAGCTTTCACCAAAGATGGTGGGAATTGCGACCGGATGGCTACGTAAGAAAGGCTGGGCCAGCATTGAGAACGGAATGATGGTCCCATCGGGCGATGCAGAGGAAACTGAGGACGAGAAGATACTTGCCAGTTTCACAGAAAAAGCAAGCACTCTTGAAGAACTTGGAACAGATGGTAAGACCATAAAGGACCTGATCAAACGCAAGCTTGTTTCAAAGACCGAGGAAAAGGACCGTACCATCTCCATAACAGATGCAGGAGTCGAACTTGTAAAAGCAGGCATCACTATTGAAGAGGAGATAAACCAGATCACATCCCAATTATTGAAGAGCGGGGAATGGAAGAACAAGAACTTCAGGCCTTACAACATCCAGACCCCTCCAAGACCGGTTTATGGTGCAAAAGTACACCCATACCAGCGTCTTATCGACCAGATGCGTCAGATCTTCCTTGAGATGGGATTCACCGAGATCAAAGGAGATGTCGTACAAAGCTCATTCTGGAACTTCGATGCACTATTCCAGCCACAGGACCACCCTGCCAGAGAGATGCAGGACACGTTCCACCTTTCAAGCCGTTCAGAGCTTCCTGAAGACTACACTGAAGGCATAAAGGACATGCACGAGCATGGCGGTGACCTCCAGTCCACCGGATGGGGAGGAAAGTGGAGCGAGGATATTGCAAAACGCGATGTATTGAGAACCCACACCACTGCTGTTACCATCAAGTACCTTGCAGACAACCCGAACCCGCCGTTAAAGGCATTTTGTATTGACAGGGCATACCGCCGTGAAACCATCGATCCAACACACACGCCAGAGTTCGAACAGCTTGAAGGCGTAATCATGGACGAGAACATGTCATTTGCGAACCTTCTTGGATGCCTTGAAGAGTTCTATCACAGGATGGGATTCGAGGATGTAAGGTTCAGACCCGGATACTTCCCATACACAGAACCAAGTGTGGAACCTGAGGTATACATTGACGGACTCGGTTGGGTAGAGCTCGGCGGAGCCGGAGTGTTCCGTAAGGAAGTAACCGAACCCCTCGGGATCAAAACTCCCGTACTTGCATGGGGTCTTGGTGTTAGCCGTGTGGCAATGCTTAAGCTCGGACTCAAGGACCTGCGTGAACTTTACCAGTCAGACATCGAATGGTTACGCAAGAGCCAGGTGTGCCAGCTAAAAGATTGAAGAAAAGAATAAATGTAACATAAGCGGCTTTGTGCCGCTTAGATCTATTTTTATATTTATTTTAAACCGTATTAAAAGATCCTTGTCAGGATACCGGTCATCGACCCCGATTCCTTACCTTGAGCAATACCCTGGCAAAAAATGAACGTTTCATTTTCACAGCATTTGAAGGGCAGAGCTCACGGCAACAATAGCATAGGATACATTTACTGTTGTTTATCTTCAGGCGACCGTCTTTCTGTTCAATAGCATGTGCCGAACAGTTCATAACACAGGCACCACACAGGGTGCATTGTGAAGTATTGATAAAAGGTTTGATGGTGAAATACTTCCCAAGTTTTCTGACAAGGAACAGCGGTGCACTTCCCACAAGGGTTGTGCCTGAAAGCCTGAACTTCATACTTACATCATCAATAGGAACTCCCAATACTTCCGGATCCGTAGCACCATAACCACGCTCAATTGCGGCTTTGTTGGTTGGCACATCCATGGGATCAAGACCTATAACCTTTGATGATACAACATCAAGGGATACGCAGTCATAACTTGCCATCACTATGCCCACATCCACAGGCGTGCCTCTTGCAGGACCATTGCCTTCCATCCCCACAACACCATCCATTAACGCAAGATGAGGGACCCTTGCAGAATATATGTCTACTACTGCCTCTGAGAAAAGGTCCTTTTTAGCAAGCATATGGGCTTCTTTCCTGAGCTTTAAAGGAATACTACCGAACATGTTCTTGACAGAACCTGTAAAAAGGGTCAGTTCATGAGTCTTAAGTTTTGGAAGTGATATCACCACATCCGCATCCATTACAGGTTTTGCAATGTAGAGCTGAGAGAAATGTAACGGATCAGGAACATCAACGACAACATAGCCAGAGGTCTCAAAGCTCAGAACTTCTGCACCTGCCTTCTGGGCGGCGTCCCTTATGCCGGACATATCCAGGGCTTCCTCAGTAACTCCCGGATGAGTAATACCTGCACCATCGCCTACTATGGGAATGCCTCCTGCCTCCACAACAAGCTCACACATTGCAGACACAATAGAAGGATGTGTGGTGACCGCTTTCTCAGGAAGTGCTGCAGCAAGCAGGTTCGGCTTTAGAAGTACCCGCGCGCCCGGGAAGATAATGGCTCCAAGACCGCCAACAAGGTCAATTGCCTCCCTGACAGCTTCTTTGGCGTACGAGTAATCTTCACAGCGCACTATGGATACCTGAGTTCCCGGATTCATATCTTTTAGTAACCCCTTTCCCTGCAAGTATCTTTCAGCTTCTTCCTTGTATTGACTATCCCCATGATGTAGGAAGGGATCGTTCCGATAGCAGTACATGTCTCAAGAGAGATCCCCCCACATGTAATGTCAAGATGGTGATCCGAAAAGGAGAACAGTTTTTTGGGCAGACCTTTCCTGCCAAGTCCTACAAGAAGAAGATAGGACTGATTGTGCTCCACCCCATCTGCGATCTCTTCAGGAGTTACAGCGTATTTTTCCTCAGGCTTTGAACTGGTTATCACAGCAGTTCCGAACTGGGACTGGAAGCCCTTCTTTGGAAGGTCGAAGACAAAAAGGCGGTTGCTTTCATGAAGCAATTTCAGATATTTACCTGACTCACCGATGGTCGTCTTATCCATTACATATTCCACAAGTTCTTCCGGGGTCATCTTGAAAGGAAAATCAAAAAGACAAAGGGTAAAACCATAGGCGTAACAAATTGGTGCAGCCCTTGCAATTGCACGGTAATGGGCATCCAGCACCTTAATTTTATCATAAGTATTCACAATACCAAGCGTTAACACAATTCAGACCTCATCCGTTTGAATGCACATAACGTGCTGTTTACATCTATCAAATCTATCGCATTCCCTACAATCATCCCATAAATTAACTTTTTCAGACATCGGAAGTTCGATAAAACCTAATTTCCTGAAAAAGATAGGGGAAGTGGTCCTGACGTAGATCCTTTCTTTATTTACACTTTCAAAAATGGAGGAAACCATCTTTGAACCGATCCCGTTTCCACGATAATTGGGATGAACTGCTATAGAATGGATCTCACAGCAGCTCCGGTCCGCTAAGGCAGCAACACCCACGATCTTGCCATTGGCCTCTGCAACAATGAAATCATCGATAGGGACTTCATCCATATCAAGGAAATATGTTGAAAGAAGACACTCCACCGACTCACCGTCCTTTTCGCCGGCCCCCCTGATAGCTACATCAATATATTCAGACATTCTTATAGTACCTCGTCCATGCTTCCACTTCTGAAACCTTCCATGTCAAGCGTGACATAGGAATAGCCCAGTTCTTTGAAACGAGATAACAATTCGTCCCTTTTTTCATGAACAACAGGGAAATCATCAGGTAATATCTCAATACGTGCAATGCCATCATGTTCGCGGACCCTGACATGCGTGATCCCAAGGGACAGAAGGAAGTCTTCTGCACTTTCAATTCTCCTGAGAGATGCATTTGTTACTTCTGCACCATAAGGCAGTCTTGACAGCAGGCATGCATTAGATACCTTATCAGCAACTTCAAGTCCCAGATGGCGTGCTATCTGACGCACTTCTTTTTTAGTAACATCAAACTCCGTATAAGGAGTTAAGACCAGGCCTTCTGCTTCATTTATTGCAGCCCAGCCCGGTCTGCGACCGGTGATCTCGGAGGCATTGGTCCCTTCGACCAGCACATTCAGACCTTCCCGGCCCATTACATCTTTCAATGTTTTCATGACGAGCTTCTTACAATAATAACATCGATCCTGATCGTTCTGCCTGATCATTTCATCGGACAGCATGTCGTGTTCCAGTACAATATGACGGATACCGATCTGTTTGGCAGTCCTTTTTGCATCCTCCAGCTCACTTTGGGGTATCGCACAGGAATCAAGGGTCACTGCAAGAACATTGTCCCCCAGAACTTCAAAAGCAAGGGCCGCCAGAGTTGTACTGTCCACACCTCCGGAGAATGCGACCAGTACTTTTTCTTTTTCAGCTATCGCCCCTTTGATCCTTTCGATCTTTTCGGAAAGGGATGATCTTTCAGGTATGCTCATGATAATTCCAAAGGTCCATATGGATAAATAAGTAGTGCAAGCTGCAAAATAGGGCAGTATACAGATAAAGTTTTATTAATCCAACCATATAAATGAAGTGACTTACTTATTATTATAATGAGGGCTCTGGGGATGAGAGCTCATTTACAAACAAGAGAGAAAGGTGAAAAAGTGGAAAATGAATGGCAGATCGACTTGAAATTACCGGATATCGGAGCCATGGCCACACTTATGGCAACCTCCATATGCTCTGCAATACTGGGTGCTGCAGAGATCGCATACACTATGATGTGGATAACCTCCGCCTATGAGCGCCACGGAAAGAGCTTCTTCATAGACCTGATAAACGCAAATGACCTTACATGGACCGCCGAATTCATAGTCGTAGCAGGATCATTAATGCTACTTTCATCAATGGTCTTCCTGACAACCATGTTCTATTCCCTGATAGAACTAAATGCAGTGACCAAACCGGAAAAGACGGTCAGAATGAAGATCGTATTCATATTGTTCATCATTGGCATAGTACTGCTGTTCCTGGCACTTACTTCTGCCATGATCCTGAGATACATGTGATCAGAAGAACAAACATGCAAAAATACAGGATGGAAATATCATGAACTTTACCAATATCACAGGCAGCATAAAGGAAGTCCCAAAACCTAAAGAAGAGAAGAGGACAAGGTTTGAGGACATACAGAAAACAGCGACCAAAACAAAGAGGGTGATGTATCCGATCTCTGCCATTGTCGGGCAGGAGATGATGCTTCGGGCACTCATTCTGAACGCCATTAACCCTTCAATTGGCGGAGTGCTGATAAGAGGACAGAAGGGAACCGCAAAATCGACCGCTGTAAGAGGATTGGCGGAGATCCTTCCGGAAATCGAGGTCATTGAAGGATGTAAGTACAACTGCGACCCCCTCGACCCTGAAAAGTTCTGCTGGGAATGCAACGATAAGCAGAAGAAAGGAATGATCAAGATCGAAAAATCACCCATGAAAGTGGTGGATCTGCCGGTAGGTGCCACAGAGGACAGGGTAGTAGGCAGTCTTGATATCGAAAAGGCGGTCAAGGAAGGGGTGCAGGCCTTTGAACCAGGCATCCTGGCAAATGCCAACAGGAACCTCCTGTACGTGGATGAGATCAACCTGCTGGATGACTTCGTGGTTGATGCTTTACTGGATGCAGCTGCAATGGGCGTGAACACCGTTGAGAGAGAAGGTGTAAGTGTCAGCCATCCTGCCAACTTCATCATCGTTGGAAGCATGAACCCTGAAGAAGGAGAACTTCGGCCACAGCTTCTGGACAGGATAGCCCTGCAGGTGGAAGTTGAAGGTATTGCTGATATCGAGCAGCGTATAGAGATCATTGAAAGAAGGAACCAGTTCAACAAAGACCAACATCAGTTCAGAAGGGATTTTGAGAACGAACAGGAAAAGCTGCGTACAAAAATAATCAAGGCAAAGCAGTTGCTCGGAAGGATCACTACCACACGTGAGAATCTCAGGACGATCGCACAGATATGCGTGGCATTCAATGTTGATGGTCACAGGGCCGACATTATGATCGAGCGTACTGCACGCACAAATGCTGCTTACGAGAACCGTGAAAGAATCACAAATGAGGATATTATCGAAGCCGCTGAGATGGTTCTCCCCCACAGGATGCGAAAGAAACCTTTCGAAGAAGAGGAGTTCAGTGCAGAACAACTTCGTGCTGTGGTAAATGGAACTATCTGATAAGGGATAACGGATGAAGGACAAATCTGCTGCTACCCGTATGCGAAGAGAACTTGACCGGGATTATGACATAAAGGTCTTCAATCCCGGAAGGCCTGTTCTCAGCATAAGGTTGCCACTGGAGGAGCTCTCACAGATCAGCGGAGAGAATACATTAGCAGTGCATGATGAATTGCTTATCAGGACTGAAACACTTCATCCGGAAGATGTAGAAGACGTTTTTATTATTTCGGACAACGACCATGTTGTTGTAGACCCTATCTCTTTTTTCAGTTCAATTAATGAAGAGATCAGCGCTTCGAAAGCTCCTGCTGAAGAACTAAAAGACGAAACTGATCCTCTACCCATTGCTGACCCGATCGAAATTATGAACATCGAGGTCACCGAAGAGATCGAAGAATGCAGTAATGAAGAAATCCAGGTTCATCTTGTTCCAACAGAATACGAACCATGTGTTGAGAGTGGACCGCGAAGGATAAGGAAAAAGGCTCCGGCACTTGTCAAAAAGACAAACAATAGTAGCAGCAGTAACGATGAAATAAAGACCGTGACCAGGCCTCGTGAGACCGCATTACAAACCGTTTCGAAAGACACTATGCTGACCGAGTACCAGCAGCCGGAAGAGAAACAAGAGGATGAGAAAGTACAGTCTGATCCGGATGCAGGCAGGTCAGAAGCAAAAATCCCTTCATTAAAAGAAAAAACTGCAAACGACGAGAAGAAAGATCCTTTAGAGGATGAGAAGGTCGTTAGCAAGATACTCACCGATTTTGCCAGGAACAAGCAAAAGAAGAAGGTCGTTTCAGGAAGGCTAAAGTCCGGCAGGCGTGCGGAAGTGCTCACCAAAAGCAAGCGTGGCAGATATGTAAGATACCGGATGCCGGGTGACAAGATCACGGACATTGCTATTGCTCCCACCATCCGTGCAGCAGCACATCATGCTGTGGACGGGAAGATCGTCGTTAAAAAGAGCGACATACGGGAGAAAATAAGGCGGCGAAGGATTTCCACGCTCATTAACATCGTCTTTGATACGTCCGGCTCCATGGATGAGAGTGAGAAGATAAAGATCACAACAGATGTTGTCCTTGCATTGCTGAAAGATGCATACCAGAGAAGGGACCGTGTTTCACTTGTCACATACAGCGGAAGGTCAGCAGAACTTGTGCTGCCGTTCACATCATCGGTGGAAGCTGCAAAGAGGTATCTGGAAATGGTCCCGTTCGGAGGCACGACCCCAATGGCATCAGGAATGCTTACCGGGCTTGAGACACTGCTTCAGGAGGTTAAGCGTGAACCTGCTGCAGTCCCTATTATGATACTTGTCACAGATGGTACGGCAAACGTTTCGATGCACCTTGGAGGCAACATCAAACGGGAACTTATGCAGGTGTGCAGGAGGGTCGCAGACCACAAGGTCAACATGCTGGTAGTTGATATCAGCAATAGTGGCAGTGTACTTGCCGAAGGTCTGGCGGAGGTTGCCGGTGGCAGGTATTACCATCCAGTACTTTTAAGTAAGGAAACACTTTATTCTGCAATAAAAGAGGAACGTGACGATCTGACAGATATTGCATCTTCTGCTTCGCCTGAAGTGACGAGAACATGATCGTAACGGACCAGGGCTGTTAATTGGCCTGACCTAAATGTAAAGGGCACGATAATATGTTAGAAGTTCTTCAGGAATCACTCCGGAAAGCACCTATTGTGAACAGAGGCGAATACCCTTATTTTATTCACCCGATATCAGACGGCGTACCATCACTAGAGCCCGAACTGCTCGATGAGATCGCTGAACACATGATCAGCATCGCAGGTACCGATTACGACAGGATAGTCTCTATCGAGGCAATGGGGATTCCCCTTGCAACTACCCTGTCCCTGAAGACAGGCATCCCATTCTCTATTGTAAGGAAGAGGCAATACGGCCTCGAAGGAGAGGTTATCCTTTCCCAGAGCACCGGCTACTCAAAGGGAGAGCTTTACATCAATGGCGTGAACAAGGGCGAAAAGGTGCTTGTGGTCGATGATGTGATCAGTACCGGAGGTACATTAAAAGCACTTCTGCCGGCCCTTGAGAAGATGGGAGCACAGATCACAAACGTGATCGTTGTTATCAGCAGGGGCGATGGTGCCATTAAAATGCGTGATATGGGCTATGAGATCAACACCCTGGTCAAGATAGATGTCGACCAGAACGGAGTCTCTATTCTGGAGGTGGCTGGTGAGCAGCAGTGAGCCTTTCGACTTCCAGATCGAACATATTATTGAGATTATAAGGGATGTACAGCCTGCAATTATCGGATTGCAGTTCCCGGAAGGTTTTAAAAGGCGTGCACCTGCCATTGCATCACAGATAAGTGAAGCTACAGGTGTTGACATACTGATATCTGCAAACCCCTGTTATGGGGCATGCGATCTTGATGTTGCTATCCTTGACAATGTTGACCTTTTGTTCCATTTCGGCCATGCTCAGCTTGATGATAACAAATACAGCGAGAAGGTCATTTTTATCGAAACACGCTCTGATACAGACGTGACGGAAGTCGTCAGGAAAGCTGTTCCTGAGCTAACCGGAAAGCGTGTAGGAGTGCTTACCACAGTGCAGCATATACAGAAGCTTCCGGATGTTTGCGACATCCTTGAATCCGAAGGAAAGGAATGCCTGATAGGAAGAGGAGATAGTAAGATAGCCTATGCAGGGCAGGTCCTCGGATGTAATTTCTCAGTTGCTGACGGCCTTGACTGTGACGAGTTCCTTTACATCGGCACAGGACAGTTCCACCCCCTTGGCGTTTCACTCGCCACCGGCAGAAGGGTATTGATCGCGGACCCGTTCTCAAATGAGGTGCGTGAGGTAGATCCAAGAAAAATACTGAAGCAGCGCAGTGCAGTCATTGCCAATTCACTGGATGCGGAAACCTTCGGAATACTTGTATCAACAAAACCCGGGCAGGACAGAATGCCACTTGCCAGGGAATTGAAAGAGCTTGCTGAGAAGAAAGGCAAGACAGCTTACATACTTACAATGGACCTGATAACACCTGACCAGATGCTGCAGTTCAAGGTGGATGCTTTTGTGAGCACCGCCTGTCCAAGACTTGCAGTTGACGAGGTTGGCAGGTTCTCTGCGCCTATGCTCACCCCGCAGGAGTTCGAGATCGTGATCGGAGAGCGCGAGTGGGAAAATATGACCTTTGATGAGATAAGGGGAGAGTAAGGAAGTGATGAAACAACGCAAGCTGGAGATACTTCTTGAGAAGGTAAGAAGTTTTGACTCCCCGGATGTCACACTTGAACAATATTCAACTCCATCCGTACTTGCTGCGGAACTGCTCCATTTCGCATTCATGAAAGGCGACCTTGATGACACTGTCTACGACCTGGGCTGCGGCACAGGGATGCTGGCAATTGGTGCTAAGCTCCTGGGAGCCGAGAGGGTCGTCGGCTTTGATTCCGATCCTGCTGCCCTTGATATTGCGAGGGAGAACGCCGAAAAGCTCGGAGTCGAGGTGGAATTTGAATGTCTTGATGTAAGACAGGTAAGGGGACATGCACATACCGTTGTGATGAACCCGCCATTCGGAGCACAGGTTAAGGGAAGCGACAGGCCGTTCCTTTCAACTGCCATGAAGGTTGGGGATGTTACGTATTCCATACATAATAGTGGAAGCCTGGCCTTTGTCAAAAAATTTATAGAACCTGCTATAATAACAGAATGGTATAATACAGGGTTTCCAATAAAACGAACCTTTAAATTCCATAAAAAAGATGTAGAAAGAATTGAGGTAGAAATATACAGGATAACAAAGGTAAGTGACCAGGACAGTTGAGCAAAATAACCTGGCATATCTAATCTACAAGAGGGATTCCTATTAGAATAAGAAACCGTAAGAAAACGACCAGAAGGAACATCAAATCTTCAAACGAAGAGACAAAGGTCGAAGAAGAAACAGTAAAAGCTGCCAGCGAAAAGGTAGAAGTGGCAGAGAAAAAGACCGGGGAGAGGGAACAGAGCAGGGCTCCTAAGAGAGAAAGCGCGCCCCGTAAAGACAGCAGAGATTCCAGAAGGGATAACAGAGATTCCAAAAGGGAAAGCAGAGGACCCAGGAAGGATAACAGAGACTCCAGGAAAGACAACAGGGGCAGATCCAGACCTAAACAGGAACCAGAGCCTGAACCTGAAGTTGAGGAGCTTGAACACATATCTGCTGAAGAGAAGACCTTTGTACTGCCAGGAGACCTTATCGGCACTACAGAAGAGTTCGAAGGCGGAGACAACACATTTACGGTCAGGGGAGATATCCACTCACTCGCTACCGGACATGTAATGGTCAACAAGAAGCGCAGGAAGATCTCAGTCAAACCAACCACAAGCGTACCTCCTACCATTGAAAGAGGAGATGTTGTCGTTGGAACGATCATGAACGTGCGCGATTCCATGGCACTTGTGCAGATCGGCGCTATCAAAGGAAACGATGACCGCGAGTTCATCAATCCGGGCATCGCTGCTATCCATGTGTCCAATGTGAAGGAATCATACGTCAAGGAAATGTCACAGGAGTTCGCGGTTTCAGACGTTGTCAAGGCAAAGATCATCAACACTGACAACATGAGGATGACAACTGCCGGTGATGAACTTGGAGTTATGACCGCAACATGTTCAAATTGTGGAACCACACTTAAGCTCGATGGCGATAAACTGAAGTGCCCTGAGTGCGGACATGTTGAATCACGCAAACTGTCATCAGGCTATGGCACAGGTATAATTTGAGCATATCACATAATCATTGCAGGAGATCAATTAATGGAACTTAAGATCTTAGAGAAGTCAGAAGATGAAATGAAACTTGAGATAGCAGGAGAGAGTCACACCCTCCTGAACATGCTCAAGATCATTCTTCTTGAGGACGAACGCGTCCATACGGCATCATATGACATGAAACACGTTACGATCAGTGACCCGGTCCTATTCGTCAAGACCGAGAACGCTGATCCTATAGATGTTGTCAAGGATGCTGTTGCAACACTTATCACAGAGTGCGACGAGTTCATCTCAGTCTTTAACAAGGCTGTTGCATGAACCTTTTTTCTTTTTGCAACTTAAAGCAATAGTTGGAACTTTACAAAAAACACGGCTGCATTATAGCCTGACCCTGATGTGAATATATGACACTTGATGATGCATCATTACAGAAATTTGGATTTATCGAACGCCCAGCCAAGGGTTTGATCAATATCGACCCCCTGCAGACCGGAGGAATACTTACAGAGGACGCCAGACGCGCACTTGTCGAATGGGGAGATGGTTATTCCATCTGCGACAACTGTGGCGGTGTCCTTGACCTTATCAAGAAACCACCGGTGCAGGAATTCGTGCACAACGCCCTCCCGGAGTTCCTGGGAGTGGACGAAGCACGAGTCACCCACGGCGCTCGTGAGTCAAAGTTCGCTGTGATGCACGCAGTGGCACAGGAAGGCGACACCGTAGTCCTGGACGGCCTTGCACACTACTCCT
The DNA here is from genome assembly GCF_000765475.1 of Methanococcoides methylutens. Classification (NCBI taxonomy): domain Archaea; kingdom Methanobacteriati; phylum Methanobacteriota; class Methanomicrobia; order Methanosarcinales; family Methanosarcinaceae; genus Methanococcoides; species Methanococcoides methylutens. The sequence continues at coordinate 652,187 of NZ_JRHO01000014.1, forward strand.
CAGTGGTCGCTGCACAACGTGCCCGCCTGGAGATCAGAAAGGTGCCACACACCGAGCGCCCGGACTACTACCTCGACCCTGAAGGCTACGGTACTGCAATCGAGGAAACCATCGCTGAGACCGGTAAGGCTCCAGCACTGGCACTCCTGACATATCCTGACGGCAATTACGGAAACCTTGCAGATGCCAAAAAGATCGCATCCGTCTGCCACGAGTACGACGTCCCCCTGCTCCTCAACTGCGCATACTCCGTGGGAAGGATGCCTGTAAACGCCAAAGAACTGGGCGTGGACTTCATCGCAGGAAGCGGACACAAGTCCATGGCAAGCTGCGGACCCATCGGAGTCCTGGGTGTCAACGGCGACTATGCCGAAGAAGTGTTCAGGAAATCCCCAACCAACAAGAACAAGGAAATAGAGCTTCTGGGCTGCACAGCCCGCAGTGCCACCCTGATGACCATGATAGGATCATTCCCCGAGGTCGTCAAACGAACCCGCAACTGGGACAACGAGGTAGCAGATGCCCGCTGGTTCTCCGAAAAGCTCGAGAACCTAGGCCTCATCCAGATGGGACAAAGACCCCACAACCACGACCTCATGTTCTTCGAGGCCCCCAACCTCTACGAGATCTCCACAAAGGTCAAAAAAGGAAGATACTTCCTCTACAAAGAGCTAAAGGCCCGCAACATCCACGGCATCAAGGCCGGCCTGACCAAATTCTTCAAGCTCAGCACCTTCGGCGTCGGCAGGGAAAATCTCTCCTTCATCGCAGACTCCTTCGACGAGATCATCCAGAAATACGAGTGAGGATGACCTCACTTTCTCTTTTTGTATTTTCACTTAACAGATAGTTGCAACACTGCCTGAACCGCTAACAGAAGACCAAAACAGCTATAATCTAAAAAGAATAATGGAAGAGAGTACAAGTGTGCGGCTGTGGTTTAGAGGCTATGACCTGAGCTTCCCAAGCTTGGAACCCGGGTTCGATTCCCGGCAGTCGCATGGGTTTCTGATGGTGATTTTTGCAGGGAATTGAGCTATTCATTTATCACATTCCAACTTATTCAATACTTCATTCAAACCAATTTGTTCATAAAAACCATTTACTTCTTCTGCATTCAGTTCATCTATATCAAAGTTACATGCCACTTTAGTTTCAAAAGAAGAAATTAAACCCAACCTATTTTTAAAAAGCTGTAATGAAATGTATGCATCCTTCATATTTTGATAAAAATCGTACTGAATTTTCAAATAAATTATATATATAGTATAAATGCAGTCAAACAAAATAGAAACTTATTAATATAGTGATTATTCTAAGTAATCTAAAAAATAATTTTAAACAGAAGCTGACCTAATGAGTTTAAAAAAGAATGTAATGGTTCTCGCAAGTGGTGGGATTGATTCTACAGCGTGTATTCATTATTATCTATCTCTTGGCTTTAATGTTAAATCTTTTTTTGTAAATTTTGGTCAGAAATCTTTTAAAAAGGAATATGAAAGTGTCCAAAAGGTTTCATCTTACTATGAAATCGAATTATCATCTATAAAATGCAATTTTTCAAATAATTTTTCAAATGGAGAAATCACTGGAAGAAATGGATTTTTGGTTCTTTCAGCAATTATGGCAAACCCTCATTTTAAAGGATTACTTTCTTTGGGAATACACTCTGGAGTGCCATATTATGATTGCACTCCTGCTTTTGTGCATGATATGAATAGAATTGTTGAATCCTATACAGACGGTCAAGTAAATCTGGATGCGCCTTTTCTGAATTGGGATAAGCTTATGGTATATGATTACTGCAAAAATGAAGATGTGCCTGTTAATTTAACTTATAGTTGTGAAAATGGTAGATTTAAACCGTGTGGTCAATGTCTTTCATGTTTGGATCGGAGAATCTTAGATGCTAGCCAGAAAATTAGAAATTAAATACAACGATATTGGTATAATAACTACTCCAATACTATTACCATCTTTATCAAGTAGACTCAATCTTGATATATCCAATACAATTAGACTACTGAGTGAAGTTGTAACAGGACCATTTCTAATAAGTTCTTATGACACCCATTATTGTAAAAATTTCCCAAAGATTGAGTTTCCAAATCTGATATTCCTTGATAGTGGTGGATACGAATGCACAGTCGATAATGATGTTTCTGAAATGGGCCTATATAAGCCAGAAGCTTGTTCTTGGGATGAACAAACTCATCTTGAATCAATAACAAATTGGGAGTCGGAGATCCCTACCGTAATCATTAGTTATGATCATCCATCGAAACGGGAAAATTTGGAAAGTCAAATTGAAAATGCAAAGAAATTATTTCAACTGAAAGACCATTTTTTAAAAGAGCTATTAATTAAACCTGAATCTTCAAATGAAAATACCGTAAATATCAATAATGTAATCGAGAAATTGGATTTGTTAAATGAATTTGACATTATTGGTTTTACCGAAAAAGAACTCGGAACATCTGTGCTCAAAAGAATGGAGAATATTGCAAATTTAAGAAAAAAAATGGATGAGAAAGATATTCAAATACCCATTCATATTTTTGGCAGTTTAGATCCTATTACTACTCCACTTTACTATTTTTCAGGTGCAGATATTTTTGATGGGCTTTCATGGTTGAGATTTACATATGAAGAACAATCTGGTAATGCAGTATATAGAAATTGTATTGGACCAAAGAAAAATGGAATTCATGCAAACATGAACTTCATTTGGTTAAGTTCAATATATAGTAATTATAATTATCTCGGAAGACTTGAAATTAACTTAAAAAAATTCAACGATTCCCATGACTTCAGTATTTTTGGAGAAAATAAAGAATTTTTTAAGAAGTCGTGTGATGACCTTTCTGAAGCAATTGGAGGGTTTTAATGGGAGGATCAGGAGGAGGATATTACTATCCTTCGTCAAATAGGTATAAAGAAGACCTTGATAAAATTAGACAAGAAAGTTATGATGAGTCTTTTGAAACTTCTGTAAATGAACTTATTGCAGAAAAATTAGGGGAAGCAAATTCAAGGGATTCTGTGAAAACAAGGGAGTATTTGGATCAGATTAAGGAAATTATTGAATCTGATATTGAAGGAACAGTAAATCTTCAATTTGGTGGTTCAGTCAGTAAATTCACTTATGTTGAAGGACTTAGTGATGTTGATGCATTGTTAAAAATAAATAATTCAGAATTATCCGATAAAAGTCCGAATGAAGTATTAGAATATATCAGATCGAGGTTTGAATCTGAAATAACCAATGCTAACGAAATTAAAGTTGGGAAACTAGCAGTTACTATAAAATATAACGACGGAACTGAAATACAAATACTTCCAGCTATTAAAAGAAGAGATGGCTTTAAAATTCCAGCTCGCAATGGAAAAGAATGGTCTAATATTATTCGACCTGATAAATTCGCATCTCGATTAACTGAGGTGAACCAAAATTGTGGCGGAAAAGTTGTTCCAGTTATCAAAATGGTAAAACACATTAATTCAAATCTTCCTCCTGAACAGCAATTATCAGGATATCATATTGAGTCATTGGCTATTGAAATCTTCAAATCATATCCAAAAGAATTGAATCGAACTAATAAAACAATGACAAAATATTTTTATCAAGAAGCGAGTGAGAAAATAAAAAGTCCAATTAAAGATAGAACAAATCAGTCACTTCACGTTGATGATTATCTATACAGTGAAAATTCGCCTCAGAGAGTGCGTATGAGTTATATATTGAGTAATACCTACAAAAGAATGAAGGCTGCTGATGATATGAAGTCAGTAGAAGCATGGAAGTATATTCTTGGTGACGATTAATGAATTATGAGTTATTACAAAAGTACAATTTTGCAAAAACGATTGTCATTGATCAAGGATTCCATGATGAAATTAGCTGGCAAGCTAAAATATCTTTTGAAGATTTGGATGAGAGAACGTTCTTACGTGAATTTTCATGGGTAGTTCTTTCTTCTGGAATGAAAAATACAGTTATTGAAAAGAAATTCGATCCAATCTCGAACTGCTTTTATGAATGGGAATCTGCATCATTGATTGCTAAAAATTGTACACAATGTTTAAAATCTGCAATCAAGATATTTAACAATAAAGCAAAGATGAGTGCAATCATTGATGCTGCAAGTAGGATTAATAAAGAAGGATTTTCCAAAATAAAGAAACTAATAGAAAAAGATCCTATTAAGTTCCTACAGGAATTCAAATTCATTGGACCTATTACAGTTTATCATTTAGCAAAGAATATTGGACTGGACTTTGCAAAACCTGATCGCCACCTTCAGAGAATTGCATCTATGCACAACTATTCAGATGTTCAATCATTTTGTAGAGATATTTCAAAACATATTGGGGATAGTGTTCCCGTTGTAGATATTGTGTATTGGAGATTTGCTACAATTGAACCTGATTATCTCAATGTACTGTCCTCTCTAAATATAGATACTAACACATTATTGAAACATTAAATCAAATATTTTTTATAGTTGTGTTATTTAATAAATATCAGAGGCTATTCTATTGATCGAATTTGATATCTATAAAAAGGAAATAAAACAACTTGAACATAAAGCAAATATGATGAGGGATATGCATTCATATCAATTTCAAAAATACGAATGGCTTTCAAAATTTTTCTCTTTAATGATAATTGCATTGTCGGCAATAGTATCTGTATTAGCCATAGTAGATCCTAGTATATTTTCTATCGATAGAAATTATATTGATTCTTTTCGTAATTTAATTGCGATTTTAGCATTTATTATCTTCTTGATATCGCTTATTGATAAAATATATGGAATTAATGAAAATGCAAGAAAACATGAACAAGCTGTTAAAGTTATGACTGATTTTATAGTGGAATGTAACAATTTCAGGAAATTAGAAACTAACTCATGTGGTAAAGAAGAGATCAAGTTGAAAGTCGATTCGTTAGAAGCCCAATATTCACTAATTAATCAAATGAACCCTTTTCCAGTTATTTCAGATGAAGATTTCATAAAAGCCAAAAAAAAACATTTGCTCAAGGTCGAAATTAGTAAAAAACTGAGCAAGAATCCTCATGAAGAAATAGACGATTACGTTAATAAAAGATGGTTGATTAATGCACTTAAATGGATGAGAGGTCTATTGTTTTAACCTACCTTAAGCATTCCAATTCCCAACATACCACGCAATAAACCAAAAGCGAACACATCTCCATCCACTCATCAATCTCCTCACCCCCTCTTCGCACTGGGAAGTGTCGTGCTAAAATTCAAAAATCTCCACAATGCCACCCCCCAAAGAATAATATAACAATTCAGATAAATTATAGTGCATGGGGGAAATCACAACTAGCGAATTAGCTGAAAACTTGCATAATTATAAGGTAATCGACATCCGACCTATCGATGCCTATAATGGCTGGAAGGAAGGCGGAGAGGCAAGAGGCGGGCACATTAAGGGTGCGAAGACGCTGCCTTACAAGTGGTTACACTATATTGACTGGATTGAGATCGTAATGAATAAAGGGATCCTGCCGGAAGATTCCCTGGTCATTTATGGGTATGACACACAGAAAACAGAAGAGGTTGCAAGGCAATTTGAAAAGGCCGGCTATCCTGATGTAACTGTTTACAACTCATTTCTTGAATGGGCGGAAAAGGATCTGCCCATGGAGCATCTTGCAAGATATAGACAGCTGGTCTCGGCGGACTGGCTCGATCAATTGATCACTACGGATGAAGCGCCGGAATATGACAATGATAAGTTCGTGTTATGTCATTCTCACTACAGGAACCCTTCCGATTATGATGAAGGGCACATTCCAGGAGCAATATCCATTGACACCAACTCTCTTGAATCAGAGGTGACATGGAATCGGCGTTCTCCGGAAGAGATAAAGGAAACCCTGGAAAACGCGGGGATCACTCATGATACAACGGTTATTCTCTATGGAAGGTTCTCTGCGCCAAGTTATGATGATCCGTTGCCGGGAAGCAGTGCAGGCCATCTGGGTGCAATGAGATGTGCATTCATCATGCTTTATGCCGGTGTGAAGGATGTTCGCATACTTAACGGTGGACTGCAGTCATGGGTTGATTCAGGTTATGAGATCACTAAGGAGCCTGCTAAAAATGAGAGGGTGTCTTTTGGAATTGAAATTCCTCACAAACAGGAGATTATGGTTGATCTTGAAGAAGCAAAAGAGATCCTTGCATCCCCGGACAAAAACCTGGTGTGCGTTAGAAGCTGGAGAGAATACATCGGGGAAGTGAGTGGGTACCATTACATTGAAAAGAAAGGCAGAATTCCGGGAGCAGTATTCGGGGATTGCGGAACAGATGCTTACCACATGGAAAACTACAGGAACCTTGATCACACCATGCGCGAAGCTCAGGAAGTTGCAGAGATCTGGGAGAAGATCGGGATAACTCCTGAAAAACGCAATGCATTCTACTGCGGAACTGGCTGGAGGGGCAGTGAAGCCTTCTTTAACGCGTGGCTCATGGGCTGGGATAAAGCAGCGGTCTATGATGGTGGATGGTTCGAGTGGAGCAATAACGATCTTCCTTTTGAAACAGGGGTACCGGAAGAATGATCATCGAAGATTTCATGCCACAGGTAGGGGATAGTGTAATTAGGGAAAAACTGGCAGCCTGCCTGAGGTCCGATCCCAAAACACTTCCTTCCATGTACTTCTACGACCATCGTGGATCAGAATTGTATGAGGAGATCACTAAGTTAGAAGAATACTATCCTCCAAAGATCGAGATCCCATTGCTCAGGTCAACTGCCCGGAAATTGAAGCAGGAGCTGAAAGACTGTGATCTTGTAGAGCTTGGAAGCGGGGACTGTTCGAAAATTTCCGTATTTCTCGATGAAATCCCGGAAGAGATTCGCCAGACCATCGTGTATTACCCTGTTGACGTCTGCAAAGATTCCATCGAGAAATCTGCCTGTAACCTTCAGAATAAATATCCCGAAATGGGAATCCATGGGATCACCGCTGACTTCCTTGAGCATATTGAAAAGATCCCGGGAAAAAGAAAACGGTTCTTCTGCTTCTTCGGAAGCACGATCGGCAATTTTACCGAGGCAAGAGCAATGGAATTCATGGCAGATCTCGGAAAGGCCATGAATGAGAACGACAGGCTTCTCCTTGGAGTGGATATGGTAAAAGATATTGACATCATCGAGAAAGCCTACAACGATCGCCAGGGGATAACCGCAGAATTCAATAAGAACATACTGAAAGTTACAAATGATCATCTTGGGACCGATTTCGATCCGGAGGAATTTGAGCACGTTGCATTCTTCAACAGGGAACATTCCAGGATCGAGATGCACCTGAAAGCAAAGGATGATCTGGAAGTGGCAAGCCCAATTCTGGATGAGAAGATAATCTTCAAAAAAGGTGAGACGATCCACACCGAGAACTCTCACAAATACACTGTAGAGGGTATCAAAAGAATGGCAGGCGCTGCCGGGCTTTCCGTAGAGAACATCTTTAGCGATGATAAAAAATGGTTCTCCCTTGTAGAGATGGTGAAAAGATGACAGATTTTGCAAAGGATTTCCCGATACTTTCACAAAAGGTGTACGGGAAAAGACTGGTCTATCTTGATAACGCGGCAACGACCCAGAAACCGGACTCTGTGATCGACACGATGTCCGACTTCTACAGGACAGAATACAGTAACATCCACAGGGGTGTGCATTACCTGAGCGAGGTCTCAAGTGAGAAGTATGAGGAAGCACGCAAAAAGGTCAGTGACTTCATAGGTGCTCGCAACCCGAGTGAAGTGACATTTACTTCCGGAACAACCGGTTCCATTAATCAGGTCGCACGCTCACTTGAACCTTCCTTAAGGGGAAATGAAGTCCTTGTGACCGGTGTGGAACACCACTCGAATATCGTACCATGGCAGCTTGCAGGTGCAAAGGTAAAGGCAATTCCCATGGATGAGGATTGCAAATCGCTGGTTGACTCAATGGAGATCACAAGTCGAACAAAATTGATAGCAATCGCGCATGTCTCAAATGTTCTTGGTTCTGTAAATGAGATCAGGGAGATCACTGAGATTGCAAAGGATCACGACATCCCGGTACTGGTGGATGCAGCCCAGTCAATACAGCATCTGCCTATTGATGTGAAAGAGATCGGTTGCGACTTCCTGGCATTCTCAGGCCATAAGATGTATGCATCCACCGGAGTTGGAGTGCTTTATACAAGCGATCGCTTCAGCGATATCATGCCGGCAATAGGCGGAGGGGGCATGATCGATAAGGTAACCTTTGAAGAAACAACATACCTGGAACCTCCCCTGAGGTTCGAAGCCGGCACACCGGACATCGCGGGAGCAATAAGTATCGGTGCAGCAATCGATCACATGCAGAAAATAGGCATGGACAAGATACAAAGCCATGAGCATGAGGTCTATTCCTACGCAAGGGACAAACTGCTGGAAATGGATAATGTGACAGTTTATGGAAATACCAAACAGATGTGCGGAGCTGTCTCATTCAATCTGGACAATATTCACCATTATGACACAGGATTGATACTGGACAAAATGGGGGTTGCCGTCAGAACCGGGCATCATTGCGCTCAGCCATTGATGAGATCACTAGGTATCGAAGGCACGGTCAGAGCAAGTTTTGCATTGTACAACACAAAAGAAGATGTTGACATGCTGATCGAAGGGATAAACAAAGTAGAGATGATGTACAAGTGAACGATGCTATCCAGGATGAGATCATCAAGCAATTTGAAGGCCTTGAATGGTTTGACAAATATGGTCTCCTTATCTCTTTTGCCAAAGAGCTCGAACCCATGAGCGATGAGTTCAAAACCGAAGACAATGCGATCAGCGGATGCCAGTCCAAGGTCTGGATCAGAAGCCATACTGAAGATGGAAAATTGATCTTTGATCTCGATAGCGATGCGATGATAACGAAAGGGATCATTTCCCTTGTAGCTAAGGTGGTGAACAATCGCCCCCCTCAGGAGATATTGAATGCTGACCTGTATTTCATTGATAAGATCGGATTAAAATCAAACCTCTCACCTGCGAGATCAAATGGGCTGAAGTCGATCATCACCAGAATAAAAGAGGTAGCTAAAGAAGAGGCTGATTCGAACAGCTAAAAAAGAGTGGAATGATGCCAGAACATATGGATCTGTAGATATCCTTATTTTCCCAAAAATAACAAACCAATTTGGTGAGATCTTCACAGCGAGGTTTTACCCGAAACCGCTGTATTTGAGCTCAATTCAATCCCTCATTTTCTTAATTGTTACTGAAAATGTACTTTTTAAAAGACGCTATTGCTGATTGATTATCGCATACCAACCCGACCCTGATGTTCGCACTTTAAGAGTTTAATAAAAGAAATGAACGGAAATAAAGTTCTCAAAAACAGAGGTATGGGGGAAGACATTTACAGCCCTCCCGATTAGTTTTGAGGGGATGGAGAGAGACTAAAAGTGCCTTCCTTGATATAATAATAGAGCTACCACCACCACCACGACTTTTGTTCTAAAATTGTACCCCCGTACCCCAAAGTCATGAATTGCAAATAGCTCTTAATATATAATACTAAATTAATAGCATATGAACTTTGTGAATGATTTTCGTATGTGCTTATACTCATTATAATGACACTGTGAACGTTATTCGGACTTTTTTGAAATGTGCCCCTAATAATTATTTTTAGGACAAACAGGCATCTCAGATAAATTTATACTCTCAGAAATTCTACCTATTATTATGCCATATCCAGTTGCGCATGTTATGTTCTTCGTATTCTGCATCTGTGCAATAGCGGTCTATACTACCTCTGTGGCACTCCTTCGCAGAGATATCTCATACCGGGAGATCGGTCATATATTGTTACTGCTACTGACCGGAGGATTCTTTGCACTGTACCCGGACATAATGGCTGTATACAATCTCATTGTAAATGGTACTCTGGCACACTGCTATATTGGGGCGATACCAACTCACTCCCTACTGTTCAGCTCGTCTGCAATCCTTATTGGAGCAATTATTGGATATGTGCTATATCGGGAACCGGGCAAGGCATTGTATACGGGACTTTTTGCCTTTTCTGCATCCCTATCACACCTGTTGCTGGATGATCTTGAAGGAACTGGCATACATTATTTGTATCCAATATCCAGTCGGGAGATCAATCTATTCTCATATATTGGAGCAGGATTCACAAGGGACGATCTCGTTCATTCCCTGCTTGCAGCCCATACACCGATCATTTTTCTCGTTGTTGTCATGATGCTGGCATTGTTTGCCTTAAGTCATCTTGGCTTTGAGTTCGGCTATCGGTCTGAGAAGTGACCTTGTGCTGACTCCTGGAACCCACTTTTTTATCAAACGATGACAAAATATTTCAATGATTGACACATTGTAAATTTATGACATCCAAACAAACTATTCTGGCAATCCTGCTTCTAACACTCTCACTAACCTGCATCGGTTGTGTCGAGAATACACAGGCAGATCCCGACACCACCATAAACGCACAATCTGTTGAGGAATATGACCTTGCTGCTGCGAACAATGACTTTGCCTTTGACCTGTACTCAGAATTACAGGACGGAGGCGATGAGAACCTGCTCATATCCCCTTACAGCATCTTCACTGCAATGGCGATCTGTTATGACGGATCGGCAGGGAACACGCAGGAAGAGATGGCGAATGTCTTCTACTATCCAATGGACAGGTCAGTTTTGCGATTGAGCGCTAAAGACTACATCCACACGATAAACAATGACCCGGATGAATATGAATTAACAACTGCCAACGCACTGTGGCTGAGGAAAGGAGTTCAGCTTAAGCCGGAGTACGAAAGTGCTGTTGAGAATTACTATTCTGGAAAGATAGAGGAACTTGATTTTGCCAATGACCCAAAAGGTTCCATTGACACCATCAACAAATGGATCGAGGAGAAGACCAACAACAAAATAAAAGACGTGTTGAATAGCGATGCTATTGACGGCAGCAAAGCAATGGTAATCACAAATGCCATCTATTTCAACGGGAAATGGATAAATGAATTCCCGGAAGAAAACACAAAGAAAGAATACTTTCACCCTTCCGAAGGACAACAAAGCAGTGTCGACATGATGAGCACTTCCGGATTTTACAACTATGGGGAGAGCTCCAAAGCACATATCATCGAACTGCCATACAAAGGCGATGATCTTTCCATGTACGTCGTCCTCCCGGAAAATGCGGACATTGGCAGCTTTGAGAGTTCATTCACACTGAATGAATATAACAGCCTTAAAATGAACATGAACACAGACCACGAAGTGAATCTCTGGTTGCCAAAATTCAAGTTTGAGAGCACAACACAGCTATCGGACACCCTTGCCGGGATGGGGATGACGGATGCATTCTCAAATGCTAATTTCTCAGGGATCAATGAAGAAGCCGACCTGACGATATCAAGAGTTATCCACAAAGCAGTGATTGACGTACAGGAAAAAGGAACAGAAGCCGCTACAGCCACAGCGGTTGTAGCTGAAGACGGCCTTTCGTACAACCAGCCGGTCATAAAAGAGTTCAGGGCAGACCACCCGTTCATGTTCTTTATCGAAGACAAAAGGACCGGATGCATCCTCTTCATGGGAAAGGTCGAACATCCTGAGTACGATGAGGTCACACCAGAATGAGATCCAAGTGATCTTTAAAAGCAAGTGGAAGGATGAACAGTCCACATGACTGTTATCCCACTTCACTTTCCGGTTCTTTTTTCTTACCATTCATAAATTCCGGCACAATATCATGCATCTCCTCAGGAGAATACTTGATGGCAAGCACACGCACGATTCCCAGCACCAGCATCAGAGCCGCAAGGGCAAAGATGAATCCGGCTTCGAACTCCTTTGCATACATGCCCACTGCGATCTCGCGCATCACGATCAGGATGGTGGCATCAGTAACGTATGTAAGCTTGATGCGCTCATGCTCGTGGTAATCCACGAAAATGTTGAACAGATCGATCAGTATGAAGATCGTGAGCACGCTGGAGACCATGTGATTGAAACCAACATCCAGGGATGTGAAGACGGTGAATCTCAGGTCCAGAAGTGTTTTAGCCATCCCCACGACCAGTGTCAGGAGAAGGAGGTACAGGACTATCGTCGTTATTGAATCGATGATTTTTCTGAATATTTTTGTATTGTCGATCATAATATTGCCTGAAGGAGGGGGAGTCATTGGACATGACCCTCAGGCGTTGAATAGACAGAAGTATATATAGAATTTTTCTGGATAGAATATATATCGGAACGTAAAATAAATAGAATAAATAGAAATAAGGAGGAAACAATTGATGATCGAATTTCGAAAAGCTCCCGGGTAAAACAGTTTCAGACCTCACTGAACTCCTCAGGATATTCCACAATACCTCTGACATTATCCAGTGCACCATCAACAAGCTCCATTGCCATGAATGCCTCATCCGGCACGTCCTCAAAAGGAACCCTGATATCCCACTGTGATGCGGGTCTGAAACCAAAGCGTGGGTAATATTCAGCATGGCCCAGAACGATCACGGACTCATATCCAAGGTTCTCCGCCACGGTAAGCCCTTCCTTTACAAGAGCACTGCCAATACCCTGCTTCTGGAACTTCGGGAGAACAGACATTGGTGCCAGTGAAAGGGAGTCAAATTCCTTGCCATCGTCAACGACCTTGATCGGGAAGAACAGGATATGTCCTACAACCTTGCCATCTACCTCGGCAACCAGTGAAAGCTCAGGAACAAAATCGGAGTGCATCCTTAAATTCACAACAAGCTGCCCCTCGTTCTCCTGGCCAAAAGCGTGATCATTCACCTCTGTGATCGCGATGTAATCGGTATCTTCTTCTTTTCTTATCTGCATACAGGATCCCCAAAAAAAAGATGGATCACCTGAAATAAATAGTTTACTTGTAAGAGGGAGATCAACCATTAATATATGCCACAGTAGCCCTGTTCCTGGTCAGGTCTGTGACCTTTGAGATAAGATCATCCTCAGTGCCTTTTCTAACTTCAACAGACAGTTCCACGATGTCGGTGTAATTCTCATCCAGCAGGTGGCCATATTCTTCGACCAGCTTCTTCACCGGCTGGATGTCGGAATAGGTGACATTCAATTTCAGGGCCGTCATTTCATGCACTTCAATTATCCCGGCTTCCTCGATAGCTGCAACCGCTGCTTCCCTGTAGGCCCTGGAAAGACCTCCAAATCCCAGTTTTACACCACCGAAATAACGGGTTACCACCACTGCAACATTGCTCAGCTCCTTAAGCTCCAGCACCTTGAAGACAGGCTTCCCGGAACTTCCTGCTGGCTCACCGTCATCATCATACTTTGCCACAAGGGTGCTACAGTTCTTGATAAGATAAGCAGAGACATTGTGATTGGCATCACTGTATCGCTCCTTAACGCCAAGCACAAAGGCTTTCGCATCTGCTTCGTTTTTTATGGGAGCAGCATGGCCTATGAAGACCGAATTCTTGAACTCCTTCTGGGCAACACCATCAGACCTGACCGTTCGATACAAAGGATCACCAGCACAACGATTGAATATTAATAACGGTAAACATCTATCATTAGATCTGTAGAAGAAAATCGATGCAATACCGTGCAAGCTCAAGAGATAACTGATGATACATAAAATAGAGGGATGAGATGTTATACCGTAAATTTGGAAGAACAGGAGAGAACGTTTCAGTACTTGGTTTCGGGTGCATGAGATTCCCTGTGATCGATGGAAAAGATGACCAGATCGATGAAGAGCAGGCAACCCGGATGATCGAATACGCCATCGATCAGGGTGTGAACTATTTTGACACAGCTTATCCATACCACGAAGGAAAAAGCGAACCATTTGTGGGAAAAGTGCTGAGCAAGGGCTATCGTGAAAAGGTCTATCTTGCAACAAAATTGCCCTTATGGCTGGTGGAAACAAGAGATGATATGGACCGCTACCTTGATGATCAGCTCCGCAGGCTTCAGACAGAATACATCGATTTCTACCTCATGCACGGCTTCACAAAAGGTCACTGGGAAAAGATGAAAGAACTGGGAATGTTCGATTTTATTGAAAGTGCAATATCAGCCGGCAAGATCAAATATATAGGATTCTCCTTCCATGATGACCTTGGGGTATTCAAAGAGATCGTGGATGGCTATGACTGGGATTTCTGTATGATACAGTACAACTTCATGGATGAGAACTACCAGGCAGGAAAGGAAGGTCTGCACTACGCTGCTGATAAAGGTCTTGGTGTTGCCATCATGGAGCCACTGCGCGGCGGAAGCCTTGTACAGATACCGGATGAAGCGCAGCAGATATGGGACAGTGCCGATGTTAAACGCACACCTGCCAACTGGTGTCTGCAATATCTCTGGGACCAGCCGCAGATCAGTATAGTCCTGAGCGGCATGAGTAATTTCGATCAATTGGAAGAAAATATCACCTATGCAGAAGAAGGAGTTGCAGGATCACTTTCTGAGAATGAGCATGAGCTCATCGGGAAAGTTAAGGACGTATATCTTGAAAAGATCGAAGTGAATTGCACCGACTGCAAATACTGCCTGCCGTGTCCCTCCGGAGTTAACATACCTGCTGCATTTACCTACCTAAACAGTGCTTCCATGTACGGGAATCTTGAAAAGGCACGTCTTCACTACGACCTGTTCGTGCCAGCTGAGGAAAGGGCATCCAGATGTGTTGAATGTGGACTTTGTGAACAGAAATGCCCACAGCATATTTCAATCCAAAAAATGTTAAAGTGTGTGTCAAATGTCTTGGAGTATTGAGGAAATACATATATACATAAAATGATCATATAAATTAAAGTACTCATCGTTATGAGTATAATGTATTCCATTGGGAGGCACTCCCTAATGACAGCTCATATAGAAAGCGGCATAATGCATAATGCATTGAATGTAGAAGAGAACAGATGCAGCCTCCTCATCGAGAACATAACTGACATATTCTACATATTAGATCCTGAAGGAATTATAGACTATATCAGCCCTCAGATAAGGAAATTTGGACTGGACTCTCATAAGATGCATAGCACTTCTTTTTTGAAATACATCAATTCATCAGACCGTGAAGATCTGGAATTCGGATTCCGGAAGATGCTGACTGACAGTACTCCTTTTGACACCTTGCTCAGGGTTCTCGACCAGGATGGCAAAGAGCACTGGCTTGAGAACCATGCCGAATTCCAAAGAGGAAGAAATGGGGAGCCATCCAGGATCATCGGCATCATGAAAGATGTCACAAAACACATCGCAATGCAAAAAGAGCTGCAGAGATATCGCGATAAATTTGATGAAAACCTGCAAATTCAAAATACTGAACTGGCAAGTTCCAATGAAGAACTTAAACAGGAAATAAAGGACCTGAAAGAAACAGAAGAAAGGATCAGCAGCCTGAGCCTGTTCCAGCAAACCGTTATTGAGAACGCAGACATCTGGCTTGATGTGCTTAACAGGGACGTTGAAGTCGTAATATGGAACAATGCTGCAGAAAGGATAAGCGGTTATACAAGGGATGAAGTTGTCGGCAGCACGAAGATATGGGACCAACTATACCCGGAAAAAGAGTATCGCGATGAGATATTCTCAACAATTACCAGGATCATAGAAGAAGGGACGAAAGTATCAGATCTGGAAACCATCATCACAAGAAAGGATGGGGAAAAACGTGTCATTTTATGGAACTACAAGAAACTCCTTAACTCAAAAGGAGAGAACATCGGAACGATAGGCATCGGTAATGATATTACCAAAAGAAAAGAAGCAGAAGAAATACAGATAAAGCATGTTCATTTCATGCAGGAACTTATTGATGCCATACCTGCGCCTATATGTTACAAAGATAAAGAAGGAGTATATCTTGGATGCAACAAGGCATTTGAAGACTTTTCCGGTATCAAAAAAGAAGAGATAATTAGAAAAAATATCTCTGAACTACAGATTGATATCCAGATCGCTGAATCATATTGCACGGACACGGAACTGATCAAGACAGGAGGATCAAGGACCTATGAAAAAGAAGTTATCTACGCCAGCGATCAGAAAAAACACAATATTATGATCAATAAGTCTGTTTTTACTGACATAACAGGGGATGTCCTCGGAGTGATAGGTGTAATTATTGATATCACGGACCGTGTCAGGTCTGAGATGATCCTGAAAGAGTATGCCGAACAACTTGAGCGTTCCAATGAACTTAAAGATATCTTCACAGACATCATGCGCCATGATCTTCTCAATCATGCAAATGTGGTCAATGGATTTGCATACATGCTCCTGCAAATGGAAAAGGATGAGAAAAAGATAAAGAACCTTGAGAATATCGAGGTCAGTAACCGTAAGCTTATGGAGCTTATCGAATCAGCGGCATCTTTTGCAAAGTTCGAAACTATCGATGACATCAATTTCGAGA